>CAYPUQ010000475.1:0-4596 GCA_964413655.1 uncultured Solibacteraceae bacterium | reverse complement strand
TCACCGAGCGCTGTGCGAATCTGGCGGATACAAAAGTTCAAACCTTGGTCGAAGTGGAGACCAGATTTGCGGAGCTGTCCGCCGTTCGGGTCCAGCTCAAAGGCTCCGAAGCGGATCACAGATTGAATTGCCGCAGCCGGTTCCATGGCTTACTCGTTCACCAATCATACACCTTGCCCAGCGCCCGATTGCTCATCTTTCGATTCTTTCCTTTTTGTTTCTGGCAGTTTGCCTGCTCAGGAAAATATCAGGCGGCATCTCTTGACCTTAGCGCTGACAAGGATTTAAGGTGCAAGCGAGCGTTACTGCTACTGCATTTGGCAGCGCCAGCCGTCGGCGCCCCGGGCCACATGTATGTCATCTGGCACGATCACGCTCGAGATCGCTCGAAGGAGGGTTGACATGAGGAATGTAAAAGAATTTGTGTTTGTAAGCGTGGCATTTTTTCTCGCCCCATCTTCCAGTGGTGACGAGATCACAGAATGGAGCCACATCGCATTCGATGCTGCGCGGGCTGCCGGCATTTCCCCGCTGGTGACGACGCGCGCTAACGCCATTGTGCAGGCTTCCATCTTTGACGCGGTAAACGGGATTGAGCGCCGGTACGAGGCAATTCACGTGCAACCGGCCGCCCCGCCCGGAGCCTCCCGACGCGCCGCCGCAGTCCAGGCGGCATATGCAAATCTGATCCGGCTGTTTCCGGCACAAGCAGCCACTTTCACAGAGAGTCGCGCATCCTCATTAGCGGCCATCGCCAGCGGACCGGCCCTGGAGAATAGTGTTTCGATTCGACGCGGCATTGATTGGGGACAACGTGTCGCCGATGGCATTTGGCAGTGGCGAAGCACCGATGGCTTTAGCACCGTGCTGCCGCTTTTCCTCGGCGGCAGCGCTCCCGGGCAGTGGCGCCCCACGCCCCCTGGTCTTTTGCCTGGCGCGGGTCTCCAGTTCGCGTCAATGGTTCCGTGGGTCATGCACTCCCCCTCGCAGTTGCGGCCGCCAGGACCTCCGGCCTTGAACAGTTCGAGCTACTCAGCCGATTTCAACGAGGTCAAAGCAATGGGTGCATTAAATAGCCCCCGGACGGCGGAGCAAACTCTCTATAGCCTCTTTTGGGGTTCCACCTCGCCGTCTGACTGGGGACGTGTGGCTCTTTCGCTTGCAGCCCAGCGCCATCTTTCCGTTTCAGCGATCAACCGATTGATGGCTGCACTAACGCTTGGCATGGCAGACGCCGGAATCAGTTGTTACGAAGCAAAGTACGCGTACAATTTTTGGAGGCCGATCACGGCGATTCGCTTTGCTGCATCTGACGGAAACCCCGAAACCGTAGAGGACATGGCCTGGACTCCCCTATTGATAACGCCTCCATTTCCGGAATACCCATCAGCACACTCCTGTATCAGCGGCGCGGCCGCGCGAGTGTTGGCGATCAACTTCGGCGCCAATACGGCATTCAGCGTGGATGCAGAAATTTCGCCGGGTGTTCGTATTGAGCGCCAATTCTCCAGCTTTGACGCGGCTCTGGAAGAAGTGAACAATGCCCGCATTTTCGGCGGCATACACTTCCGTTTTGCATGCGACGACGGTCAGACGCTGGGCATCGCCGTCGCCGATCTTGTTCTGTCTACTGCATTGAGACGGCTCCATGGGCAGTAGATCCACTCGCCTGCGCCTGACGTATGACTAGTCCGGTTTGGGAGACGCTGTGTAAGGCGCATCTCTATTACGAGGAGGGACGCAAGAAACATGCGCAGAGGTTGGAGCATCAGTGCTGTTTACCACGGAGTGAGGCCACAATTTGGCACGCTGATGCTTTCTATCGCGTGACGGCCATATTGAGCGGCGGTAGTCTGGCCGTCAAATTTCCGGTTATTTTCGGCCTTACCGGTCCAATCTGTGCACGTAGGCTTAAGTCGAACATTTCGCAATGAGTTGAGCTTGCGCGGGCATCACGATTGGCGCGTTACATGGCCGGAAGAGTGTTATCGGTAATCGGTAGCCGACTACGGGCGATCTATCTGCTCAGATGACTGGTGTGTCAGATGCTTCGAAGCGCAGTCGAGTCTACCGTGACGGAGCGTGCTATTGGACAACTCCCCGCAGCCGTTGCGCTTCGCCCGGTTCAGTCTTGGTGTGCGGATTGCGTAATTGCCGCCGCTACTCGCAACGAAGAGCCGCCATCGGATCGAGTCTCGCGGCGCGGCGAGCCGCAACAGATGGCGAATGATTCAGCGAATGCGGCGACGCCGGGCAGTTTGGTCGTGGTTGAAACCCGTAAAGTAGTGCAACTGAACCCTGGTCCGCCCTGCTTACGGTTGGCGACGATCCCTTTCGGGCCGCGTCCGGCCTTTGCGGGATCCATCCGCCCAAGCCACTTTTTGAAACGTCCCTGATCGATTCTTCACGCTAATTCCGCACGTCAAGACATTATGACGCCATCCGGACAGATTACCGTCCCCTTGGATCGCCCGCCTGACACCGCGCCGGCGTCGTCCGGCTCGATTGCCGGGTACCGCTTCGGTCCATTCCGCCTCTGCGCCACCAGTCGGATTCTCGAGCGGGATGGCGAACGCATTCCGCTCACGCCCAAAGTCGTCGACACGCTTTTGATCCTGGTCGAAAATGCAGGCCAAGTCGTTACAAAAGAAGAACTAATGCAATCCGTCTGGCCGGACGTCACTGTCGTCGACTCGGGCCTGACGCGCAACGTCTCGGTTCTGCGGCGCGCGCTCGAAACAGGCGTGGAGGAGGGAACCTATCTGGAGACCATTCCCCGCCGCGGATACCGCTTCGTCGCCGGCGTCGAGCAGATCCCCGCCACGGACCCCTGTCCCACGCCCGCGGCGGTGGCGGTGGAGCGCCGTTCGCGGGTCTGGCCGGTCGCCGCGGCAGCGGTTCTCGCTACCGGCATTGGCAGCTTACTGGCCCTGTCGCTGGACTCGGCGCCAACCCGCGCGGCTGGACAGGAACCCCTCGTACGAATCGGCGAACACCTCCTTTACAAGTTGGCGCCCGGCGAGTCCGCCAAGGCGCTCCGCTACTTCGAGAATGCCGTCGCCCAGAATCCGCGGTCGGCGGATGCGCACGCGGGCCTGGCCGTGAGCTTAATGCACCTCGCCTCCCTCGGCAGCATGGAACCGGAGATGCAACTCCGGGTCGTCTCGGCGGCCCATAAAGCTGTCCAACTCGATCCGCGGTCGGGCACGGCCCGTAGCGCCCACGGACTGGCGCTTGCCACCGTCGGCTGGCGATTCGATGAAGCCGACGCCGAGCTGCAACGCGCAATGGAGCTGGAACCCGGCTCCATGCAAACGCTCTTCAGTTACTCCGTTTTGAAGCTTGCCACCGGCCGGGTGCATGAAGCGCGCCGGTTGGTTGAGGAGGCCCTTCGGCTCGACCCGGCTTCTCCGGCCCTCGGCGCCCAGTATTGCAAGGTCTTCTATTACTCGCGAGACTTCGAACGGGCCGCCTTCGAGTGCCGTCAGGTCCTCGATCGTGAGCCGGGATACACCTTGGCCCAATACTATCTGGCCCTCAGCCTCGGCTTCCTCGGTCGAACCGGCGAAGCTATGCAGGTCCTGAACGACTCGCGCTTGGCGCCGGATGTCGTGGCCACCGATCGCGTCTGGATCAGCCTCCAGGGCGGGGACCGGAAGCCGGCCGAGGCACGGCTCGACACGCTTCGCGAACTGGTCCGTCGCGGGAAAATCGATGGGTCGTCCACACTCCTCCTGGCGGCGGCCCTGGGTTACCGCGACGAGGCATTCGAGGCGATCGATGCCGCGCTGGAATCCCGCGCTTCTGAACTCCTTACGCTGAGCGTCGATCCGCGCCTCGCAACGATGCGCACGGACCCGCGCTTCGAAAAGGCATTGCGGCGGGCCGGATTGCATCCGGACGCGCGCTCCTACTGAGATGATCTGTGGGGCGGACCTCAGTCACAGCAACTCGAAATATTTCTTCGCCTTTGAATCAATCACTTACAGACCATCCTGCCAAGAACCCTTGCGCGCCCGTGCCAAACTGAATCCGTAGACTCGTACTGCGTCTTCATTACGCCCCGCCGTCGCGCGGGGCTTTTCTTTTGTGAGGCAGGCCCCCTGCCTGCGCCGGGCGCCCTCGCCCGCCAAAAATAACTTTACGGAGAATTTCCAATGACTGACAGACAACAGGAAGCCTCGCGCATCAACGGAGCCAAATCGCACGGCCCAACTTCCCAGCAAGGCAAACAGAAGTCCGCGCAGAACTCGCGCAAGCACGGCCTCACCGCGAAGATGATCCGCGTCACCGAAGAAGAAATGCCCGAATGGGAGTCCGTTTACAACCACCTCTTCTACGAACACAAGCCCTTCGGCGAAACCGAAGGCTCCCTCGTCGAGGACATGGCCTACGCCACCTGGCAGGTCCGTGCCGTCCGCGAAGCCATCGGCAAGTACGACATCGATACCGACGGTCCCGAAGAGCGCAAGCGCCTGGAACTACTTCACCGCTACCTGCGGCAGCATACGCGGAACCTCGAAAAGGCCCGCGCCGAACTCCGCGAGCAACAGACCATCCGGCAAACGAAAGCGGAGATCTCGAAGGACCTGCTGA
>CAYPUQ010000474.1:0-4612 GCA_964413655.1 uncultured Solibacteraceae bacterium | reverse complement strand
GCTCACCACCATTTCGGTGTCGCACATTTACAACCTGCGGCGGTCGGCGGCCTAAGTTGAAGGCAATGGGAATCAAACAGGTGCAGAAGGACAGCCCGGAGCCGCGGCCGATCCAACCGCCAGAGGCTGGACGGATCATTGCGATTCCGGTGCTGGGCGGATTGCATCATCGCTACGAGCGGCGCGCCGCCTGAACACCCACCTCCATCCGAACCATCGGCGCCACTGCGATTCCAACCTGGGTTCGCGGTGTTCAACCAGATCTACAGCGCCACACCGCGGACCCGTGTCGATGCTCATCGCGATCAGCATCGAAGACTTCTGCCAACCGCTTCCGAGAGTATCCGGTCGGCGATTCCCGCCGTGACACAATTTCCGAGAACCACAGTTGGGCTGTCAGCACCCGCTCGATGAATCCGTACGCCGCCGCTCCTTCGATCACCGAGCAATCGATGCCCCGATTGCTCGACACAAATTCTTCCATTTCGGCTACGGTGAGCCGTTCCAAATTGCTCATGCGGATGTGCATAGCCTCGCAACATCCGGCATCGCCAGCGCCCCGCGCTTTCAGGCTCACTCGCATGGGAATCAAATCCCCGTTTTGGGCTCGTCCCGCATGGGAATCAACCTCTTTGTTCGTTGGAGAATTTTCTCCCTTTACTTTCAGTTAGATATAGTGGTAACCTGCTAAATTCATGCGGACTGTCGATCTGATTCAGCGGAAGCGCGACGGGGAGGAACTGACCCCGGAAGAAATCGCCTCCTTAATTGATGGTTACAACCAAGGACTGGTCCCCGACTATCAGATGGCCGCCTTTCTCATGGCTGTCTATTTTCAGGACATGACCGAACACGAGGTGGAAGCGCTCACCTACGGGATTCTGCGGTCGGGCCAGGTCATCGATCTCTCGTCGGTTCCTGGCGTCAAGGTAGATAAACATTCCACCGGCGGCGTCGGCGACAAGACCAGCCTGATCGCCGCACCCTTGGCCGCGGCGGCTGGCGTGGTCGTGCCCATGGTGTCCGGCCGTGCCCTGGGTCACACCGGTGGCACGCTCGACAAACTGGAATCCGTTCCCGGTTTCCGGACGAATCTTTCCGTCGACGAGTTTCGCGAGCACCTCCGGCTTTACGGCCTCGCCTTCATGGGCCAGACCACCGAAGTTACCCCCGCCGACGCCCGTCTGTACGCGCTGCGCGATGTAACCGCAACCGTGGAATCCACTCCGTTGATCGCCAGTTCGATCATGGCGAAAAAGCTGGCGGAGGGAATCGACTCGCTCGTGCTCGACGTGAAAGTTGGCACCGGTGCGTTCATGAAACGCCACGTGGACGCCCGCAAGCTGGCGCAGATTATGGTCTCGATCGGCCGCCGCGCCGACAAGCGCGTCCAGGCCCTGATCACCGACATGAACCAGCCGCTGGGCTTCGCCGTCGGCAACGCGCTCGAGATCATGGAAGTCTCGCAGACGCTCCAGAACGCCGGCCCGACCGACCTCACACGCCTCGCCCTGGAACTGGCCGCCCGCATGATCTTCCTCGGCCGCAAGACGATGACCCTCGATGAAGGGCGCGAACTGGCGCAAAGCGCGCTACTCGACGGCTCCGGCTACCGCAAGTTTAAGGAAGTGATCCAGGCGCAAGGCGGCGACCCCAGCGTGCTGGACCGCTTCGACCTCCTACCGAACGCGACCGGCGTGCGCGAGGTGCCCTCGCCGCGCAACGGCTACATCAGCGCCATCGACGCGCAAAGCATCGGACTCGCCGCGACGATGATCGGCGCCGGCCGCGACACCAAGGACGACCCGGTGGACCCGGCCGTCGGCGTGATCCTCGAAGTCAAAGTCGGCCACAAGATCGATGCCGGCTCGGTGCTCTGCCGCATCTACTACACCAAGGAAGACCGGCTCGAAGAGGCGGCCGACCTTGTGGAAGACGCCTTCCGCATCTCCAATTCGCCGCCTGAAGAGCGCGAACTGATTCTCGAAGTCGTCAGCTAGGATACACGGAGCGCCATGGACCGCTTTACCGGTCTGCTCGGCCTGCTGACAATTCTTGGCGTCTGCTATCTCTTCTCGCAGGACCGCCGGCGTATCTCGCCGCGCCTGATGCTCTGGGGCCTCGGGCTCCAACTCAGCTTCGCGTTCATCGTGCTGAAGACCGGTTTCGGCGTGGTCTTTGAGAAGGCGAGTGTCGCCGTGAACGCGCTGTTCCGTTACGCCGAGGCGGGCAGCACCTTTGTCTTCGGACCACTCGGCGCGCGCAGCGACAGCTTTGGCGTCGTCTTCGCCTTCCAGGTTCTGCCCATCATTATCTTCATCGCTTCGCTGTTCGCCATCCTTTACTACCTGGGCATCATGCAGATCGTGGTCAAGAGCATGGCCATCGTGATGCAGCGGCTTATGGGCATCAGCGGCGCCGAATCCACTAACGTGGCCGCCAGCATCTTCATGGGCCAGACCGAGGCGCCGCTGACGATCCGGCCGTTTCTCGCGGGCCTGACGCAGTCCGAACTCTTCACCATCATGACCAGCGGAATGGCCCACGTTTCGGGCGCCGTGATGGCGGCTTACGTCATCATCGCCGGCGTCCGCATCGAGCACCTGCTCACCGCCGTGATCATGACCGCTCCCGCCACCATCCTCATCGCCAAGATGCTCATGCCGGAAACCGGCGAGCCGGAGACGCGCGGCACGGTGAAGGTGGACATCGAAAAGCCGGGCGTCAACATCATCGATGCGGCGGCACACGGCGCGGGCGACGGTCTGCACTTGGCGCTCAACATCGCCGGCATGCTCATCGCCTTTCTCGCGCTCATCGCCCTCGTGAACGGAGTATTCGCGTGGGTGAACGGACTGGCCGGTTTCGGCTGGTTCCCGGCGTCGATGCAACAATTGCTCGGCTGGCTCTTCGCGCCGGTGGCGTGGCTGATGGGCGTCACCTGGAACGACGCGCAGGCCGTGGGCAATCTGCTCGGAACCCGCCTCATCCTGAACGAATTCGTCGCCTTCACCGAGCTGGGAAAAATCCGCGAAGTGCTCGACCCGAAATCGTTCGTCATCTCGACGTTCGCCCTGTGCGGTTTCGCCAACTTGAGTTCGATTGCGATTCAGATCGGCGGCATCGGCGCGCTGGCCCCATCGAGAAAGTCCGACCTGGCGCGGCTCGGCCTGAAAGCCGTGGCCGCCGGCACGATGGCGAACTTCATGTCGGCCTGCATTGCCGGCATGTTACTCTGAGGACCGCCCGCCGATGAGCACCTTGCACGACGCCGCCGTCTTTCTCGGGCAACAAACCCCGCTGCGCCCCAAAGTGGCGGTCGTTCTCGGCAGCGGCCTCGGTGATTTCGCAAAAGAACTTACCGCAGCCGTCACCATGCCCTATTCCTCGATTCCCGGCTGGCCGGCGTCCACCGCGGTCGGACACGCCGGTCAGTTGGTCGTCGGACGCCTCGCTGGCCAGGAACTCGCCGTCATGAACGGACGCGCCCACCTCTACGAAGGCCACACCCCGGACAAGGTGGTGTTCGGCGTACGCGCGCTCGGCCGGTTCGGCGTGCGCGCCATCGTGTTCACCAACGCCGCGGGCGGTATCAACACGGCCTACAAGCAAGGTACGCTTGTTCTCGTCACCGACCACATCAATCTCCTTGGCCGCAATCCGCTCGCCGGACCGAACGACGACTCGCTCGGCCCCCGTTTTCCGGACATGACCGAGGCGTATTCGCCCAAGCTGCGCGGCATCGCGCTCGAAGTGGCCGCCGGACAATCGGTACCCCTGCACCAAGGCGTCTATGCGGCCGTCCTGGGGCCGAGTTACGAAACCCCCGCCGAGATCCGCTATCTGCGCACCATCGGCGCTGACTTGGTCGGCATGTCGACGGTCCCCGAGGTAATCGCGGCGAACCACATGGGCATCCAATGCCTCGCTGTGTCCTGCGTGACGAATATGGCGGCCGGAATCCTGCCGCAAAAGATCAGCCACGACGAAGTGCTGGAAACCGGCCGCGGGGTGCGCGAAACGCTCGTCCGGCTGCTGCGGGCTTTGCTGCCCCGCGTCGAAGCGGCGCTATGACGGCGCTGGCGCTGGCGGCGATCGATGCGCGCGAAAAGGCGCATGCGCCGTACTCGGAATTCCGTGTCGGCGCAGCGCTCGAAGCCGCCGATGGCCGCGTCTTCACCGGCTGCAACATTGAGAACGCCACCTATGGATTGACGATCTGCGCCGAGCGCGTCGCCGTCTTCAAGGCGATCAGCGAAGGCGCCCGCGGCTTCGCGCGAATCGCCGTCGCCGCCGATACGGACGGGTTGACGCCGCCCTGCGGCGCCTGCCGCCAGATTCTCTGGGAGTTCTGCGGCGACATCGAGATCGTCTTGGTTAACTTGAAGGGCAAACGGGCAACGCTACGCTTGAAGGAACTCTTCCCGCGAGCATTCGATGATCGTTCGCTTACTGCTTAGCCTAATCTGCCTTCAGGCGCTCTTCGGCGCCGATCGCGTCGACTGGATCGTGTCGGCACGATACGTCGTCACGATGGACGCCGAGTGGCGCGTCGTCGAGGACGGTGCGGTTGCGGTGCGCGGCGACTCCATCGTTGCCGCCGGCCCGCGCG
>CAYPUQ010000473.1:0-4615 GCA_964413655.1 uncultured Solibacteraceae bacterium | reverse complement strand
TGTAGATCAGGCCGTCCACCAGCACCGGCGACGGCGTGAGCGGGACACCGCGCCCGTACCGCCACGCGACGTGGCTTCGCGTCACATCGCCGCGCCCGTCCACCCGGACGGCGAGGAGTTCCGGTTGGTAAAAGCCGGTTGTGATGTAGACCAAGCCGCCGCCGAAAACCGGCCGGGGCACGTTCGAGAATCCGTCACCGTAGGTCACGTGCCAGAGTTCCTCTCCCGTTCGCGGATCGTAGGAAACGGTGCGGTGCGCGCCGGGACTCACCACCTGCGGCCCGCCGGGGGTCTGGATCACAAGCGGCGTGGCGTACGCCATCGCCGACGGCCGCGGTTTGCGCCACACCACTTTGCCCGTGTGTTTGTCGAGTGCCACAACGAACTGCGTGTCGTTGCCATCGCAGCTCAGAATCAGCCGGTCCTCCGCCAGTACGGGCGAACCGCCAGGCCCGTGCGCCTGAAAATAATGGAGCTCCGTGTTACGCCAGAGGACTTGGCCGTCGCGGCGCAAGCAGGCGGTTCCGTAGGAGCCGAAGTGGACGTAGACTCGGTCGCCGTCGAGGAGAGCCGACGGAGATGCGCCGCTGTTCTTGGAATGGCCCGCCACCGGTTCAGAGAGCCGGAAGACCTCGACATTCCGCTTGATCGCGCCGGTCCCCGCCTCCACCATGAGAACGCGGAGCGACCGGCTGCCTTCGGCCGCCGCCGTCAGCCAGATTTCGTCACCGCCGATTACCGGCGTCGACCAACCTCGGCCCGGCAGCGCTGTTTTCCAGAGCACGTTTTCCGATTCGCTCCATGTCAGGGGAAGGTTCTTCTCCGCCGAATGTCCTCCGCCCTGGGGACCACGGAAGTCGGGCCAGTCCGCGGCGATGGCGGCCAATGGGAGCATGGCGAGGAGTCCGAGTCGCTGCATCAAAACATTATGTCGCGCCTCGCGGAATCGACGGGTTGCGCACCTTCCCCCACCGGCCGCGTTTTCTACCCCAACACTGTTCCAGTTGTTGTGTTCCACAACATCTAAGTTGTTGATAACAAGTATGAACTTTGGAAACCCACATGCAGGTGGTGTTTATGGAGGAATTGTGATGCCCCCTGCCCCCGGACTGGCTCAATACCGGCGGAAGCTCGCAAGTGCCGGCGAAGCCCTCCAATTGGTCCATCCAGGCGACGTTCTGTACATCCACCCCGGCTGCGCCACGCCGAGCGTCCTGGTGGAAGCGCTGCTGCGCCGGGCGCCGGAACTCAGCAACGTCGAAGTGATTCACATGCTCACCCTCGGCTCGGCCGGCTACGTGGCGCCCGAATTTGAGGGCGTGTTTCGCGCCAATGCGCTCTTCGTCGGACCCAACGTCCGCGAGGCCGTCCACGCCGGCCGGGCCGATTACACACCGATCTTTCTCGGCGAGATCGAGGCGCTGTTCACGAGCGGCCGGCAACCGCTGGATGTCGTGCTGCTGCAAACCTCCCCGCCGGACGAGCACGGCTACCTCAGCCTGGGAGTAAGCGTCGATTGCACGCTGAACGCGGCGCGCGCGGCCAAGCACGTGATTGCCCAAGTCAACCGTCAGATGCCGCGCACGCTCGGCGACAGTTTCCTGCATATCAGCGAGATCTCCGCCGTAGTCGAAGTGGATGAACCGCTGCCCGAACTCCTCCCCGAACCGTTCACTTCGATCCACCAGATGATCGCCGAGTATGTCGCGTCGCTCGTGCCCGACGGCGCGACGCTGCAAACCGGCATCGGCGCGGTGCCGGATGCCGTACTGCGCGCGCTGGCCCATCATCGCGATCTCGGGATTCACACCGAGATGGTCTCCGACGGCGTCGTCCCGCTCATCGAATCGGGCGTCATCAACGGCCGGAAAAAGAGCCTGCATCCCGGCAAACTCGTGGCCGGCTTCGTTCTTGGCTCGCGCCCACTGTTCGACTTCATCGACAACAATCCACTGTTCGAGTTCCGCCCGATCGCCTATGTCAACGATCCTTTCGTCATCAGCCGGAACGACCGCATGGTGGCGATCAACTCGGCCCTGCAGATCGACCTTACGGGGCAGGTCTGCTCGGATTCGATCGGCACGCGCCCCTATTCCGGGTTCGGCGGCCAGGTGGATTTCATTCGGGGCGCCGCCCGCTCCCACGGCGGCAAGCCGATTATCGCCCTTCCCTCGACGGCGAAGAACGGCACGGTTTCGCGCATCGTCCCGATGCTCGATCCCGGCGCCGGCGTCGTTACTTCCCGCGCGGACGTACACTACATCGTCACCGAACATGGCATCGCCTACCTGCATGGCAAAACGGTGCGCCAGCGGGCCGAGGCGCTGATCGCCATTGCCGAACCCCGCTTCCGCGACGAACTGTACGATTTCGGCGTCCGCGCGCATTACCTCGAACCCGCACACGCCATGCATTAGGAGGTCCCATGGCTATCAACCACACCGATCGCGGTCTGATTATCCTGAACCCGGACGAGTGCAAGGGCTGCGGCCTCTGCGTGGAAGCCTGCCCGCCGAAGGTGCTGCAACTCGCGGCGCGGCTGAATCGCTACGGCTACCACCCGGCCGAGTACCTCGGCCACGGTTGCACCGCCTGCGGAATCTGCTTCTTCGTCTGTCCGGAACCGGGCGGCATCGCCGTGCTGCGCATGCAGGCGGCCGCGTGAGGAAAGGAGGCGCATCGTGACCCGCCAGCTACTCAAGGGAAACGAAGCGGTAGTGAAGAGCGCGGTCCTCGCCGGATGCCGCGCCTTCTACGGGTATCCCATCACGCCGGCTAACGAGATCGCCGAGGCGGCAGCGTTCTATCTGCCACAAGTGGGCGGCACCTTCCTGCAGGCCGAAAGCGAAGTGGCCGCTATCAACATGATCTATGGCGCGTCCGCCGCCGGCATCCGCGCGATGACCGCGTCGAGCGGACCGGGCATCAGCCTCATGCAGGAGGGCGTCAGCTACCTGGCCGGCGCCGAGCTGCCCTGCGTCATCGTCGACATCATGCGCGGCGGGCCAGGGCTCGGCAACATCGCGCCCGAGCAGAGCGACTACCGCCAAGTGGTCAAGGGTGGCGGTCACGGCAGCTATCGTGCGCTCGTGCTCGCCCCCGCTTCGGTGCAGGAGATGGCCGACCTGACGGCGCTTGCCTTCGACCTTGCCGACGATTACCGGACGCCCGTGTACGTGCTTGCCGACGGCTTCATCGGCCAAATGATGGAACCGGTCGAGTTCCGGCAGCAGTTCACGCCGCACCACACACCCGATTGGGCCGTTACCGGCGACGTGACAACGCGTCCGAACCTCGTTTCGTCGATCTACCTTGAGGCCGACGACCTGGAACGGCACGTCCACCGCCTGGAGGCCAAGTATCGCCGCGCCGAGCAGGAGGCCGTGCATGCCGAATCCTGGCGCACCGAGGACGCCGAGATCGTCCTGGTGGCCTACGGCATCACCGCCCGGATCTGCAAAGCGGCCGTAGAGCGGCTGCGCGCGCGCGGTATCGCGGCCGGCCTGCTGCGGCCGATTACGCTTTATCCGTTCCCGGTCTCGCATCTCCAAAGGCTGGCTCACCACACGCGCCTCTTCGTGGCGGTGGAAATGAGCACCGGTCAGATGGTGGACGACGTCCGGCTGGCGATTGAAGGCCGCCGGCGCGTCGAATTCTTCGGCCGCTGTGGCGGCAATGCCCCCACAGCGGAAGAGATAGTCGACTTCGTAGTCGCGGCCCGCGAGATTCCGGTGGCGGAACCGACGGTCGCGGAGGTGGATGGACCATGGCTGGCTACACTGTAATCCAGGAGCGTCCGCGCAGCTTCTACACGAACTTCGAGCGGAAGTCCGGCGAGCAACACCAAACGCACTACTGTCCGGGCTGCGGCCACGGCGTCGTGCATAAGCTGATCGCCCGGGCGATCGATCAGTTGGGCGTGCAGGACCGCGTTGTTTTCGTCAGCCCGGTCGGCTGCTCGGTGTTCGCCTATTACTACTTCGACACCGGCAACATTCAGGCTGCCCACGGCCGGGCCGCTGCCGTCGCCACCGCCGCCAAGCGCGCGCGGCCGCGGAGTATCGTCATCAGTTACCAGGGAGACGGTGACCTCGCCGCCATCGGCAGCGCGGAGATCCTCCACGCCGCCAATCGCGGCGAGCCAGTCACCGTCTTTTTCCTTAACAACGCCATCTACGGCATGACCGGCGGGCAGATGGCGCCCACCACGCCGCTGGCGGCCAAGAGCACCACCAGCCCCTTCGGCCGTACGGCCCTGAACGAAGGCTATCCGCTGCGCATCGCCGAGTTGCTCGCCACCCTGGACGCGCCGGTGTATATCGAGCGCGTCGCCCTCGGCGACAACAAGCAGATCATGCAGGCGAGCCGGGCCGTGAAGAAGGCTATCGAGACCCAGGTCAAGGGGCTCGGCTTCTCGCTCGTGGAGATCCTATCGCCGTGCCCCACTATTTGGAAAATGAAGCCGGTGGAAGCCCAGCGCTGGGTCCACGACGAACTCACGAAGATCTTCCCGCTCGGCGTCTACCGCGATACGGCCAAGACGGCCGAGCCGCGGCCGGAACCGCCTGCCGCGCCGCCGCCGGAGGACCTGCCGCGCATCCTCCGGCTCACCGGA
>CAYPUQ010000472.1:0-4621 GCA_964413655.1 uncultured Solibacteraceae bacterium | reverse complement strand
CGAAGACGCAGCCAGCCGTTATCCTCGCAGGGCGGACGCGGTATCCTGATGCTGGAGAGCCTGAGGCAATGCCCACGATAACGTTCGACCTGCCCGAGGGGGCGCTATCGGCGCTACGCTTGTCGCCCGCTGAATTCGCGAGGGAGATGCGTGTCGCGGCCGCCTTGCTCTGGTATTCGCACGGCGAAATCTCCCAGTCGAAGGCTGCCGAGATCGCCGGCACGAGCCGCGCGGAGTTCATCGACGAGCTCGCGCATCGGCGTATCCCGGTTGTGCAGGTGACGTCCGAGGAGCTGCAGGAAGAGATTCATCGTGAGTGAGGCGTGGGTCGTCAACGCCTCACCTCTCATTCTCTTTGCCCGGATAGGTCGTCACGAACTACTCGCAAGGCTCGCCCCCGCCATCATGATTCCGGACGCCGTTTTGAAAGAAGTCCGCCACGGCCAGGAGAAAGACCACACGGCAACAATGGCATTGTCGTGGGCCGAACGATACCGCGTCACCGACATCGCCATTCCTGCCAGCATCGAACATTGGGATCTGGGATCTGGCGAGTCTCAGGTCATTGCACATGGCACGCTCGGGCCGCGATGGGCAGTTCTTGATGATCGCGCGGCGCGACGTTGTGCCGCGGTTCATAACGTGCCTGTTATTGGATCGCTTGGAGTCGCCTTGCGATGCAAGAGCTGTGGGTTGATCGATGAAGCTCGCCCGTTGATACGCAAGCTGATCGAAGCGGGCATGTTCTTGGACGAACGATTTCTGGAGCTTACTTTGAAGAATGTCGGTGAATGAACTCCGCGCTCGCCCGTAGAGAAGTGGCCGGGGAGTCAGCTTCGGCACGGGAACTCCGATCGCGTTGCGTGGGCCCTGGAACGACTTTCTCACGCTAACGCCGATGAGCTGCGCTGACTTCGGTGGCTTACCGCGATTGCGTCTGCTCCAGCAACAACGTGCCGGAATCGCCAAGAAGCTCGACGCCCTGTTGGAGCAACTGGCAACGCCAGATGAAAGCAGCGGCGAAGCCAAAGAGCATCGTGACGCGGAGGTGCTTCTTTCCTTGCCGGGAGTTGGAAGACAGATCGCCGCCACGATGCTCAGCGAAGCCTCGCAGGCCATCGCTGAACGAGATTACCACGGTTTGCGCTGTTACACCGGAGCCGCGCCCGTCACCCGTCAAAGCGGCAAAAAGAAAGTCATCCTGATGCGTCAGGGTTGCAACCAGCGGCTACGAAACCAACCTGCGTTCCTCCACGGGGTGGCGCGGGCCTGCACGACCAGGTGAAGGTGGCCCTCCCGGTTCAGGCCTTGTTCAGTTAGTACATGAATGAACATGAATGGACACCCGTGCATGTCGCAACTGCTACTGAACCTGAACCGCGAGTGCCGGAGGCTCAACTACCCGGTACCTTTATCGTACTGCCTGAAGAAGTCGAGCCGCTGCATGGGCTTGCGCTTCGATCCGGCACGTCCTGATCGTTACGAGATCGAGATTGCCGAGTGGGTCAGCAGATAACTGCTCACCGCACACCCATTGTCACTGGCGGGCTCCGCTGCAAACCGTCGGTAATCTCGGCCGGCACCTGATCTCCGGAGGCAACCCCTTCCGGCACGACGACGTTGACTTGACAGAGGCCGGCAAACCCGGGCGTCAGACCAGCGAACAATACGCGCGCCGGACGCGCGGCGATGGTGGCCGAAATCGCCGCTCGCGCTGCGGCCGCGGGACTCGGAGGCGCCGGACCTCCGGCGTCTGTCTCGCGATCCAACGCGCCGAGACCGGCGCAGTAGATCACCACGACGTCGCCAACACGCGCGCCGTTGCCCGGCTGTGCGCACTGTCCTGACTGGTCCACGATAATGCCCTGCCCTGTCCCGCCTTGATTCAAGGTGAAGATCGCCGGCCGCGTCGGCACCAGCGTAACGGGGATCGGCACCGAGGGCACTCGTCCGCGCCGCACGACGATCTGCTGCGTCGACCCGGAGGGGATGCCGAACGGCACGATGGCATTCACCTGCATCCCAGAGACCGCCACCAACGGAGGATCGCGCCCAGCCATCAGCACGCGCGTCCCATCGAGGTAGCGGGGTAGCGGGGTAGCGGCAGCGCCGCCGCCACGATGAGGCCATCGGCTAGCTAGATGATGACCAAGGCCGATCTGTGTGTAGTCACTACTCCTTCGTGCGCAGAATCAACACATTAGCCGGGGCCTAACGACGTTGAGGGAGCCTCAGCACTGCAAGCGACTTCCTGTTGTAACGTTAGGCGTAACACGATGTAACGCCGCTGATAACGAGTACGCAACCCGTTGATTCCACAAGCGATTTAGTTTTGGCTACGCGCAGGTCCGTTCAGCCGGCAAAAAGGAGTAGGATCAAGCCGCAGGTTCCAGCCTGAAGCGCAGCATGGCACCGACCCCTCCGGCTTCAGCTAGAAGGGCCGGGTCTTCAATGAACCTGACTTCCGCGCCGGTTTGAGTCGCGCGTGTCACGAGTTCGTCGGACATGAAAGGTTCCGTGTCCTCGCCTCCATCGCCACGAATCTCTTTAATCGACGCGCTCAGAAGGAGTTCATCGACCTGACCGTTCTCGAGAGCCGCAAGGGTTTGGTGCAAACCAACAGCGCCCAGACCTCCGGCGCGATACTCGTCGAACAGACGTTTCACCAGTTCGATGTCGTCGCGAGCGTCTTGCTCTCGCATGGCCTCGATGGTGGCGGAAAGGATCTCATGCTCGGGGGTGCGAATGTTGAGCCGCAGCACGTCGACAACCTTTTGAGCGAGGAATTCAGGCAGCTTTTCCCGGAGGACGGGAATAATCACTTCATCCCCCCCAAAAACAATCTGCTCGATATCTTCCTCCCGAACGATGCGATCCAGGGCCTCGACGATTTCCTTGGCGTGGTTCAGGTGGTAGTTCCGAACGTGACGCTGGTACCGCGCCTGCGACCAGCCTCCCACCTGCGCCCGGCTTACCTTGGTGGATTTGACCTGCTCCTCGCCGATGGTCTTCATCAAGCCGAAGACGAAAATCCTCGCGGCATTCGTGTCGGCGATTACGACCGCGTAACGCCGGTTTTGATCGTAGAGCCGGGCCAACGTGTACAGATGGGGCTGGCCGCCGACATACAATTGGTTCCCGTTGAGGGGAGCTTCCAGCGGGAGGGAGAGAAAGAAGTCGTCTTTGCCGGCACACGCGAAGATGGCGAGTCCATTGGTCGAGGGTTCCAATTCATCATCGAGATGCTGCTGGATTCGCTCGGTGTCGCGATCAAAGCTCAGGCGCTCGGGCGAACGCAAGGCAAACGTGCCCGCCAACGCTCCGAACTCCTTCCGGATGAAAGGGGCGAAATGGGCGCGCCCATGCTTGCCGGACTGGGTGTCGAGGTAGAGACTCACGACGGGTAACGTGGTGGGCTCAAATGCTGCAAGTTGGTCGAGTTGTTCTGAGATTGGCAAAATTGCTCCTTGGATTCGCACGGGACCTTCTCGGCGGGGTACCACCCTGGGTACCACCTTCCCTTCTAATCATTTAGCACGCGAAGGGCCTTTGTGCGCCGGGCACGAGTACACGGGTGGAATATTGGAGTTTACGATCGGGTTAACTCGCTTTATTAACACGCCCTAGCCAGACAACGTCCGAGCGCCACCCCGAACGGTTATGATCAAATTGCCGCGAACGTGCTGTTTTATGGATTCCTCCATCCTGATCGTGCTGGCCGTCCTGGCCGCCACCGTCGTCCTGCTAGTGTCGGAGTTGGTGCGGATCGACGTGGTGGCCATCATCTGCATGCTGGCCCTGGCATGGCTGGGAGTGCTCGCGCCGCACGAGGCGCTGTCAGGCTTCTCGAGCAACGCGGTGATCGCCATGATGGCAGTCATGATCATGGGGCAGGGAGTGGCACGAACAGGCCTCATGGACCGGTTCTCCCGTGCGGTCGTGGGACTGGCGGGCACGAGGCGGACACGACTCGTCGCGATGGTCTCAGTGCCGGTTGGCCTCGTGTCGGGCCTGATTCAGAACATCGGGGCGGTGGCGCTCTTTCTGCCGGGCGTGCTCGACATCGCGCGACGCGAGAAGATCGCGGCATCGTCGTTGATCATGCCCATCGGGTTTGCGGCCATCCTGGGCGGCACCCTGACCATGGTGGGCTCGGGACCGCTGATCCTGACAAACGATCTCCTGCGCGGAGCAAACCTGGCGCCGTACGGCCTTTTCAGCGTGACACCCGTCGGCCTCGCGCTGCTTGCCGTGGGGATCGGCTATTTCGCGCTGGTCGGGCGTTTCGTCCTGCCGGACGCGCCGCCAGCCGGCCAACGCCGCTCCGACCAGGAACAGCTCATCGACGCCCTGCGCCTCCCACACCATATCCGTCACTACACGATTCCTGCAGACAGCCCGTTGCAGGGCAAAACGTCTCATGAAGCTGGCGTGTGGGGAGAGTTCCGGCTGAACATCCTCGGACTGTTCTCGGGGGGACAGGTCGAGTACGCCCCCTGGCGCGAGACCAAGTTCCAAAGCGGCCAGGTCCTGGCCCTGCTCGGTGATGAGGACAACATCACGCGATTCGGGTCCACCTATGGTCTACGGCGCGAAACACGCGCAGCCGGACTCGGCAGGC
>CAYPUQ010000471.1:0-4629 GCA_964413655.1 uncultured Solibacteraceae bacterium | reverse complement strand
CACCCTCATCTCTTCATACAGCACGGCGCTTTCGCGCCTTCTTGACACAAGCCCCTCGGTACTCCTCGCGGAGCCTCTCCAAATACTGTTCGCGTGAGTGCCTGTCCATGCTCCCAGACCCGTTGGCACAACGCCGTCGGTCTGTACGCCTCACGCGTTTCGGTTACTTTTTCATTTGACCCAACCGATGCCCTTTCGGTGACATTTTAGATGACCCAATTCGACCCATTGACATCCACGCGCGGAAGGAGTAGGCTCTGCTCATGGTCTATCAAAAAGTCTCTTTATTCCTGATTTTCGTACTGATTTCCACCTGCCTATTTGCCCAAAATGCGTCGGTATCCGGCCGGGTGAGCGACCCCACCGATTCGGTGATTCCCAATGCCAGAGTGGAGATCATCAATCGGGCGACGGGTGTTCGGAACGAAGCCGTTACCAACATGGAGGGCTTCTTCATCCTTCCTCCGCTCCTGCCCGGAACCTACGATGTCACGGCAACCGCGGCAGGGTTTCAGACAGGGCGACTCAACGGCATTACGCTGGAGACCGGCCAGTCGCGCGTGATCCCGTTCCGCCTTGCGCCCGGCGAGGTCGTGGAATCCATCACCATCACCGATGCCGCTCCGCTTTTGACTGTCAATCGCTCCGATCGAGGTACGCTCGTCGAGAACAAGTTCGTTGGCAGTATCCCCCTGAACTTGCGCAACCCACTACTCCTGTTGACCCTGGCGCCGGGCGTGACCACCGGCCGTCTGGCCGGAGTCAACACCGCCAGTCAGTCCACTACCAATAATTTCCGGATCAACGGCGGACGCGGCGGAACCAATGAGATACTCATCGACGGCGCCGCCAACACAGGAACCTACAACAACCAGGTTTCCGCCATCCCCCAGGTGGACTCGGTGCAGGAGTTCAAGGTCAACACCAGTCCCTATGCACCCGAGTTCGGACGGACCGGAGGCGGCTTGATCAGCTTTGCAATCAAATCGGGCACCAACGACCTGCACGGCACGGCCCACGAGTTCCTGCGAAACTCTGTGCTCGATGCCAATGGCTTCAACGCCAATCGTGCCGGTCAGGAAAAGCCAAACTTCCGGCGCAACCAGTTCGGCTTCACGCTCGGCGGGCCTGTATATCTGCCGAAAGTGTACAACGGCCGCAACCGGACTTTCTGGTTTGTCGCCTACGAAGGCCTTCGCGAACGCAGCCTGAACGCCTTCACCGGAACGGTGCCGACCGCCCTGGAGCGCAACGGCGATTTCTCGCGCACCTTCGATACTAACGGCACGTTGATCCAGATCTTCAATCCACGCACCACCCGGCTCGATCCCAACCGGCCCGCTGGAACCACCCGCTACATACGAGATGTGTTTCCCGGTAATGTCATTCCGCAGAGTGAACTGGGCGCCATTGCGCGGAACCTTCTTCCCTATTACCCCAGTGCCAACCAGCCTGGGCGTGGCCTGAGCAACTTCGACAACTATTTCATCGCCTCCGCCAATTCACTCGACTCCGACCGCGTGGATCTGCGCGTCGATCATCAACTGACGTCGCGTCACAGCGTCTTCTTCCGCCACAACTGGTTTGAGAACCTCAACGCCCAACCGCTGGTTTTCGATCACTTTGCCTCGCCCGTGGAAACCCCGAATCGCATTCCCGGCATTAATACGGTCGGCAACCATACCTGGGCGATCTCGCCGTCGACCATACTCGAACACCATTTCTCCTTCGCCCAGAGCGAAACCAACCGCACTCCACTCAGTATGGATTTCGATCAGACACAACTCGGGCTGCCCAACTCCGCGGTGGACGGCCAACGCGTCAAGTACTTCCCGCGCTTCGCCATCGGCCGCCTGACGCAAGTGGGTGTGACGGGAACCGGGTTCAACGCCGTCAAATCCCGCACTTGGCAGTACAAGGCCAGCGTGACTATGCTCCGCGGCACCCACACCTTTAAAACCGGCTTCGACTGGCGCCGCTTCCCCGTCAGTATTGACCAGAGTTCTCCTCTCGGTATCGGCGCCACCGGGACGTTCACGGGCGGGCCCAATCCCCAGGCAGCCGCTGCCGCGTCCGGCCATGGACTCGCCGACTTATTTCTCAATGCCGCGTCCGCAAGTTACACGCTGCGGCCACTCGAACGTCACGTCCATCCCTACTACGGGTTCTTTTTCCAGGACGAATGGCGCGCTGCGCGAAAACTCACCCTCACCCTCGGCCTCCGGTACAGCATCGAACCGCCGCGCACCGAATTCGAGGACAAGTACGTGTTCCTCGACCTGGATTCGCCTTCTCCGCTAGCACAGTTGGTCCCCGGCTTTTCGGATCTGCGCGGCGGAGTCGGCTTCGTGGGCGTGGGCGGCCGCGGCCGCCGGACCCAACTCACGGATACCAACAACTGGGAGCCGCGGATCGGCTTGGCTTATCAAGTCGACGAGAAAACGGTGTTCCGATCCGGTTTCGGGATCTTTCATCATCCGCTCGTCCCCAACACCGACCAGGCTCAGGGCTTCACGCGCACTACCAGTTCGGTTACAACCGAACCCGACGGCGTCACGCCGCTGTTCAATCTCACAAGCCCGTTTCCCGATGGCATCCTTCAGCCCACCGGAAACGCGGACGGATTGCTAACGCTCGTGGGTCTCGGCATCGGTGGGCCCGTGCGGCAGCAGCGGCTGCCTTACCAGTCGCAGTGGTCGTTCGACGTTCAGCGGCAGCTTCCCTGGTCGTGGGTCGTCGATATCGGCTACGCCGGTAACTCGGCTGTCGCCCTACCCTCCGGCGTGCAGTTCAATCACCTCTCCGAACGGGAGTTGAGTCTCGGAACCGCGCTGAACCAGACCGCCGCCAATCCATTCTTTGGCGTAATCACCGATTCAACCTCCATTCTGAGCCGGTCCACGGTGCAGCAAGGCCAACTGCTGCGTCCCTATCCCCACTTCACTGGGATGTCCGGCTCGCAGGTTCCTGCCGGACATTCCGCTTACCATGCTCTGCAGGTGCGCGTGGAGCGGCGCTTTGCCCAGGGCCTGGCGATTCTGCTCGCTTACACCAAGAGCAAGACGATCGACAACACCGGCGATTTCGGCGGCTTCCTCGGCCCAGGCGGTTTCCTGAATCGCCACTGCTTCCCCTGCGACCGCTCGCTGTCGTTCCAGCACATCCCAGACGTGCTGCGCCTCAGCTATCGTTACGATCTGCCGGCGGGTCGCGGCAAACGTTACATTAACTCCGGCATCGCATCGCACATCGTCGGCGGGTGGGCGCTGGCAGGTTTCTTCACCTGGGATAACGGCACGCCCATCACGGTGACCGGTCCGAACAATTCCAATTCGTTCGGCGGCGGCCAGCGTCCGGATGCCACTGGACAGCGCGCACGCCTGGACGGCGGTCCCGCGATCGCGGAAGGTGGAGCCTACTTCAACGCGGCGGCCTTCGCCCGCGCACCGCAGTTCACGTTCGGAACCGCCGGCCGCACCGTACCCGATGTTCTCAACCCCGGCACAGTCAACTGGGATGTGCTCATCGAGAAGCGATTCTCGATCACCGAACGCGTCGCCCTTGATTTACGAACTGAGTTGTTCAACGCGATCAACCAGGTGAACTTCGCCGGACCGCAGGGCAACATCACCTCCACCGATTTCGGCCTGATCCGTCTGACCCAGGTGAATACGCCGCGCCAGATTCAGTTCGGGTTGCGCCTGGTCTTCTGAGCCTGCCGCCGGGAGGCTCGAGGGTTCGAGCACGCGGCGCTCGTACGCGCCGCGGCGTGGTGTCCAATGTGCGCCAGATTTAAGCCAACACGTCGAGGGCCGCCTGGATCTCGCTCCGCGTGTGCGCATCGCCGATCCGCGTCGTGGCCTCGATTCCCCGCTCGTAAACTTCCCGCGCTTCGTCCGGCCGACCGAGCCGCTCTAGCGTTTGCCCGCCGTGATAGTAGGCGGCGGCGTAGTCGGGATCGGCGGTCAGGAGGCTGCGAAACTCACGCAGGGCGCCTTCCAGATCGCCGCCGTTGATCATTTCCATCGCCAGCATGTACCGCATGCGACTGTTGTTGGGGTCCTGCTCCAGCAAGTTTTTCAGGGTGCCGAGACGTGCGCTCATAAGAGTTCTCTCTTCCGATACTATCCTGAAGATTGGAAGAGAAACGACCGCCCGCTCGACCCGTCCGCGACTCCCTATCGGAATACACCGAATTGACCCTCCCCAACGATGCCAATTCGCTCGGCACGCTCTTTGGCGGCAAGCTCATGCAGTACGTCGACCTAGCCGCGGCGCTCGCCGCTGTCCGGCATGCGCGGTGCGCGGTCGTCACCGCCTCCATCGACTATATGACCTTTCTGCGTCCCATCGAGATCGGCCAACTCGTGGTCCTGAAGTCCGCAGTGAACCGTGTCTTCCGCACCTCGATGGAAGTCGGCGTCAAGGTGCTGGTGGAGGATCTTCAAACCGGCGAAACCAGCCATGTCTCGTCGGCCTACCTGACGTTCGTCGCCCTCGACCAGGACCGCAAACGCGTAGTTCTCCCGCTCGTGATCGCCGAGACGCCCGAGGAGAAACGCCGATACGAAGCGGCTGGCCACCGCCGCGAGGCGCGGCTGGCGATGAAGGCGCGGTTGGGGAAGTAAG
>CAYPUQ010000470.1:0-4638 GCA_964413655.1 uncultured Solibacteraceae bacterium | reverse complement strand
TAGGCTTATTCCCCTTCTCGCACTGGCCTTGCCGCTGGCGGGGCACATCAACATCACCACCAAGCTCACGTGGACCCGCGAAATCTCCCGGATCGTCCACAAACGATGTGCCTCCTGCCATCGCGACGGCGGCGCCGCGCCGATGTCACTCCTTACCTATGAGGAAGCCCGGCCCTGGGCCAAGGCCATCAAGGAAGAAGTGCTGGAACGCCGCATGCCGCCCTGGGGCGCGGTGAAAGGCTTCGGCGATTTCAAGGACGACCAGGGACTCACGCAAGAGGAACTCCACCTGATCGCCGACTGGGTGGAGGGTGGCGCGCCCAAAGGCGACGATCGGTATCTGCCCGACCTCCCCGGCGAACCGTGGGTCGAGCCCGAGAGGGACAGGCCGGGCTTCACTGTAACCAGCACAACGACGCTGAAGCGTGCGGCGACCGTCGAAGCGGTCGCGCCGGTGGATGTCGCCAAAGGCGCCACGCTGCGGCTCCTCGCCGCCTTGCCCGATGGAGCCATCCAGCCGCTGCTGTGGCTGTACGAATACGACCCACGCTGGCAGCGTGTCTACGAGTTTCGCGAGCCGGTCCAACTTCCGCGGGGAACACGCCTGTTGGTGACGCCGTCCGGAGTGGGCAGCGTCCGCGTGCTCACCGCAGCGCCGTCACCGGAACGTTGAACGCCATCGTGTTCACTATGCCGCGGCGCTGGAATTGCACCCACACCCGGTAAACCCGTTCGCGCGGAAAGATCGCGTTGAACTGAATCTGCGGGCCTTCGGTGATGTAGAGCGGGTGTTCGTGGATCAGGTCGATCAGGTCGTCGCTGGCCACCAGCATGTGGCCCCACGCGCCCAGATACTGCTCCAATCCGTCGCCGGGTTTCAGCCGGAAGAACATGAGGGTCTCCAAGCCGGCCAACGGTTGCTCCGGTTCGGTGACGAGTTGGACTTCCAGGTTCTCCCCACGCTGCGACCCGCGATCCGGTTCCAGTTGCGCCGGCCGCCCAAAGGCGCCAAGGTCCGCTCCGCGCGTGATCAGCGTGCGGGTCAGAAACTGCGGCGTGGCGCCCGCCGGATAACAGTCGGCGACCACACGGTATGCGCCGGGCGCGGGAAACACGTGGCGGTAGCGGAATGTTCCATCGCTTGCCGGTACCGGGTGCTCGTGCGCGAAGTGCTTCAGGTCCTCACTGACTATGAAAAGGTGAAACAGCTTCTCATGAATCACCTCGAAGTCTTTGACCACCTCGTCGCTATGCGGATCGAGGATGGCGAACTCCATCTCCACCGGGCGGTCGGGCACGATGGCCGCGGGCCGGGTCCGAATCCGAAATTGGTACTCTTCGTGATCCGGAAGGTTGGCGACCAGTTTCATGCCGCACCGTGGGCACTTGCCCGGATTGGGCGCCTGAACGTCCCGGTCCATCGGACAGATGAACTCATTCAGCGCCGGCGCCTCGCCCGGCGGCGTTTCCTGACCCGCCAGCAGCGGACTCAACAGCGCCCCAAGGGCGTTCCTGCGATTCATAGCTGCTTTGGAATGTAGCGGGGGAGTCCTTCAAAGTGGACGTCCTGCGTCCAGCGGGTCGCTCGATGCCCGATGGCTGTTGCGTAGATCACGAAGTCGGCCAGCGGCAGATTCCACTTGATACCCGCGACGGCGGCATCGGCCGCTAACTTGGCGTCCAGATCAATAACAGCCCCACGCTTCATCTGCCCTACGATTTCCAAAGCCTCCGTCGCGCGCCCAGACCGAAGTGTACGACCTCCAGCAGAACGATGGATGGAACAAGTAGGAGGCCGCCCGGATTCGCAATCGGCCGGCGAAAGGCCGCTACGTTCCGCCCTTTCGTGAAATACTCAAGCCAGCCGGAAGTGTCGACGATGTTATATCCAGCCGGGCTCGCGTTCAAAATCGTTTACCACACCCTTGAGAATACCCTCCATTTCTTCGAGGGGCCGCCGGGGCACGATGTGGATACTTCCGTCGAATACGATCACCCGCACCTTCTGCCCGGGTTGGATTCCCTGCGACTCGCGAACTTCTTCCGGTATGACGATCTGAAATTTCGGGGAAACCGTTACCGGCTTCATTTACGATGCCTCTATCGATCAGGATATCGTAAGACTCTTCACGGTTCGAACGGCCAAACGGCTGTCGTCGAATAGCCCCCATCCACCGCGATCACCTGCCCTGTCACGTAGTCCGATCCGGAGCTGGAGAGAAAGACGGCCAGCGGCGCTATATCCTCCGGTGTCCCCAGCCGTGGGTTGCTTTGAGCGCCCTTCAGCCACTGCTTCATGGCCTCCGGCTGCCACATATCCCGATTGAGGTCGGTCAGAATGAAGCCCGGCGCGATGCAGTTGACCTGGATGTTGTGCCTGCCCCATTCGGCGGCCAATACCCGGGTCAGTCCGGCCAGCGCGCTCTTGGTCATCGCGTAGATCGTCAAATACGGGATGCCCAGCAGGGAAGTGAGACTGCCGATATGGATGATCTTGCCGCCACGGCCGCGCTCGACCATCCCGGCCCCCACTTTCTGGGTCAAACGAACGATTCCGTCCAGGTTCGTCCGCATGATCTTCTCGATTTCGTCTTCGCTGTACTGCTCGAACCGCTTGCGGATGTTGGTACCGGCCACGTTGATCAAGATGTCGACCGAACCGGCCTGCGCGGCCAGGTTGTCGACTGACTTGAAGTCGGTGAAGTCCAGTTCCATTGGAATCGCCGTCAACCCCTGCCCGCGGAGTTCCTGGGCGTGCATTTCCAGGGTTTGCATGCTGCGGCTCGCCATGATGGTTCGCGCGCCGGCGGCGGCTACATGGCGAGCAATGGCAAGACCGATTCCGCGGCTGGCACCGGCCACCAGCGCAGATTTGCCCACCAGGGAAAAGGCATTCGTGCTGTACATGAAGGCTTCAGTGTACAACGCCGTCCCGTCCACTTGCCGGGAGCAATTTTTCGCGGTATTTGATCGTTTCGCGCCGGTTTCTCCGCCTGTCTTAGTGAGGAAGCGAGGGGAAACAGAATCATGAAGTCGTTCATCCGGAGCGTGATCCTGAGCCTGGGAGTCATCGCCCTGAGCGCTTACTTGGCTAGCCCGCCGGGCGCGTTGTAACCAGCAGCGCCCGGCGGCCGCCTGTCTTTCAAGCCTCCCGTGCGATCCCCAGTGCCTTAATCCGCTTGTGCAGACTCGTTCGCTCCAGACCGAGCGCACGTGCCGCCCCCGAAACGTTCCAACCCGAAGCTTCGAGCGCCCGCCGGATCTGTTCGCGTTCGGCCGTATCGCGCGTGTCCCGCAAAGGCGAGGGCGAGGGGCGATCCTCTTGGCCGCGGAGTTCCTGCGGCAGAACGTCGAGCGTCAGCCCGTCTCCCGTGGACAGAATCGCCATTCGCTCGATAGTATTGCGCAGTTCCCGGACATTTCCCGGCCAGCGATACGCGCGCAAGTATGGCTCCAATTCCGGATCGAGCGTTTTCGGGCGGAAATTGTTGCGCCGGCAGAACGCGGCCAAGAAGTATTCGGCCAGCGCGCCGATGTCGTCCACGCGTTCGCGCAAAGGTGGAACGCGGATCGGCATCACGCAAAGCCGGTAGTACAGATCCTCGCGAAACTCCTGGCGCCGGGCCATCTCAAGTAGATCGCGATTCGTCGCCGAAACGACACGAACCGCGACGCGCAACGGCTGCTCGCTGCCGACGCGGTGAAACTCGCCTTCCTGGAGAACGCGCAACAGCTTGGCCTGCGCGGCCACCGGCATATCGCCAACCTCGTCGAGAAACAGCGTACCGCCGTCGGCGAGTTCGAACTTCCCCCGCCGCATCCCCACGGCGCTGGTGAAAGCGCCCTTCTCGTGACCGAACAGTTCGCTTTCCATTAGCTCAGTGGGAATGGCTGCGCAATTCACTTTCACGAATGGCCCGGCGGCGAACGGGCTGGCATAGTGGACGCGCTCGGCGAGCAGCTCCTTCCCGGTGCCCGATTCGCCATGAAGCAGAATGCGCGCGTCGGATCGCGCGGCCCGTGTCGCCTGTTCCACCGCATTCAAAAACACCGGACTGCGGCCGACCATCTCGCTGTCGCCCACCAGTTCGCGGAGACGCTCGTTCTCGGCCCGCAGGCTCGATTGCTCCAACGCATTCTTCAGCGACAGCAGAACCTTTTCGCGCGACAGCGGCTTCTCGATAAAATCGTAGGCGCCGGCGCGTGTCGCCTCAACGGCGTCGGCGATCGTGGCATGGCCGGAGATCATCAACACCACGGCCGTGGCGTCCTGCTGCAGTATCCCTTTCAATACGTCGATCCCGTTGCCATCCGGCAGGCGAACGTCCAGCAGGTAAGCGTCGGCGCGGCCGCCCATCGCGCGTACCGCCGCGTCGAACGCTTGAACAGAGTTTGCGTGTTGAACCTCGTACTGCTCACGTTCCAGGATCATCCGCAGCGACCGGCAGATGTTCTCTTCGTCGTCGAGAATCAGGACTCGTTTTCCGGGCATGAGGCCGGCAGCAGGACGCGAAATGCCGCCCCGCCGAGTTCTCCCTTCGTCGGCAGAATGTCGCCGCCGCACAGCAGCGCGCTCTTTTTAGCGATCGACAGGCCCAACCCCATGCCGCCCTTCTTGAACGAAATCGTCGGCTCGAA
>CAYPUQ010000469.1:0-4642 GCA_964413655.1 uncultured Solibacteraceae bacterium | reverse complement strand
TTGGGTCTGGCTTCTGGCAGACACAATCCCGAGGGATTTCCTTCTTGAGACGATCCAACAGAGCGAGCGCCGCCGGCGCGATGGTGAGTGGACCGCAACCTGCGTTGACCGGGAACCCGGCGCGGTCAGCGTTCAGAATCGCGGGGAACGTAACTCAGGCCCCCAACCCGGCGATTTCTCCGGCGAATTCGGGCTTTCAAAGAGTTCAGTCCGTGAGTCAGGTAAGCGTCCGGGCCCTCGTTCGCGGTTCGGTCCAGATCAATAATAGATCTGAAGTCCGAACTGAACCGCACGGGGGCGATTCACCTGCGCGGTCACGCGTCCGAAATTCGCACTGCCCACCCCCCCGGCCGGCGGGCCAAAGCGTGGGGTGTTGAACGCATTGAATAATTCGCCGCGAAACTTCAGTTGGAAGCGCTCGCGCGAGTAGAAACTTTTTGCGAGAGTGACATCCAGGTCTTTGACGCCGTGTGCGCGGACGTCCGGTAATAGCCTTCCCGTGTTGCCAAACGTGAACGGCTCCGCAATGCCGAAGACGGACGTGTCGTACCACCGGTCGATGGAGGGCTGATCGAGCTTCGCACTCTGGCCGTTGTTCACCGATGGCCGCGAGACGCTCACCGGCATCCCACTCTGGAAAGTGTTAATTCCGCTGACAGTCCAGCCTCCAACGATTCCATCCAGCACTGGGTGAAGTTGATTGAATCGGGCCTTGCGGCGCCCGAAGGGAAACTCATACGTGTAGCTCATCACCAGCCGCTGGGGCACGTCGAAGGCAGAGACAGAACGCTCCAGACGGCGGTTGTAGTGATCGATGGGACGGGCGTCGAAGTCGTCTATCTGTTTGGACGCGGTGTACGAGGCAAGGAAGCTCAGGTTCTGCGAGAACCGCTTTTCAGCTCGCAGCGTGAACGCGTGATAGATCGAGTTTCCCGCCGAGGGCCCGGTGCGGATAACTGACGTGTACTGGGGAAACGGAAGCAGTAGTTGCCTGCGCGCCACCTGAGGTCCCGACAGCGAGCCGATGGGAATTACACCGAAAAATGGGTTCGGGACCAACTGGTTTAACCCGGCTCCCAATGCAAGGTACTCATTGGGAAGCGTGTTCTCCTGGAATCCTGACCGGTTCTCCATCTTCGTTCCCTTGTTTCCCCAATATGCCGCTTCCACAACGAGCGACGAACCATGTTGCTGCTGGATGGAGAAGCTCCACTGCTGGGCGTATCCAACACGTTCGCCAGGGGTGAATCCCGAGACGGCGAAACCGGAGTTCGTCTGCGGGTCCCGATCCCGCTTGGGCAGATTGAAGCCCTGCGGGAACGGATTGCTGAGGTAGTTCAGGGGCACCAGGCCGTCGATGGAGGCCACCCAGTCCGTGTTGGAGTTATAACTCGGGTAGACGTTGACATCGTAGGCCGAAATCCATTGGGCCGAATAGAAAATCCCATAGCCCGCCCGGATGGCGGTCGTATCGCGCAGCCGGTAGGCAAATCCGATGCGGGGGGCGAAGTTATTTCTATCGGTATTCACCAGGTTTCGCGAGTTGCCGTCCGTGCCGGAGAACCGCATCAGGCCGCGCAGCGGTAATCCGACACGTTCGGCCAACGGACTGGGAGAGTCCAGATCCATACTGGCCATGCGATTGTGACTCTCGTTTTGGCCGATTTCGAGGTTGTATCGCAGGCCTAAATTGAGCGTGAAGCGATTTGTGATCTTCCAGTTGTCCTGAAAGTAGATGCCGTAATAGTTCCGATTCAAGGTGAAGACATCGTTGTGCGTGATACTTCCGCCTGTTCCGGCGCCCAACAGGAGCGAGGCAGCGCCAAAGCCGCCAATAGCTGTGGCGCGCAACGGATCGGGACCCTGGGTCATGCCCCGATTGAAATTGAACGTGCCGGCGGAGTTGAGGTTCCTATTCAAGTGGAACCGGGGAACGCGGTAGTCCAGACCGGCCTTCACGGAATGGCGTCCCTTCAGCTTCGTCAGATTGGCCTGGATTGAAACGGTGTCGCGCGCCTGGCTGTAGTAGCGGTCCCTGCCTGTAGGTGAGAGGTCGGCCACGTTGACCTTCGGAAAGAATGGCCGTGCGATGCTCACATAGTTCGGCGGGAACCCGAGCTGGCTCATGTCATAGCCAAAGGAAGGAGAGATCTCGTTTGTATGGTGGCGCGCGAAGGAGGCTCTCAACTCTCCCGTCAGAGTAGGCGAGAAGGAGTGGATATCGGAAAGAGTGACATTGTAAGAGGGGTCGGTGGTGCCTCCATCGGTGAGGGCGGGGTGACCTGGCCCGTACCGGTTCGCGGCAACGCGCGCATCCTTCCGGTAGGAAAAGCGCCCGAAAATTCGATTTACTGTACCGAAGGTGTGGTCAACGCGTACGCCGTAGTTATTCATCACCGCTTGCCCATTGTTCTGAGCGAAGTAGTTGTTGGCCTGCGTGTTCGGGTCTCCAGCCACATTGGCCAGCGGATAGGCGTTCATCACGGCGGCTCCCGCCCGGTCGAACCGCTCAACTGGAATGCGGTTTCCTGGGAACGGGGAGCGGCTCACGGCGCCGTTCGGTGCGCGCTGCAAGGTCATTGGATCGTAGATCGTGATCTGTTGGCCGGCTGCAGTGAGCGTCTGCGAAAAGTCCCCCTGCCGTTGGAGCTGTGTCGGCACGGTGGATTGAAACGTGAAGGGAACTCCCTGGCGTAGTCCCTCATAGTTGCCAAAAAAGAACGTCCGGTTCTTGCGGATGGGGCCGCCGATGTTCAAGCCAAACTGATTTCTGTGCCAGGCTGGCGGGTCTCTGCGTCCCGCGCGGTTGAAGAAGAAGTCGTTTGCATCCAGGCTGCTCGTACGGTAGAACTCGTACAGGGTCCCGTGAATTTCGTTGGTGCCGCCCTTCGTGACGAGGTTCACAACACCTCCGGTTGTGCGATCGTACTCGGCCGAGAACGGATTAGCTTCCACTCTAAACTCCTGAGTGGAATCGACCGGCGGCGTGTACGCCATGTAGCCGCGGTCGACGCTGGTGTTGGGAGCGCCATCAAGAAGAATCTCGTTATGGAGCGGTCGCCCTCCTCCAATCTGGAAGTCAGCCGAGTATTGATCACGGCCCTGCTCGATGTTTCCCGCTCCAACGCCGTCGTCGCTGAAGAATCCAGAGGTAACCACGCCCGGCGTCAGGATGACGAGCATCATCGGATTGCGTGCGTTCAATGGCATATCGCGGATGGCCTTCTCGCCCACCACCTGCCCGAAACTGGCGCTCTCCGTGTCCAGAAGCGGGGCTTCCGCATTGACCGTGACGCGCTCGCTCATCTCACCGACCGTCATCGCGATGTCCATCGTGCGATTGGCGCCAACCTGCAACGTGATCGGCTCCTGGACAAAGCCCTTGAACCCGCGTGCCGCGGCCGAGACTCGGAATTGGCCAGGTTCGACGTTTGCGATCAGGTAGATTCCCCGGTCGTTTGTCGTCACCTGCCGCGTCACGCCAGTCGCCAGGTTGGTCGCCGTGACTTCCGCATTGGGAATCACGGCTCCGGTGGGGTCGGCGACGACGCCGGTTAGTTGCGCCCTGAAAGTCTGCGGCGAGGCGACAAAACAGGAAAAGAACATCAGCGCAAGCATGCAGGAAGCGAAAGTGCGAAATCCCTTGTTCATGTCATTTCTCCAAGACGGTCAGCCTGCAAAACCACAATGCCCGGAAGCAACTCCGGACTCAAGTGGACATGTTGTATCGAATGGTTTGATCCGTCAGTCGGGTCGCAGCGTTCGAGCCAGGTTCCCGTCCACGGCCGGAAGGTCTTCAAACGCTTGGCACAGGTTCTTTCTAAATCCATTCCATTGCGAACCACTCCAGCGAGTCCCGGAACGGCCGGACCTTCTGTCTCTAGCGATTCGCGAGGTATGCGGGACATCGTAGCAAAAATCTCCCGAGCCAAGCTTAACAGTGGCAGCAGTTTATCACGGCTTTTCGGAGCGAACAAGTACTTAATGGTTAACAGTACTTAACGGTTTAACCTCGTTTCTGCTTTACTGGGTCGCGGTCCTTGATCACCGAACCCCGGGATGCTCTGATCCCCTCCTTTGGACGTGAATTGCAGCGAATCAATCACGCGATCCTACCGATTCACTGCGACTTGGACTGTCGTTGCAAAGTAGCCACATCCAAAGTTTTGGTCCGACAATCGGGCGTGGCGCTGGGCACGGAGGCCGAGGCAGAGAGGGTTGTAGGTGGCGACGTAACAGCCTCTCCGTTTCGCAACACGCGGAGTAATAGCTCCTCGGCGCCGGCGGTGTCGGCTCTTTGCAATTGCAGGCGGAATCTTCCAAATCGCACAAGGACATTCACCAGTTCGGGATGATCGGGAACCCAGATCTCTTCCACGAGCCGCGTGGCCTGCTCAAAGTAATCGCGGGCCTTGAGATGGGAATTATCGTCAGCGTGCATCAGGGCGACAGACCAGGAGCTTTGCGTAAGCGTTGCTCTCTGTTCAATCAAGACAGCGGAGGGGAACTCCGGCGATAGATTTGCTGGGCGCGATCGTAATATCGCGATGCCTCGGCGCGCCGGGGAAGGGCGGCGTTCAGATCTCGAAGGTCAAATCAAAGCCACGGCAACGTCCCGATGGCTTGGTCCTCGAGTGGCAAT
>CAYPUQ010000468.1:0-4645 GCA_964413655.1 uncultured Solibacteraceae bacterium | reverse complement strand
CGACGGCCAGAACCGTTGTGGTGAACAGCAGGAAGAGCCTTTTCCGGAGTGCCATACCGGGATAGTGCCCGTTGAGCGATATAATTCGCATGATGTCTGTTTCTTCGCTCACCCGCCGCACACTGTTCGCTTCGGCCGCTGCCTTCACGGCCGCGTCGTACTCGCGCATCCTGGGCGCCAACAACCGTATCGCGCTCGGCGTGATCGGGTCGGGCGACCGCGGGCGGCACGTCATGGGCCAGTTTCAGGCCACCAAGCAGGTGGAAGTGCAGGCGCTCTGCGATGTTTACGCTCAGCAGATCGATTTAGCAATGCAGAAGGCGCCTAGCGCGAAGGGCTACTCGGATCATCGCAAGCTGCTTGAACACAAGGGTCTGAATGCGGTTCTCGTCGCAACGCCCGATCATTGGCATGCCGCCACCACCATCGACGCGCTGAACGCCGGTTTCGATGTGTATGTCGAGAAACCGTTGACGCTCACCATCGAGGAGGGACCGGAGATCGTCAAGGCGGCCCGCGTGAACGACCGGATCTGCCAGGTAGGCATGCAGCAACGGTCAGGCTCGCACTACCTGCAGGCCAAGCGGGAGTATTTCGACAAAGGCCGGCTCGGGCGGGTTACGCTGGCCCGTACATGGTGGCACGGCAACACCTACCATCTCCGGCGCGCCCCGGCGCCGCTCCAGACGCGTCCTTCAAATCTCGACTGGGCCCGCTTCCTCGGCCGGCTGAAGTGGCGCGACTACGATCCGCAGCAGTACTTCAACTGGCGCGCATATCTCGACTTCGGCGGTGGCCAAGTGACCGATCTGTTTACTCACTGGATCGATGTCGTCCACATGATGCTCGGCAAGGAGACCCCCACGTCGGCCGTGGCGGCCGGCGGAGTCTATCACTACAAGGACGGCCGCACAGCGCCCGACACGATCAACGTCCTGCTGGAGTACGACAACGATTACACGGCAACGTTCGAGGCCACATTGGCGCCGGGCATTCGAGGCGCCGCCGTCGAGATTGCAGGGACTGAGGGCCGGCTCTGGATCGACCGGTCGCGCTACGAGTTCCATCCGGCTGGCCGGGACGCCAAGCCCGAGATTTTTGAGGTGCCGGAGGAGGAGCGCCGGACCGACAAGATGACGCTGGACCACGTCCAGAATTTCATCGACTGCGTGGCCAGCCGTAAACTGCCGAACGGCGATGTGCTGGCCGGCCACCGCTCGGCGCAGGCGTCGCACCTGGGCAACATCGCTTACGTCGAGAAGCGGCGGCTGAAATTCGATCCGATCCGGGAAGAGATTCTGCCGTTGTAAAGGCTGGAGCCGGCGATACCGGCTTGCCCGCTTCAGCTCCGCGAAATTCGCCGGGCGCGCACGAAGCTGAAGACGCCGTAGAAGAGCATCATCAGCACAAAGAAGCTCACCAGAATCAGTGTGAAAAATCCCTTCGAGTCGCCGTTGTAGTTCTTGAGCGTCCGGTAGAGCGATGCCAGGCCGCCGATGGCCAGCACGATGAAGACGAATCCGATCAACTCGTTCCACAGGATCCGAAGCGGCCGGATGATACTCGGGACGACATGGACCATAAACTTCTTGGCGACGGCGATCATAAATACTTTGGGGAGCCGCTACTATCGTAGCAGGACCGCCTGTGCGCCTTCTGCCCTCCCTTTCCCATAACCGCTTGTGGCCTGTGTGGCAGAAATGCCGCTCCACCGCGTCGTACCTCATGCAGACCGAGGCGCACGTGTACGCCTTCTCCATGGCGGCGAACATCCTGCTGGCGTTTTTTCCGTTTCTCATCGTCATGATCTCGCTTTGCCGCTACGTGCTGGGCTGGCAGGGCGCGGAACAGGCGATCTACCTGGCGCTGCGCGATTTCTATCCGGGCGATCTCGGCAACTTCATCGAGCGGAATCTGAAAGTGGTGGTGAGCCAGCGGGGGCCGCTGCAGATCGGTTCGCTGCTGCTGCTTGTGTTCGCCGCGAACGGGATCTTTGAGCCCCTGGAAGTGGCGCTGAACCGCGCCTGGCGGATCGCGACAAACCGAAGCTACTTCCGCAACCAGGTGCTCAGCCTTGGCCTGCTCCTGCTGTGCGGCAGCCTGGCGCTGCTTTCCACGGTGCTCACGGCGTTCAACCAAACGCTCTGGACTCAGCTCGGCATGGCCAGCAGCGCGGCGGTCGGCGTCGTCAACGTCGTGCTATTCAAGGTGGCCGCCGTGCCGATCTCGATGTTCATGCTGTTCCTGATCTACTGGCTGCTTCCGAACGCGAGAATCGATCCGCGTAAAGTGATTGCGCCGGCGATCACGGTCGGCCTGATGCTGGAGGCGCTGAAGTACGTGAACCTTATAGTCTGGCCCTGGCTGCTGGAGAAGATGAACCGCGAGTACGGCCCTTTCTACTATTCGACGACCATCGTGCTTCTCGGCTTCGTGGCGTCGATGATCGTACTGGCCGGCGCCGATTGGGCGGCACGCGAATCGGCCGCCGCGGAGGCGGAGCCAGAGCCGCTGAGCGAGGCGGCAGCGGCCGCGGCCGAACAGAATTGCAATCAACAATCGGAGTCGATAGACTCAAAGTGAAATCAGACGCCGCCGCTATTGGTATGCGTGGATTCCCAAGCAGGAAGGTTTCTCATGCCTAAAAGCTCCAAAGCCTCGAACCGCGGGGCGGGCCGCGTGGCCCAACCGAAAGAAAGCCGAACCGATGGAGTTACCCGCCGCGAAGCGGTGAAGACCGCCGGCGTAGCAGTTGCCGCCGTGGCGGTGAGCCGTATGGCCACCAAGGGCGCCCCGGCCATTCAAACGGTGAAGGCGGCGAACGAAACGCTCCAATACGCCGTCGTCGGGACCGGTGGGCGCGGGCAGTACCATATCAAGCACTTCAACACTCTCGATGGCGGAAAGTGCGTCGCGGTTTGCGATGTGGATGAAACCGCCCTAACCGAAGCCATCAAGATTTCCAAAGACAAGCCGAAGGGGTACAAGGACTACCGCGAAGTCCTGGCGCTGAAGGACGTGGAAGCGGTAATCATCGCCACACCGCTTTACATGCATTTCCCGATCACGCGCGACGCCTTGTTGGCGGGCAAGCACGTGCTCTGCGAGAAGAGCCTGGTCTTCACGCCGGAAGAGGTCCACGCGCTGCGGAAGCTGGTCTACGAACGGCCGCGGCAGGTGATGCAGGTCGGATTGCAGCGCCGCTACAGCAAGTTCTATCAAACGGCCAAACAGATGGTCGACAAGGGAACCATCGGCAAGGTGACCCATGTTTATGCACAGTGGAACCGCAACGGCGTGGGTAAGACGTGGCAGCCGCCGTCGTGGCGCGTCTACCGGAAGTACTCGGGCGGGTTGACCGCCGAACTTGCGTCCCACCAGGTCGATGTGGCGGATTGGATGTTCGGTTCGCACCCCGAATTCGTCACCGGCGTCGGCGGCATCGACACCTTCAAGGACGGCCGCGACGTCTACGACAACATTCAGTTGATCTTCAAGTATCCGCAAGGCCAGAAGCTCGTCTACACGTCCATCAGCACGAACCAGCACCTGCCGCTGTTTGAAAGCTCGCGGACGCAATTTGGCGAGATGATTATGGGTACCGAGGGAACGATCCATATCACGGTCGGCTCGGACAACGAACCGGCCACGGCAATGTGGTTCTACGAGCCCGATCCAAAGAAGCTGGAAGAGGCGAAGAAGGGGAAGGAGAAGGCCGCTGTCGCGCACGCCTCGCTACTCGGCACGGGCAAGGGTTCCCGGGGATTGCCCGTACTCTTCGACGACCAGCTCGTGCAGCAGAGCGACTCTTTCCTGCAAAAAGAATTGAAGTACGCCAAGCTGTGGCTCTACCAGAAGGGTGTCATGGTCCCCGAAGAGGACCGCAATCCGGTGGATCAGCAGTTGATCGAGTTCATGGAGTGCTGCCGCACCGGCGCCCACCCGAAGGCGGATATCGAAACCGGCCTGGACGATTCGATCAATGTCATGCTCGCCAACCAGGCGATGGACGAAGGGCGGCGGGTTTACATGAACGAGATCGACAAGATGGGCGGCGGACCGCTGGTGGAGCGGCGTAAGTCCTAACACCCAGCCTTTCCTCCAAACACATGTGGCGCAGCCGCCTCGATGGCGCTGCGCCACATGTGTTTCCGGGAACGACTACTGTTGTCTGTTCTGCCGGCGCTGTTGCCGGTTCTCGAAGCGCTGCCTGCCTTCCGCCCGCATCTCATCGAGCTTCTGGCGCTGGTCGGGCGTTAGCACGGCGAACGCCTTCGCCTGCGCTTGCAGCATCGCGCCCTGAATCTGGGCGTGCAGGAGGCCGCCGGTATCGGCGATCTGCTGGAGTTCGGCGTCGGACTTGCCTTCCCGTACCGCGGCTTGCGCGGCTTCCCGGTTCTGCCGCGCCTGTGCCATTACCGGCTCCAGCGAGGTTCGAGCGTTCTCGAAGATGCTCTTGATTTGCTCCTTCTGAGCGTCGGACAGGTTCAGCGCGGCGGCCATCGGCCCGCGCAGGAAGCCGCCCTCCATCCCGGGTCCGCCGGGGCCGCCCGGCCCACCCGGGTGATCATCGACTCCATGACGTCGGTCGCCGCCTACCTGACGCCGCGCGACCTGATCCACCTGGTCTACGAGAAGAACCGCA
>CAYPUQ010000467.1:0-4646 GCA_964413655.1 uncultured Solibacteraceae bacterium | reverse complement strand
GTCCGAACGCGACGATATTCGGCCCAGAAGCGACCGCGATGTATTGCTTGCCGTCGAAGGAGTAAGTCATCGGTGAGGCCTTCCACAGGTAGTTCAGCGGGAACTCCCAGAGTGGCCGCCCGCTTGACGCGTCGACCGCGACCAGCGCGCTCGAATCCTCGCCGAAGAACACCAGACCGCCCGCCGTGGCCAGCGTTCCGCCCCACGAATTCGCCGGACCCTCCTGCGGCAGTTCCCAGACGACGACGCCGGTTTGAATGTCGAGCGCACGGAGAATCTTTTGGCCCGGCTCGCCGGGTACCTGGCGGGTCGAACCGTCGTAATACGATTTGCCGGACTCCCACTTGCCGGGCGACTTCACGAAGATATTGCACTTCTCCAGCGTCTGCACGTAGTACAAACCCGTGCCCGGATGGAAGGCGGTGGAAAACCAATTCGTGGCGCCTTCAACCGCCGGGCAGATCTTTGTACCCTCTGGCGTTGGCTCCTGGCCGGGATTCTTGACCGGACGGCCGTTCGCGTCGATCTCCTTCGCCCAGGTCAGTTTATGAACGAAGGGCTTCGCAAGGAGAAACTGTCCATTCATTCGGTCGAGCACATAGAAGAAGCCGTTTCGATTGGCATGCAGGAGGAGTTTGCGCGGACGGCCGCGCCACTCCGCGTCGACCAGGACGGGCGGCTGCTGGGCGTCCCAGTCCCAGAGGTCGTGCGGAGTGTATTGGAAGTACCACTTGAGCTTGCCGGTCTTGGCGTCGAGGGCGAGGATGGAATCGGAGTAGAGGTTGTCGCCCTTGCGCTCGTCGCCGTTGTAGTCGGGACAGGGGTTGCCTGTCGGCCAGTAGACGGTGTCGAGATCCGGGTCGTAGGTGCCGGTTAGCCACGTCGCTGCGCATCCGTGATCTATGGCGCTGCCGATCCACGTCTCCGAGCCCGGTTCGCCGCGCTTGGGGACCGTCCAGAACCGCCAGACTTCTTTGCCGGTGGCCTGGTCGAAAGCCGTGAGGAACCCACGCACGCCCTCGTCGCCCCCGGAGTGCCCGGAGATTACCAGGCCACCCACGGCGAGCGGCGCCGACGTGGCGCCGTAGTTCTCGCGGTAATCGGCCATCTCGGTCTCCCACAGCAGGGCGCCCGTGAAGCGATTGAGGGCGATGATGTGGGCATGGTCAGTGACCATGAAGGCGCGCTCGCCCGCGATCGCAACACCCCGGTTGATCCCGCCTCCGGCGTCGCCGATGACGCCGGGCGTTCGAGGGCGGCGGTAGTGCCATAGGAGGCGGCCGCTGCCCGCGTCGAGCGCCAAGCACTCGTTGGCGTTGGTAACGTACATGATGCCGTCCACAACGACCGGCGTTACTTCGAGCCGCGCGGCATTGGGCAGCGGGAAGACCCACTTCGGTGCAAGGCGATTGACGTTGGTAGTGTTTATCTGGTCCAGCGTGCTAAAGCGGTTGCCGCTGGCGGTGCCGTTGTAAGTAGTCCAGTCCACCTCCGAAGTGACGGGCCGGTACTTCGTGCCCGCCTTGCGGAGAAGATAAATGCGGCGGTCGGCTGTCCGCAACTGCAACTCCGACAGCCCGCGATTGAGGACCTCCCCTTCCAAGTTGCGGCCGTCTGTAGTCTCGACCGTCGCTCGCGGCACCGGACGAAAACGGCGCGGCCGGAGCGTCCTCAGGTAAGCGACAAGATTCCCTAACGCGTCGTCGCCCAGGTTATAACCGGGCATGCCGGCGCCGGGCAGACCGGTGCGGATCAGCGCCGCCAACTCATCGTCGCTCCGCACGGTAAGCCGTTCCACGATTCCCTGAGCGCGTTCGCCGCCTTGGCCGTCGCCGCCGTGGCAGCCCGAACAGCGGTTTTCGTATTCGCGGCGGCCCTCTTCGGGGGACTGCGCACCGGCGTCGCCGCACGGGGAGATCAGAAGCAGGAGGAGGTAGGCGGAACGGATTCGCATTGTTTCTGGGACTACCGCTTTTCGGTATACAGGAAGTCGAAGGCCACTTTCCAGGTCTTCCCGTTATCGTCGGAGTATTCCGAGATCTGGCGGACGCCGATAGGGACGGGGAGCAAGGTCATGCGCCGCCGGACGCGGCTTCCGTCGGGCAGAACGGAGTAGCCTTCCAGCTTCATTCCGCCGTCCTTCGGTTCGCCGATGAACTCCGATATCTGGCCGCGATCGCTTACCCAATGCTGCTGCCACTTCCTGGTGTCCGGGTTGTAGAAGTTCAGGCTGGTGCCCTGGCCGCCGGACGCGCTGGTCCAGTGTTCCTGGACGGCACAGCCGCCGGCGATCTTCTCGATGCGGCTTTTGCCCACTCTTTCCCCCTTCGAGGTTACAGCCCAGTTTCCGACCCAGAAATCCAATTTCGTGTATTCGGCCTTATCCTCGCATGAGGGCGGGGCCGGCGGCGGGTCCTGTGCGGGCAGGCCGACGGTGCAGGTCGCCACAATCAGCCAGACTCCGCCGCGAAGGGACACTATCCGAATTGTAATCTAGCGGGCCGCAGCGATTTGGCGAGAACCTGCGCGCGGTGCGGCAACTACTGCTTGTTCGGGAGCGCCGAAGGCCCAGGTTGTATAATCGGGTTATCCGCACCTCCCCCCGTACAGAAGGACTTGCTATGGACGACAAAGATAAATTGCGCGCGCTGACGGCCACCCTCGGCCAGATCGAGAAGCAGTTCGGGAAAGGGTCGATTGTCCGGCTCGGCTCCAACGAAGCGGTCATCCCCGTTGCGGTGATTTCGTCGGGCGCGATCTCGATTGACTATGCGCTTGGCGTTGGTGGATTTCCACGGGGCAGAATCTGCGAGGTCTTCGGGCCGGAGTCTTCGGGTAAGACGACCATTGCATTGCAGGTGGTCGCCGAAGCGCAGAAGGCAGGCGGCGTGGCGGCGTTTATCGACGTGGAGCACGCATTGGACCCGATCTACGCGCGGAATCTGGGCGTGGACGTCGACAACCTGTTGGTCTCACAGCCCGATTACGCCGAGCAGGCGCTGGAAATCACCAGTGCGCTGATCAGTTCCGGTTCGGTGGATGTTCTGGTGGTGGACTCCGTCGCGGCGCTGGTTCCGAAGGCGGAACTCGACGGCGAGATGGGCGATTCGTTCATGGGTGTCCAGGCGCGGCTGATGTCGCAGGCGATGCGGAAGCTCACCGGCATCGTCTCGAAATCGAAGACCTGTCTGATTTTCATCAACCAGATTCGCGAGAAGATCGGCGTGATGTTCGGCAACCCGGAGACCACGACGGGCGGCCGGGCGCTGAAGTTCTACTCGTCGGTGCGCGCCGATATCCGCCGGATCGCGGCCATCAAGGACGGCGACGTGGTGACGGGCAACCGGACGAAGGTCAAGATCGTCAAGAACAAGCTGGCCCCGCCGTTCCGCGAGGCGGAGTTCGACATCATGTACGGTCAGGGCATCTCCCGGGAAGGCGACCTGCTCGATCTCGGTGTGACGCGCAACATCGTGGAGAAGAGCGGTTCCTGGTACAGCTATAGCGGCGAGCGGATCGGCCAGGGCCGGGACAACGCCAAACAGTTCCTACGCGACAACCCCGATACCTATGCCAAATTGGATCTGGAAGTCCGCAAGGCCCTTGGGTTGTTGCGGGAGCCAGCCGAGAGTGTGACTGAAGCGGAGGTGGCTGTCGCGGGCAAGACGAACTCGGCGCCAGCAGCTGCCCGGTCCGGCCGCGCCTGACACCGCGCAACGCGGTAAACCACCCTCCAGAAATCTCGCTGCAAATTGCTGAAAAAACGTGACGCGCACTCATGCGTGCCGCGTCGCCGATCCTGGCATTCGACGCCCGTGCCTAGTTTAGTTTCTGGATGGCAGCGACGTTCCCGAAGGGGCTGCTCTTCGCTCGTAGAGAAACTTCGCCTCCGGAACGTACTAACGTTCCGGAGGCGTTCGTGTCTTTGTGGAACCGGATCTTCACCCGGGAGACGGGGCAGAGCATTCCGCCCATTCCGATGGCCGAACCCGAACGGAGTGTGCCCGCGCCACCGCCCGCGTGTCTTCCCACCGGGATCGGCGAATTGGACGAGGCCATTGGCGGCGGCATTCCTCGCGGGACCTTCACCGAGATCTTCGGGCCCGCGTCGTGTGGTAAAACGACGCTGGCGCTGCGGATCGCGGCTGCGGCGCAAGGCCGCGGAGCGACCGTATTTTATGCCGATTCGGAGTTCACCCTCGATGCCGCGTTGGCCCGGGTCCACGGGATTGACGTGGACTCGATGCTGTTTGCCCGGCCGGCCCGTGGTGGGCAATTTCGCGAGATCGCGGCGCGGCTGATAGAGAGCCGTTGCGTCGATTTGCTGGTCTTGGACACGCTGGCGGCGCTGCCCCCTCCGGACGACACACCGGCGCGCCCCGGCAGCGAGGACTTCCGGCATGCCGAGTTCGTGTCCTTGCTGCTTGGCGATCTGGGCTGGCGCCTGAAGCGGGCGCGGGCAGCCATGATTCTTGTTAACCATCAACGCCGGCGGGTCATGGAAGAATCCGGCGAGGTCGCGACGACATCGGTGGGCGGCATGGCGGTGCGGCTGCGCAGCGGCGTGCGCCTGGAACTGTCGCTGCGCGGCGGAAGGGCGTGGGCGAGCGTGCGGCGCTCGAGGCCGACGCCCACAGCATCGAGGC
>CAYPUQ010000466.1:0-4668 GCA_964413655.1 uncultured Solibacteraceae bacterium | reverse complement strand
CTCGGCTGGCTGAAGCTACCGGCTAACTGCTCTTTTTAGGATGAAGCATCTCCAGTTTCCTCTGGGCGATCCGCTGGAATGCGAGCCACTTCCGAACCGGCTCGCCGTCGAAAACCGCTTCGCTGTCTTTGTCTCGAAAGCTCGCGATCACACCTTCGGCATCTCATCCCAACATGGAACGGAACTACTCTGCGAAGAAAGCGGATTCGCTGTGCCGGGTTAGCTGAAGCCGATGGGGATGCGGGGTATTCGAAGACCGCTTTAGTGCGTCGAAAACACCAACTCCCCATCCAGCCAAACCCGCAAAATGGAAATCTTCTTCGACTCCTCGTTGAACGAAAACTCTACGATGTCGGCGCGGTCGCCTGGTTGGAGGCCGCGGAGCCGCGACGGAATCCGCCCCGCCCGCGCTGGGTTGCGTGTCGCTAGTGCGACCGCCTCGCGCAGCGTCAGTCCGCCGAGTTTCATCAGGTTCTCGACGCCGCGATCCATCCGCAGCGACGACCCGGCCAACCGGTCCGACCCCACCAGCGTCACCCGGTCGTCCGGATGCAGTTCCACATCCACTTCGCCTAGCCGGTATTGTCCAGGCGCGCACCCGGCGGGCATCACGGCATCCGTGATCAGCACGCTCCGCTCCAGGCCCTTGGCCCGCAGCGCTACCTTGATGAACGACGCGCCCAGGTGAATCCCATCGACGATGAAACTCGCCGTCAAACGGTCCTCGGCCATCTGGTCCCAGATATAGTTCGGGTGCCGCTTCAACTCGCTGTGAGCGCCATTGCCGAGGTGAGTGGACATCGTGGCGCCCGCCAGCACTGCGTCGTGAATCTGCTCGGTGGTTGCCTTCGTATGTCCGATGCTCACCACCACGCCTTGACGCACGGCTTCCTCGATGTAGGCGTTCGTCTCCTGCCATTCCGGCGACACCGTGACCAGCTTGATGTGTCCCTCCGCCAGATCCATCCAGCGCTTGAACTCATCGATGTCCGGCGGGCGCACACAATCTTTCGGGTGCGCGCCGCGCGGTCCGTCCTCCGGCGAGATGTGGGGCCCCTCGATGTGAAAGCCTTCCATGGCCCGGCCCTCGGGCAGTTCGGCCCGTGCTTTCGCCAGGTTGGCGATCGCGTCCGCCATTGTCTCGCGTCCGCCCGTGATGACCGTCGGAAACAGGCGGGTCACGCCGGAGGCGAACTGGGCCCGCAGCGACCGCGCGATGTCTTCCAGCCCCGCTCCCGGCGCGCAGTAGTCTACCCCGGCAAAGCCGTTCACCTGAATGTCGATGAATCCCGGGGCCAGCCAGGTTGTCGCCTCCGCCGGTGGAAACAGCGGCTCCACCGCCCGGATGCCGGAGTCGAAAAGCAATTCCACCGGCTGGTTCGTCGAAACATCGATGCCGGAACATTTTTGTGTACTCATGGTTTATTCACACTTTCCTCACAAACCGCCCACAGCGGCCGGCCGCCAATCCGCTGAGAACACACGGAGAAAAATCTGTCGAAAAGCCTCGATCCCGAACCGTTTCTTGTGGCGCCGCCCGCCGCATTCCTGTTAGAAGAATAGAGTCGGTCGCGGGCGTAAGCCAGACGGATTCTCTCGGGGGAGGTGGCCGTCGGGCTAGCGCCCGCGCCTCCTCCGATCCTAGCTCTTCAGTGCCGCTTCCGGCTTTTCCGCCGGGACCAGCGTCAGCCACTCATACGGGTCGGCGGACGTGCCATTCACGATGCCAAAGAATTCCTTCTGCAGACGCTCCGTTACCGGACCCCGCCGGCCGTTGCCGATCGTAATCCGGTCCACCGACCGGACCGGCGTCACCTCGGCGGCCGTGCCGGTGAAGAAGATCTCGTCGGCGATGTACAGCATCTCGCGTGGGATGTTCTGCTCGACCAACTCGTAGCCCGAATCGCGCGCGAGTTGAATCACCGAATCGCGCGTGATGCCCGGTAGCACCGCGGCCGAGCGCGGCGGCGTGTAGATCACACCGTCGCGAATCACGAAGATGTTCTCGCCCGAGCCTTCGCTGACGTAACCGGACACGTCGAGCGCGATGCCCTCGGCGTATCCGTTGACGTGTGCCTCCATCCGGATTAGCTGCGAACTCAGGTAGTTGCCCCCAGCCTTCGACATAGTCGGCATGGTGTTCGGCGCGTTGCGCGTCCAACTGGAAATGCACACGTCCACGCCCCCCGCCAGCGCGTCGTCGCCGAGATACTTCCCCCACTCCCAGCACGCCAGATAAACTTCGATCGGGTTATCCGCCGGCAGCACGCCGATGCTGCCGTATCCGCGCAGAACGATCGGCCGGATGTAGCAGGAACGAAGACCGTTCAGGCGCACCAGTTCGATCTGGGCCTCGCAAAGCTCATCGACGGAATAGCCGATGTTCTCGATGCGGTAGATCTTCGCGGAGTCGATCAGGCGGCGCGTGTGTTCCCGGAGCCGGAAAATCGCCGGCCCGGCGGGCGTCTCGTAGCAGCGGACCCCTTCGAACACCGAGCTGCCGTAACTGACGACGTGGGACAGTACGTGGATCTTGGCATCGTTCCAGGGAATAAAGCGGCCGTTATGCCAGATCTTTTCGGTGGGCGTCATCTCCCAATTATATTAGGCTGCACGACCAATTGGTGGTGCTACACTCGAAACCGCGCCACTGCCTCCTCGTCGAGGTCGATGCCAAGCCCCGGCTCCTGCGGAACGTCGAGATAGCCGTCGCGCGCGCGCAGTTTCTGCCTGGTTAGATGCTCGCGCAGGTTGGTCTCTTCTTCGGCGACGAATTCGCAGATCAGCGCGTTCGGAATCGAGTTCAGCCAGTGCAGCGCCGCCGTGACGTTGATGTAGGTGGTGAAGCCGTGGTTCGCCACCGGAATGCCGCGATCCCACGCCAGCGCCGCGATCTTCATCGCTTCGGTGAAGCCGCCGCAGCGCGTGAGATCGACCTGCACCACGTCGATCCGGCCGCGATCCATCAGTTCGACAAACGACTGCCGGTTGCTCTCCTCCTCGCCCGCGGCGATCCGCACATCCGTGCTTTCCGACAGCTTCCGGTAGCCCTCGTAATCGTCCGGCCGCAGCGGTTCCTCCAGCCAGAAGATCCGGTGCTCGGCGAAGGCGCGCGCCCGTTGCAGGGCCGTTTTGGCATCCCACACCAACCCCGCGTCGATCATCAAGTCGGCGTCGTCGCCCAGGCCCCGCCGCCCTTCGCGCACGAGCGCAATATCGGTCCGCTCGTCCTGCCCCATCGGGTCCCAGCCGAACTTCACCGCCGTAAAGCCCTGGTCGCGGTAGCGGCGCGCCAGTTCTCCGGTCTTCTCCGGTGTAGCGCCGAACAAGCTGCTCGCGTAACACCGGATCTGCTGGTGGAATCCGCCGCCGAGCAGCTTCCAGACCGGTAGCCCGAGCGCCTTGCCTTTGATGTCCCACAGCGCCATGTCGATGCCGCTCATGGCGTGAAAGCCCACGCCGCGGCGGCCACCATAGATGTTGCCGCGGTACATCTTGTACCAGATCTTCTCGGTCTCGAACGGGTCCTCGCCGAGGATGAGTTGACCGAGGCCGCAGGCGGTGGTGTGCGAGAACGGTCCGTCAATGGTGGCCTTCGCCGCCAGTGGCGCCGAGTCGACCTCGCCGAGCCCGGTGATGCCCGCGTCGGTTTCGACGCGCACGATCAGCGCATCCTGCCCGCTGTCGCACTGCCATTTGACGTCGGGCTGGCGCAGATAAATGGTTTCGACTTTCGTGATTTTCACAAGCTCCGAATCGTATCACACCCGTAAATCTGGTAACGTCGGGTCGTGAAGACCATCGGGTCGTGAAGACGACGGTCGAGATCCAGGACGATTTACTCCGCGATCTCAAGTAGTACGCGGCGCGGTACGGGCTGCCGATGCGTGCGCGCCATCCGGTCGATGATCCACGAAAGGCGCGGCGGTTGATCGCTCTCGATACGAGCATCCTGGTCCATTCGGTCCGTGAGACTCGCCGTGGCACGCCCCGGCGCTGGCCGCGGTCCGGCGCGTAGCCCAAGCCCCAAGCGGGCGATTTCGATCTGTGCCTGGGCCAGTTGTTCGGCAGCGACCTGCCCGGCCAGCCGATGAAACGCCTGGCCGGTGAACGCGCGCCCGGCAGGCACGATACCCGCGGGACATACGCGTCCAGGAACGCCGCCGGATGGCACTTGGCGGCGGGGGCACAGGCCCGCTTGGCCGAGGCAAAAACCAACCTCGCCCTGGCCAGAATCAGACTTCGAGACTATGAACTGCTGAGCGGCCAGAATCGCGGCATCGCGGTGGCGCTCCGCGATGCCAAGGTCGAACTGGTGAAACTGGCGCGGCAGAGGCGGCGCGCGGCCGCGCCAGCCCTCCTGCGCCCCGGTACAGTCACTTTCTCCTTGCTTGCTTCGATGGAGACCAGCTATTTTGCGCCGGGCCTTCGGTAAAGTAGCGCGGCAGGTTTGCCGTGCTCGCGATGCCGGTAGCTGGCGGTGAATCGGAAGCGATCGTCGATCCGATCTTGAGGCCGAAAACGTTCCCGTGGTCGAGGAGAGCGTGTACTTTGCCGCGAGCCCGGGAGCGGATGGAGTAAGTCGCATCGGTTTCCACGAATTCGGAACGAGAACCGCACGATGGCTGGCTGAAATAGACGCACTGTCCAGTTGGGGCATCCGCGTGC
>CAYPUQ010000465.1:0-4687 GCA_964413655.1 uncultured Solibacteraceae bacterium | reverse complement strand
TCCGGGAGGCCGCGTCGCGCGCAGGCATAGAGAAGCTCGCTCCTCATGATCTTCGACGCACCTGCGCAAGGCTCTGCCACCTGGCCGGCGGCGAACTGGACCAGATCCAGTTCTTACTTGGGCACGTCTCCATCCAGACTACCGAGCGTTACCTCGGATGCAAGCAGAAACTCCGCGACGCCGTCAATGACCGGATGGGCATCGAGCCGAAAGTGGACCGGTGACGAGATGTGGGTGCAGAGCGGCCGCCACATGGCGACCAGCGAGGGCCCATACGCCCGGCGGGTTGCCGACATTCAGGTAACCGCTCCGCGATCCACTTTGATTTCTCTGTTTGGTTCATGAGGCGTTCGTACGCCGATGATTGCCTCGTCACGAGCGCCGGGCACCTGCGACTCGAACGGAAACGTGCGCGGACCCACGGCATGGACACACGCCAACGCTTCCCGGCTATCGGACGTCTCGGGAATTCATGTCTATGGTCACCATGTAGCCAGTGGTGCCGCGCGATTCGAAAGGTTTGTCTGTCCCACGCCAGGACTGCACTTCATTCGGCATCAGGATGATGCCGTCGTTGCGTGGCGCACCCTGGTATTTGAGGTTCTTCACGACAATCGGTTCGCTGGTATTGCCGGGATGACGCCGCAGGATGACTTCGGCGGTCGTGCCGCCATTCAGCCGCGCGATCGCGCGGTCCTTCCCCGGGCTCCATTCGACGGCGCCGTCCTCGGCCACAGAGAAAGTCTTCCATTTAAGCGGATAGATGTGGGGAAGAACGGCGATGATTGCGTCCCGCTGCGGCTTCGAAACAGACCGGTCGAATGTGAGAATGGCCCAATCGGTCTGGCCGCTGGAAAAGTCGGCTCCGAGGTCGCCGGCGATCCAGCATTTCGCGCCATCCAGTGCAACACCGCCGTAGCTGCCCCTATTTACTTTCAGGGCGATGTTGAACCGGCAATAATGCTCCGGTTCATGGCTCTGATGGCTGGCATGAGCGGCCGGCTTGCTGTTAAAAAAGCACTGGCAAAACATTGGACAAGTGCACCCCTCTATAGTGGTGCCATTGAAGGACCACTCGGGTGTCTGGGCTTGCGAGGCGCCCACGGCTCCTGCAACCAAAACAACGAATAGCAATTCTTTCATTGATGCGCCCTCCATTCGATCGCACGCAGTGACATCAGGATGATCCGATACACTCCGCCCGGCTTCAAGCGACAGGGCGCGACCGGCGCACATTGTCGCGCTTTGTCGTGCGTCCAAACGCCATCGGGTCTTGAAACCGGCACTCTCGCTGTGATGTGATTGACTGGTCTGGGGGGATGATGCCAAAACAGCCGGCCGGCAATAGCAGTCCGTCCAACCTTGTCCGTTTCGATTCCTGGAAGGAAATTGCCGGCTACCTGCGCACGTCTGTGCGGACGGTCCAGCGCTGGGAAAAAACAGAAGGACTGCCGGTCCATCGCCATGAACACGCCAGACAGGATACCGTCTACGCATACAAGTCCGAAGTGGACCGCTGGCGCGAAGGCCGGGAACGACAGACGCCGGCGAGCCAAACCGGTTGGGATGCCGAGTTGGAGGCTGTTCGGGAAGCTCTGGCGGTGCAGCCGCCGTCTCCCGCCGCCATTTCGGGCCGTACCGGCCGGCACACGGTCGGCCGCGCTCTCGAATGGGAGCAGTTGCACGATAGCTTGCGCACTGTTTGCGAAGGTCACACGCGGTTGGTGTGCCTTGCTGGTGAGCCAGGAATTGGAAAAACGACCTTGCTTGAGGAGGTCGCAGACGAGCTGAACAGAAGGGGCGAGCGGTGGCGAGTTGCCTTCACCAGGTGCTTCGAGCGCTTCGCCGGCACGGAGGCCTATTCGCCCGTGCTCGAGATGCTGGAAGCGCTGATAGAGCGCGACGCCAATACACACGTCGCCAGTTTATTGAAACTCGTCGCGCCAACATGGTATACCCAGATCGCTCCGCTCTGGTCGAGCACGGATCCCGCATTCGCGGCCGTCCTGGAACGCGCCAGGACCGCGTCGCCCGAGCGGATGAGACGCGAACTCGCGGCGTTTTTGGGCGAATTGACCAAGCTGACGCCGGTCTTGTTGATCATCGATGACATGCATTGGGCCGACGCCTCAACCGCGGAACTAGTCGCATATCTTTGCAGAAAGCCCGAGCTACTACGTCTCCTGATCATCTGCGCGTATCGTCCGGCAGAGATGTCGCTAGCGAGGCATCCGTTCCTGCCGCTGAAGCAGGAACTCGCGAAGGAGCACCTTTGCCGTGACATTCCCGTACGCCTCCTAAGCCGGCAGGATGTCGAAACATACTTGAGTCTGAAATTCCCGACGAATCGATTCCCACCGGCGCTTGCCGTCTCTCTCCACCGGCGCACGGAAGGCAACCCGTTCTTTTTGGTGGAGCTCATCCGGGATCTCCACGCGCGCTGCAGCCTGGTAAAGAACGAAGGCGGCTGGGGTCTTGCTATTCAAACGGAGCAGATCGAAAAGTCATTGCCGGATTCGGTTCAGGGCATGATCGAGCGCAAGATGGATCAACTCGATGAGGGTGACCGCCGCCTGCTCGCTGCCGCTTCGGTTCAAGGCGTGGAATTTGACTCTTACGTCATTGCGCGAGGCACCGGATTCGGTCTTGCGGACGCGGAAGAACGGCTGCGGCGCCTCGACCGTGTGCATGGCCTCATCCGGAAACCACATGCGTCCGATGGGGTGGAGAATGAACACTCCGAGCGCTACAGTTTCGTCCACGTTCTGTATCAGAACGCATTTTACGGATCTCTCACGCCGGCGCGAAGAACAGATCTCAGTGGCGCCATTGCCTCGGCCCTAATCGAATTTCACCGGGACAATCTGTCCAGGGCCGCCGCAGAGCTGGCGCTGCTTTACGAAGCAGCCCACGATTTCAGTAGCGCCGCTCAATACTTTTTGGAAGCGGCGAAGAATGCCGCTCGGGTGTATGCCAATCACGAGGCGGTGGAACTCTCCCGCCGGGCAATGGCTAACGCGAGCCACCTTCCGGACGAGGTGCGGCTTCCCCTCATTCTCAAAGTCGCCTTTCAGCTCGCGGAGCTTCACCTGACATTGAGCGAGTTTGATGATGTTGTGGCGGATTTCTCCCTCGCTGAAAAGGCTGCCACGGAAGCAGATCTGATCGAGCAACGGATCGAGGCAATCTGTGGAGCCGCTCTTGCACTCTTCAACCTCAAACGAACAGACGAAACACGCGCCTTAGGACAGCACGCCCTCGAATTGGCGCGCAGGGAAGGTTCGGCAACAGCGATCGCCTCGGCGGAGATGGTGTTGGCGATGCAGAGCATGTGCGTAGGCAACCTGGATGCAGCCGAAGAACTGAGCGTGCGGGCCGCGCCTGTTCTTAAGGCCAGTGCCACTTCTCCTGCCGCTCTTCACGTCATCGAAGGAATTGCTTACAGCGCCGCTCTCCATGGCTGGCGACTGGAGTACGAACAGGCGCTGCCTCCCTGCGAATGGGCACTTGAAAGGGCACGCGAACGGGGCGCGGGATTTCATATTGTCTGCCTGCTCTTCATCCGGGGGCTGGGAATGGGCAACTTCGGCCGCATATCCGACGCGCTCAGGGACCTCCGCGAAGGCATGCGGTTGTCCGAAGTCAATCATGAGCGCTACTGGTTGCCGAGACTGCCGAACACACTGGGCTGGCTACACGCGGACGTCTTTGCCTTGGAGGAGGCGTTGCGGCTGAATAAGGAGGGCGCTGCGATCGCGCGCGAACTGAGATTCGCCGAGGGGGAAGCGAACTCCCACGTGAACCTCGCAAGCAATTATCTCGTTCTCGGTGAACCGGAACGCGCCAGAGAGCACTTGGATGCGGCCGAGCAGGCATCGCAAGGCGAGAACTGGTTTCGATGGCTGTACCAGATAAGGCTGCAGGCGCAATATGCGCAGTTCTGGATAGCAAGGGGCGATCCGCGGCGCGCCGCCTCCTACGCCGCGGCGTCTTTCGATTTGGCCCGGAGCACCAGGCGGCGCAAGCACATCGCGTGGGCCCGCAAGCTGCTTGGAGACGTGGCGCTGATGGAGGAAAGGCACGAAGACGCCGCTCAGGAATATGAGGCCGGTCTCCAGGTGCTTAGGGGACACCCATGCCCCTCGGTCGAGTGGAAGATCGCGCTTTCCCTCGCGCGTCTGAAGGCTTGCCTGCATCAATCCGATGCATCGGAGGAGTACTTGAATCTCTCGCGTGAGGTCCTGCGTCGCCTGGCACAGTCCATCTCCGACGATGGCTTGCGAGCGACTTTCGTTAAATCAAAGCCGGCGCGCGATCTCAGATTGCGAATCGGATGAAACGAGTGTCCACGTGTGCGAACTGCCAAAGGTTACCGCGGATCGGTCCTCGCTGACGGCGTAGTATAGACCGAAGGGTCGCGCCGCCGCCAGGTGTTCGTAGCGCCGTCCCGGAACGCCGCCGCAAGAATCGAGCTATCACCCAGGGACGTTGATTTTGTATTGAGGGGAGTTGCGCTGTCTCCGGCGAGGACGGCATTCCCTCGGCGGGCGTGCCCGACGGTCGTGAACTTCAATCTGGTTGTCGTAAACACTTGATCTCCGTTGGTCGGACCGCGAATCGGTCGGTCAACTTGTAACAGTTCACCCACCCGGCTATTTTGGTGGCAACAGGGAGGGGGCAGTTTCTC
>CAYPUQ010000464.1:0-4705 GCA_964413655.1 uncultured Solibacteraceae bacterium | reverse complement strand
TAGCTAGGTAGGCTTTTCAAAATGACTTTCAGGCGATAAGCCTTCACCCGGGCATTCGCAGGACCGCAACGCGTCAATGCGAGCGGAAAAAGGCGGCGATTCTCTCGGGCGCCTCCTTCGGAAAGGCGTGTCCACCGTTGTGGATGAACGTCTCGACCGGCCTCGGCGCGTTGCTCTTCTTGAGGAACTCGATCATCGCCTGCTGCCATTCGAACTTCACCAGTCCATCATGCTTCCCGGCGATGTGTAGAACCGGCTTCGGCTTCAAGCGCAACCGATCCGCTGGTTGTGCCACGGCGCCCGAAGGCGCCATTGCCGCGAGAAGTTCACCGCGGTGCGCCCAGAGCAGGTACGTGAAACCGCCGCCGTTGGAATGACCCGTCGAGTAGATCCGCTTCGCATCCACCTTGTACTCGGCCCGAACCGTCGCCAGTATGAGATCGAAAAATCTTAGGTCGCGGTCATTCAGTATGCCGGCTCGGGATTGCCACCCTGGCCGCCTTCCTGCGGGGTCGGTCAGCTCCCCGGGCGTATTCAGACCCTGCGGGTAGACGACCATGGCTTCCCGCCAGACCGAATGGAGGTGAAAGGATCTCGCGGCGCCCCTCATATTCCCCCCGTGGCCATGAAATACAAAGACTAGAGGTACAGGCCTGATCTTGGCAGCAGGAGGGGCGTATAGCAGGGCTTCGCGGTGCAGCCCGTCCAATTCCCATTGGCGAGCCTGAAGATCTCGCGCATGGCTGCCACCGCGATCGCCGCTCTTCCACGAGGCCTCGTCGGGAACGTCGGAGCTGCGCGCCGGAAAAGAAATTGTGCTTTGCGCCAGCGCCATATTCGCGGCGGCGGCAACCCAGGCGAACATTACAATAAGCGCCCCCTTCTCAAGAAAACTGGAAGTCCATCGCATGTTGTTTCTCCATATCTGCACCATTCACGTCAGCCCGAACAGCCGCCGTGAACTCGGCCGCTGATGAGTCCATTCTGGATCCGCCTGGCGCCTGTTGAAGATGTGATCGAAGCGGCGGTTTCGTTGCATGTTTCGGGGAGCTAGGAACGGGCGCGGCTCCTTCTTGCGTCACCGACTTCAGCGGAGCGGCCCTGTGTTCGACATCGCGAGTGTCTGCCCTTTGCGGCTTCTTCTGCAATGCAGAGATCTCCAGCCGCGTGCTGCGAACCTGCAGCGCTCTGCGGCCATCCGAAGATCACTGAGGCGCAGCGGAGACCGTTGGGCCGCGGCGAGGATGGGTTTCCTGGGGGAGGACTTCTCGCGCCAGGCCGCGGGCGTGGAGAACTCGCCCGCCCCGAGGTATGACCCGTGCTGCACGTGAGGCGCCGTACCCCACCTCACCCCATACTCCTCAACGCTCCGCGCCCAGAACGCGCAATACTTCCGCGAGCACAAGAACGACCCGCGCTTCGGCAAGTACAGCCCGGAAGGCATGCCCTCAGGCGCGATCTGGTACGGCTTCGCCCCATGCCTTCGGTCCGCTTCCGTCACATCAACCGCCTGCGTATGCAGCTGGACGGTCTTCGTTTTTGTCAACGTTTGCAACAGCGTCCGCCCGAACTCCCGACGGCTTCTTCGATGCCGTCTTCAGTCGCATGACGTCCCGTTGACGTCAAGCGGTCGACGCCGCTGCCGCCCGGCGTGCGGGCGATGGTGCGATGGCCGGCTCGACGCCGCTGAAGCAAGCCTCAGTGCAGCCCTCGTCTGTGTCCGCCTCCAATCGCGCCAGGATCTGCCCAGGACGAACGCGCCACCGGCTGCCGGAGACTCGCCACGCAGCAGGGCGGTAGTTGCCTGCCCGTCGAGCCGAATCACGATCGTTCCGTTTCAAACGCCCGTGGGGACGCAGGCCCGTGCCGGGAGAACCAAAGATCCGTCTTCCGCCGACACTGGCAACCGGCGCAAAAAAACACCCGCGACCCGGCGCTGGCGACGCCAGGCCTTAGAGAATGGTGACTAAAATCGTAACTGTTATATCCGGTACTTTTTTCTAGCTGGGAAATTTCTCTACCCGTCCCGCGCTCTTCCCTCCCCTCGCACGGCCCTTCCCGCTGTGGCCTTAAGGTCCACGTAATCAACCGCTTGGGGTTTCGTGCGCCGAACCGCGGAAAGGCTTTGGCCTCGATTATGCCTTCTGCCAGGGAGGAGACGACCAACCATGAAGAATTTCATGCTTACGATTACCCTTGGCGCTTTCGGTCTGGCCATGACCGGACTGGCGCAGGAGGCCAACCCAACCGCTCAGCAGCAGCAACAGAAGCAGGACGAAGTCACACTGACTGGCTGCCTGCAGGCCGCCGGACAGGGGGCCTATACGCTGAAGCCCAAATCCGGCAGTACAGTCAATCTGTCGGGTGAAGGACTCGACCAACACAAGGGCCACACGGTTAGCGTGACCGGGACTATGGACGCCAGCAAAACCACTCTAAAGGTGAAGTCGATCAAACACATTGCGGACTCGTGCAGCCAGTGACCAATAAAAGGGCCGAACACTTCACGACGTGGCCATCGAACCGTTCCACCACTCGACGGCGGCCCGGCGTCCGTCTCCGATTTGGCCTGATCGACCGAATGGGATCGTCGACCACCGTATAGTCCCCGCGCTCGCCCGTTCCCGCCGGCATCGGCACGACGACCCGATAACCGGTTGCCGTATTCTCGAAGCGGTTCTTCTGGTTCTGATCGCCGCTGAGTTGAAAGCGGTTTCCCCAGCGCTGCGGATACCAGGACGATTCGATGAGGCCGCGGCACCGCAGGGTGTCGCGTGTCGCTAGTGGCTCGCGATAGCTGCTGAACAGCCAGCGGGCCTCGGCGTGGTCAATCCTGACTCAGTGCGGGCCAGAACGCGCGTGCGTAGGCGTGCAGCAGCGGCCTCGGCTTCCCGCCCCTGACCACGCCGATGTTCGATATGGGCCCCACGAGCGGAATGTGCTCGACGTGTGGCTCGCGGCGAGTCCGGCACCGGCTCCGCTCGCCATCTACTACCACGGAGGCGGCTTCCGCGGCGGTGACAAGAGAACGCTAAATCTGGACCGCCTGTGGACCTACACCTACAAAGCCGCGGCACTGCGGTACCTCAATGGCTGGATCGACCAACTCCGCTGGCAGCGACTGGAACCCTTCCAAAAACTCGCCGAAATGTTGCTCCGCCACCAGGAGGGCCTGCTCAACTATTGCCAGGTCAAGGTTCGGTTCGGCGTCGTCGAGGCCATCAATGGAAACATCCGGCTGCTCATTCGCCGCGGACGAGGCTACCGAGACAAAGACTACCTCCTTCTCAAGGCCCAGCGCATGGCATCGCTCAAGACCGAAATGATCGTCCTTCAGAAAGCCGCGTAGATCGATGTCTCTTACGAATTCTGTCCAAGAGCCCCATTTTTTTTGAAGCGGTGGAATAGCGCAGCAGCTTTCATGTCGTCATAGCTGTCAAGCATTTGCGCCAGGTGAGCACGTTGAATCGCCACCATTCCCATGGCAGTGCTGTCGGGCCTGTCAAGAGCCGCAAGGGTCGCCTTCCTGATTTCATCTTCACGAGCCGAACACGACAGCAGAGCCCCGGCGTAGACGCTACCGAGATGGTCGATGATCTGTTGCCCTGCGTCTGAAGCTTCCGCAGCCGTGACGCGCCAAGGTAGATGTCCGGTGACGGGCAGGGCATGCCTTCGGGCTTCATCCACGAGGGCGAAATAGGCTTCGCGCGTCAGAACGTTGTACACCTTTACGAAATCCACGCCGTGCCGCTTAAGAACAGCAACTTTCTCCCGTGCGTCTGCTGGAGAGGCAATGACGAGGGCAACATCCGCGAGTCTGGTAGCGGGACCGTCCAGAATGGGGCCTGATGCCGCGATTCGCGGTCCTGTAATGATACCGGCCGAGATTTTCTGCCGTATGTTGCCGAGCCGGTCGAAGTCTTCGAGTAGGCTGCCCGGCCCTCACGCCCGTGACACCGTTGGCCACGAACAGCGGCAGGAAGGTATCTACCGGTCCCTTCGCAGCGGGCGGGCGTGCATGTCCCACAGACCGGGGATCAAAAACTTCCCTCTGCCGTCGACCACGGTCGTGCGCTGACCCACTTCCGCAGAGCCGGTCGGGCGCACATCCGCAATCCGGTTGCCCCAGATCAGAACGTCCCTGTTGGACTGTACTGCCGTACTGCGCGCGTCAATGACCGCGACGTCGCGGATCAGAATAGACGTCGGATTCCGCTGTGCTGTCGCGATTACGGCCGTAGTGCCCAAAAGAACAACGCGAACTGCACTGATCGGCATGGAATTACCTCCCCCGCTGCAGCTGCGATCTCAGATGCCGGTGAAAAGAAGTGCCGGATTTTGGGCCAAGAATCAAGTCCTGCTTCGATGGTTCCCTCTGCCGAGCCACCAAGGCTTGCATTCTCCCATCTCCCTGGCGCGGCGAGTGACGTGCCAAAGTTCGGCGACAGCCAGGGCTCAACAATGAGATGGGAAGCATGCGTCCACGGGCTTGGAGATCGGGGTCAGCAGGCATGTGTTCTCTGACCTTAATAAACAATAGTGTCAGAGAGCGTGCGAGTCAGGCCCTATTCGAGATTTGCAAGAATGAAGTCCGCAGGCTGTGCAGGGGAAGACCGCGTCGATCAAGGACTTCGGTCTCCTTCCCGGCCGGATTTTACGGAATACTGGTGTCGCGGGGCAAAGTCAACGTAGTTGATGGCGGGGC
>CAYPUQ010000463.1:0-4713 GCA_964413655.1 uncultured Solibacteraceae bacterium | reverse complement strand
GACTGCCTGCCGCTGGCGCGGGCCGTTCGATGCGCCATCGAGCGCCACCGGGCACTCGAAGCCCGGCGTTCGATGTCTCTGCTCGACGACCTGACAGGGCTCTACAGCCTGCGCGGATTCCTTCACCTCGCCGAGCGGCACTGGACGCTGGCTGCGCAGTTGTCCCAGCCGCTTCAACTCGACTTGGTAGAGGTGACGGACCCTGGCGGGGACACCCAGCAGCGTGACCTCCGGCTCATTCAGATCGCCGAGGCGGTTCACGCGCGGTGTACGCCGGCCGACGTCGCTGGTCGGATCGGGGCGGCGCGCTTCGCTTGGCTGCGCATCGGCGCCGCGTTGAGCGGCCCGTGGCCCGACGATCTCGGATCCGTGGCGGTGGAAGCCGCGCCTCGGCCCGGCGGTGGACTGAGCTATCCCTCGATGGAGCACTTACTGGCGGCGGCGGAATCGGCGCTATGCGAGAATAAGGCGGTCAATACTCCCGGTTAAGGAAGCCGCCTCTCCCGTTGCGCTTTGGACTCGACGCCACGTACAGCATCGGAGCCGAACTCTCGGGCGTCGGTGTTTATTCCCGGGAGATTCTGCGCGGCCTGGCCGAATCGCATCCCGAGTGCGAGTGGCTATGGTGCTACCGTCCGCACCGCTGGCTCCGATCCTTCCGCGAGGCGCTGCCACGGAGCGCGCGGCGGCGAGTGTTGTGGGAATCGCGGGCGCCGGCCGCGGATCTCTTCCACGGCTTGAACCAACGTATGCCCCGGGTGCGGGCACGGCGATCGGTCTGCACGTTTCACGATTTGTTCGTTCTGACGGCCGAGTACTCTTCGCCGGAGTTTCGCTCTCGCTTCGCGGAACAGGCGCGCGACGCCGTGCGACGGGCGGATCTTGTGGTGTGCGTATCGGGCTTCACGGCCGGTCAAGTGGAAGCGCTGCTGGGTGTCGAGAAGTCGCGGCTGCGCGTGGTCCATCACGGTGTGCGGTTTCAGCCGCTGCCGGAAGGCATCGTGCGCGAATCGATCGTGCTGGCGGTGGGCGCGATCCAGCATCGAAAGAATACTCTGCGGCTGGTAGAAGCGTTTGAACAAGCTCCGCCGGGCTGGAGGTTGGTTCTCGCCGGCGCGTCTGGCTACGGCGCGGAGGCTGTCTATCGGCGAATTGAAGGCAGTTCGCGGCGGGCGGATATTGAGGTGACCGGGTATCTACCGGATGATCGGCTGCACGAATTGTACGCGCGGGCTTCGATCTTCGCATTGCCTTCTCTCGATGAGGGATTCGGCATCCCGGCTGTCGAAGCCATGCATAGCGGCCTGCCCGTGATGGCGTCCACCAGTTCGTCGCTGCCGGAAGTCTGTGGCGATGCGGCGCTGATGGTGGACCCGCTCGACACGGAGGCGATCACGGACGGGTTGCGACGCCTGATGGAGAGCGAATCACTTCGCGACGAGTATCGCGCGCGCGGTCTGGCGCGTGCGAAGAAGTTCACGTGGGAGCGGAGCGTCGCGGCGACTTGGGCGGTCTATGGTGAATTGCTGCGGTGAGGGAAGCCGCAATAGCCGAACTCTGCCACCGCTACCACGTGAAGGAACTCGCCGTGTTCGGTTCGGCGGCGCGCGGCGAACTGTGCCCGGACAGTGATATCGATTTGCTGGTCGAGTTCTTGCCCGAGGCCCAAGTCGATTTGGTTGAGCACGCGGCCGCCGAGCGCGAGTTCTCCGCTCTCTTTGGACGAAAGGTCGATCTGGTGTCGAAGCGGGCGCTTCGGAGTATCTTACGCGAGGAAGTGCTCTCCCACACCCACGCGATCTTTGCGGCGTGAGCGATTTCTCACGGCGCTCCGTTACGCAGCTCACTGGGTTGCCGTGGCGCGGTTAAGGCGGGCCGAGGGTCCGCCGCGCGCTGCGCGGCCCTGCCCCACTGACGACGAGGTTTCCCACCCCATCCACCCGATACGTCCAGCCCTCCGGTACAAGCGTCGTAGTGCCGTAGTCCAGCACAAGCGCGGGGCCGGGCCGGCGGCGCGACGAAACCTCTTCGCGATTCAAAACCGGGACTTCGCGCCATGTCCCTTCGAGATACAGGCGGCGCGTGGCGGAACCAGCGGGGCGGCGGCGCGCGAGCGGTGGCAATTCGGGCTTGGGCGCGGCGATGCGGGCGCGGAGGCGAATGGTGACCACCTCGACCGCGCGATCCGGGTTGGCGTAGCCGTAGACGCGCTGGTGCTCGTGGTGGAATGGCGCGGCGGGGTCGCCGGGCTCCCAGGGGACGTTCAGTTCATAGCTCTGGCCGGCGTAGCGGAGGTCGGCGGTACGTACGAGTTCGGCGCGGGGCATTTCGCGGCGGGCCTGTTTATCGAGCGCAGTGAAGCGCGGCGCGATGTCGTGGCGGCCGAGGACGCCGGCGGCATAGTCGCGCACGTGGTCCGATTGCAGCATTCCCAACGCCGAAAGCGCCTCGGCCAGCCGCGGTACAACCACGGTCCGGATACCCAACTCCGACGCGATCTGACAGGCATGCAGGCCGCCGCCACCGCCGAACGCGACGAGAGCGAATTCGCGCGGATCGAATCCGCGTTCCACCGACACAACGCGAATCGCCCGCTCCATGTTGGCATTAGCGACGCGCACGATTCCTTCAGCCGTCTCGAGCAGACTGAGGCCGAGCGCGTTAGCGAGCTGGCCCACCGCAGCTTCCGCGCGCTCCGGGTAGATTGCCATCTGCCCGCCGAGGAACTGCTCGGCCCGAATACGGCCGAGCACAACCTGGGCGTCAGTCACCGCCGGTTCTTCGCCCACGCCGTAGCACGCCGGGCCCGGATCGGCGCCGGCGCTCTCCGGCCCGACGCGCAGCAGGCCACCAGAATCAATGCGCGCGAGTGATCCACCGCCAGCGCCGACGGTGTGGATGTCGAGCATCGGCACGCGGACCGGCATGCCATCGATATAAGCTTCGGTGGTTTCGCGCGCGGCGCCGTCGGCGAGGCAGACGTCGGTGGAGGTGCCGCCCATGTCGAACCCGATCACCTTGCGGAAGCCCGAACGGCGGCCCATCTCGACGGCGCCCACCACGCCGCCCGCCGGTCCGGAGAGGATAGTGCGGACGGCATGGCGGCGAGCCTGTGCGGGTGTCAGGAACCCTCCATTGGATTGCACAATCCAGAAACGGCTGCCCCGCCTCTTCTCGAGGACCGCGAGGTAGGCGTCCATCAGCGGACCGACATAAGCGTTGATCACCGTCGTGGACGCGCGCTCATACTCGCGGAACTCGGGCGATACCTCGTGCGAGGCGCAGACGTAGCCGAGGCCGCGCATCGCCCGCAGCACCGCACGTTCATGGGCTGGCTTCTGGTAGGAGTGCAGCAGGCAGATGGCAACCGCGCCGGCGCCTGATCCTTCGAGCTTCCGGCGCAACGCGGCGAGGTCGCGTGCCGATACCGGCGTCTCGATGGAGCCGTCGAACAGGGTCCGTTCACGCACGCCGAAGCAGTCTTGGTCCGCTAGCAGATGCCGCGGCAGCGAGGGCGTTAAGTTGTAAAGCTCGCGGCGGTTCTGGCGGCCGATGAAGACGATGTCCTCGAACCCGGCAGTGGTGACGAACGCGGTGCGCGCGCCCTTACGCTCGAGCAGCGCGTTGGTGGCGACCGTTGAGCCATGGACGACCTCCACTGCGTCGCGGCCCGCCACCCGCTCGATCCCATTCAGGATCACCGAAGCGGGCGAGCGGGGGTTGGATCGCAGCTTGAAGTACTCGACCCGGCCCTCGTCGTGTACGACAACGAAATCGGTAAAGGTCCCGCCCGCGTCAATCCCGATTCGCACTCTTTACTACCTCGCCATTCCCTTTGTCATCATCAGACATTGAATGATCCATCTCCGGCAGATTGGCAAAGCCTTCAACGGCAAACGACAGGTTACCTCGCTTCATCCGATCGATCTCGCCATCGGCAAGGGTGAGATGATCGGCATCATCGGACCTTCGGGCTCCGGCAAGGCGCCATTGCTCAACCTGATCGAGGGGGCTCGACCGGCCGTCGGCGGGCGAGATCCGCATTGACAGCAGGTGCTGGGCGAGTTGAACGACGACGGCCTGACGCAGGTGCGGCAGGACAAGATCGGCTTCATTTTTCAATTCTTCAATCTTCTCCCGAGCCCGACCTGCTTGGAGAACGTTGCCTAGCCGCTAGACCCGCGCGGATGGCCCCGCCGGCAGGACCAGGAGCGGGCGCGTGAACTGCTCAACCTGGTCCAGCTTGGTCCTCGGATCGAGCATCTGCCCGACGAACTCTCCGTCTGCCCGCCGATCCTGCTGGCCGACGAGCCTACCGGAAATCTCGACTCGCACAATGGCTGCGAGATCCTCAACCTCATTCGCGATCTTCACGTCCGCCTGCAAACACGGTTCTGATCGTGACCCACGACATGACGGTCGCCAACAGTTGTCCGCGGTTGATTTCGCTCCGCGATGGCGCCATCGAGCGGGACGTGCGGCAATGACGTTCCTGCGGGCTCCTTCAGCCTGCCCTACCTGCGCGGCTTTCTGTCAGACCGTGAACCATCGCTGACGCGGACGCCGCTGCTGAACCAGCGCTGGGCCGCGGTCCCGGAGGAGATCCACGCGATTCCGCTGCGCGATGGCGGGGCTAATAGGGTCAATGGGGGATCACTGGGGTGCTACCCACACACACGCACTCAAGAGTTTCAGCGCCAAGCCATAACGGTC
>CAYPUQ010000462.1:0-4715 GCA_964413655.1 uncultured Solibacteraceae bacterium | reverse complement strand
GCTAACGTTGCTGCTTCCGCCGCCAACGCGGCGGGTTGGAGGCCGGGATCGCACGTTGGCGACGATCTCGCAGCACTTCGCGCTCAGGTCGAGCCGCCTGCACCAAGCACTAAAATCAGACTCGCTTAACAACTACCACCTCCTGAAGTCTAGCCGTGATCCCGCGAGCGGCGCGCGCCCTTCAACGCCACGGTGTACCTGCGGCCGGCTTCAGCAATCAACTGTTGAAGATTGCGCCCGTTCCGAATAGCCCGCTTAACGTCGGGCGCCAGCTCTTCCGGTACGTAGATCGAGAAACGACGCTTCCCCTTCTTGCCGTAGAGGGCGTAGCTGGAATGGCCCTGTCCCGATTCACAGAGGCTGCAATGCGGCCGGATGCAGGGACTCTTGCGAAAAGACAGAGATCCCGCCGCGACGGGCCATAACTCGCGGATAGCCTCCTGAAACCAGAGCTTGACTTCTTCTGGAGACTCATTCCGCTGCGGCATCGTATAGGTGCATACTAACACACATGCAAAAAGGAAACAAGATCATTTTTAAATGTTTTTGGGCTCAAACTTGCGCCGCGCTCTTGGCCAGCGGAGCGGCCTGGGCTCGTTCGATGATGTATCCGATTGCGCCATATCCTTTCAGCCGGCGCTCGTACATCCTGGCCAGCATCGGCACATTCGGGTCGACGTAATCGTAGACCTGCACGACACGCTTACTATCGTGAAGCCGATGCAGTCGCCCAACGTACTGTTGTAGCGTGCCCTTCCAGGAAATGGGCATCGCCAAAAATAGCGTGTCGAGCCGCGCATCGTCAAAGCCTTCCCCAATGTAACTGCCGGTCGCGATGATTACGCGACTTTCTGTTTCAGGGATCGCGGCCAGGGCTTCTGCTATCGTTCGGCGCTGCCTCTTCCCCATCCCGCCCTTGAGCACGAAGATGTGCTTGGCGAATCCTTCCGCCTGAGCCGCGAAGAACTGGAGATGCTCCTTGCGCCCGGTGAGCAGGAGCGGCGACCGCCCCGCCTCCAAGGCACCCCTGAGGTCGGCCGCGATCAAGGCGTTCCGCGCCGAATCGTTCACCAACGCGGCGTACACATCCTGAATGGTCATATCCGCCGTCTCGGCAGGCATCCGGAAATCCGTATACCGCGGGATCGCCTTATGCTCGAAGGGCGTTGTCTCAGTCATCGTCCGCGCGCTCATGCTGAAACGGATCGGACCGCACTGCATGTAGATGATCGGATGATGGCCGTCCTTTCGCGTCGGCGTCGCCGTCAGGCCGACAACGTACCGTGCCTTCACTTGCTTCATTACCTGCTCGAAAGTAAAGGCCGAGATGTGGTGGCATTCATCCACAATCACCTGCCCGTATTCGGCAACGAAGTCCTTCACTTCGTCCTTGCGATGGAGGCTTTGGATCACCGCGACATCAATTAAGCCGGTTCGATCCGATTTTCCGCCGCCGATCTGCCCGATCGAGTTCGGCGGCAGCCCGAGAAACATCGCCAACCGTTCATGCCATTGGTCCAGCAACTGTTGCCGGTGCACTAGGATCAGCGTGTTTACCTGCCTCTTGGCGATCAGCCAAGCTGCAACCGCTGTCTTGCCGAAAGCTGTGGGCGCGCACAGGATTCCATCGTCGTACTCGCTGATACTGGCGACAGCTTCTTCTTGGTACGAACGCAGCCGACCCTGGAAGTTCGCCTCTATGGAGGTCCCGGCGTAGCGCTCATCACGGAGATCGACTTTGATCTTGTGGTCCGCGAGGAAGGACGTGGCCTCCGCCAGACAACCCCGAGGCAGGGCGATATGTTGTGAGAACTCATCACCGCAAGAGATGATCCGGGGCTTGCCGAAGGTGGAAAGGCGCATCGCCTGCGCCTTGTAGAACTCAGGATTCTGGAACGCGGCCAGACGCAACAGGCGATTCAGCATTGCCGGCGGCAGGCCTTTCTTCTCAACGTAGAGGAGATTCGACCGCACAATCACAACGCGTTCGGGAAGAGGTCCTTCAATGGGCGTCGGCGTCCGCCGCCTCGACGGAGCAATGGTCCATGGCTCGGCCTCATCGTCGTCATCCGCCAGGCTGATCCTGACGCCGATTACACTGCCGGTGCGCATGGCCTCGCGTACGAGGGCTTCCACGTAATCCGGCGCCGTCTTCTGAACCCCGGAGAGGAGCTTCCATTGATCGGCATGCGGCTGAAAATCCGAATCGAGGAATACGCTATTGCCGTTCTGGCGGGGAATCCATTGCAGGGGTAGGGCGATGAGATTCCCAAAGCCTCCCTTCGGCATCGTGTCCTGATTCGGGAAGAACCGGTCGTAGGAATCCATCCCGAGCTGGTGGCGGCGATCCATGGTCTTGGTGAGAATCAGACTCCCGAGCTTCCGTGCGCTCGCCGCGGGAATGGCGTGCTCGAAGAAAATCCAGACATGGCCGCCGTTCCCTGACCGCGACCGCTCCAGCGCCGCCGATACGCCCAGTTCGCGGCACGTCTCCAGGAATGCAGCGGCATCGTCCTGCCAGCACTTCTTGTCAAAGTCGACGGCGAGAAACCAACAGGTTTCGTCCAGAAGCAAAGGATAAACACCGATAGTCTGCTTGCCTTCCAAATGCTGTCGCAGCACGTCATCGGTCAAAGGCAGGAGCTTCCTGGTCCTCTGGTCGACCTTCTTTCGAACCGCCGCGTCCGCTGAAAGTACCGCCTTCCAATCGCGGATGGAAGCCGGGACATAACCCCACTCGCCGCTCTTGAAACGCATGCGCACCGCGTAGACGTCCTCTCTGCCTCGGAACAAACTACGGAACAACGCGATCTTTGCATCTTTGCCGGACTGCTCATTGACGCCGACGGGCTGTACTTGCGGTGTGGCTGGTGCTGACGGGTCACTCTTCGGCTGCGCCGGAAACGTGATTCCGTTTTCAATGAGCAGCCGGCGAAGCGCGGCGTTCTCCTCCTTCAGCCGCTGATAGTCGGCGAGCATCTCCAGTTGGTTGGCCTCAGGATTCCGGTCGCCCATACACCAACCTCAGCTCCGTCCTCCCCCACCCTTCATCATGCGCTCGAAGAACTCATCAACACTGTTGAACACCGTGTCCATATCCCCTTCCAGTTGGCACTCCTCTGCCAATGCCAGGAAGCGCCGCTCCCAATCTTGTGGCGGTTCCACCAACAGCGCTGGCAACTCGTGAGTCCGTCTCCGTTGGAATGTGAGGTGCAGCGCATCCGCCGCCTGCGTCGGACTGAGCCCACCGGATCGGATCAAGAGCGCGAGATCGATGAGGTCCTTCACGCGGCTGTTGGTAGAACTCCTTGGCAACGTATAGGCGTGGAGTTTTTCCGCAAACTGTTGCTCTCGCGAAATCATCTGAACCTGTGGAGCGGCGATGCCCGCGAAACTCAGCCAGTCCCGGCACTCAATGATCTCCACGGGCTGAATGACCGCGTCGCCGATCCCGGCGTCCAGATGGAATCGCGCGAAGCTCCTGCCGTCCATCCGAGTATCAACGGGAAACCTCGCTCCACCGTAAGGCGCTGCATCCAGATCCAGGACCGGCGGCCCAATGGTGTACTCAAACCAGTCACCCAGAGAAAGCCTCGCCGCATCCTGGAGCATGTCGCGAACGATCTGGTTGACGTCGGCTTCGGCCGCCGCTGCCACTCTTTGCACTGTCAGATCGATATCGACCGTAGCGCGCGCCGCCCTGAAGCGGAGTTCCAAGGCGTAGCCGCCCTTCAGCACCCACGGAGCCGGGTCGATCCGAAACAATCGTGCCAAAAGCCGATCAAACGCCACTTGACGCCGAAGGCGATTTACCTGAACCTGCTCAGTTTCGGCAGCCTTGTTCAAACGAACTTCGAGCGCTCTTCGGAATGCCTCCGCCGACGCATACTCCCTGGGCATTACGATACCTGCCGTAGGAGATCCTGGAATATCCTCTGAGCCGGCGCGCTCAGCTTGACCCGTTTGACCTCCGATCGCGTGATCAACCCACGATGGAGGGCTTGCCTAAGGGCTTGGCGCAGAAACGTACGCTCAACGCTATCGGCTTCTATCAGATCGAGAATCGTTCGTAGAGGCCGCGTATACTTGAAGCCCCGCGCCACCTGGACATCCTCGGCGGCCAGGTCCGCATAATGCAGCACCAGAATGCCGGGAATCTCGCTGCTCCGGCGGAAGTGGGCGGGCACGGTCATGTGCAGCTTGGCCGGGTTCAGATCAGACAGCTCATACAGGCTTAGGGCGGTCTGATGGCTGTATGCGCCCTCCATCACCTCATCCCGATTCTTTGACCACAGCGCCCACTTCACCAGATCCGGGTGTTCCGCCGGGGGGAAAAGGGCGAGCCGATAGATCCCACGATGCTCGCGAACCCAGTTTCCGACCTGCACATGATAGGGATGCGTGTTCTCGGCGAAACCGGCAGCCTTGGCTTGCTTCGCCGTGAAGAAACCTTGCTGCCCTTCCGCGATCTCGAAAAGCCGCCGTTGGGCCTCGCGGTGATTGCGTGCCATAGCACAATCCTACAATTAAATCGGCAGTTTCATGCAACTCTGCGCTCACGGCAAGCATATGCTTCTCACCCTTGCGCTTCCGGCAAGGATTTGCTTCCCTGCCGTCCTCGTCGGGCGTTTCCCCGGGTGCTCCGAGTATCCGGATGCCTGGGTTCCGCGGCAAAGTTATGGTCTCCACGCGGCAGCCTTATGGGTTAAGTCACA
>CAYPUQ010000461.1:0-4721 GCA_964413655.1 uncultured Solibacteraceae bacterium | reverse complement strand
ATGGTGGGCTCGACAGAACTCGAATCTGTGACCTCCTGCGTGTCAAGCAGGCGCTCTAACCAACTGAGCTACGAGCCCAAAGAACTGACCGACGAACTGAGAGTCCGTTTGGAGTCCACCCGGAGTCCAAAGCCGCAAAGTAGAGGCCCTGGAGTCCAAATGGCGTCCAAACCGAACGCCCGTAAACCACTGCAAAACCAACACCGGCGCCCGCAACTCCTTGATCCTGAGACCGTGTCAAAGTAGCGCTCTAACCAACTGAGCTAGGGGCCCGTAGAGGTGGGTGAACCAACAGTTTATCATATACCCTCCGCTTCGCTATGATTCCCGTTTCGTCTCATGCAAGATGAGCCTGAAGCGGAGGGATACGACGGGGTAGGGGCGGCGTGCCGGGGGACGGAAGACCTACAGGTAAAATGCCGCGATCGATTTGCAGATGTAGCCGATGTCGGCGGGCGTCAGCTCCGGGTATATGGGCAGAGCGAGACTTTCGGCGGCGGCAAGCTCGGCGGCTGGGAAATGGCCGCGGCGGTGGCCGAGGGAGGCGAAACAGGTTTGCAGGTGCAATGGGATCGGATAGTAGATCTCGGTCCCGATGCCGCGCTCCGTCAAGTATCCGCGCAACTCGTCGCGGCGTGGCGCGCGGATGACGAACTGATTGTAGACGTGGCGGGTGGTGTGAGGAGCCGCGGCCGACGGCGTCACCGGCGTGGCGGCGAGATGCTGCCGGTAGAGAGCGGCGTTCTCCTGGCGGCGCGCCGTCCACGCGTCCAGGTGACGGAGCTTCACACAGAGCACGGCGGCCTGGAGCGAATCCAGGCGCGAGTTGATGCCAACGTACTCGTGAATGTAACGCTCGCGGGAGCCGTGGACGCGCAGCATGCGCAGGCGCCCGGCGAGATCGGCGTCGTTCGTGGTCAGCATGCCGCCGTCGCCGTAGCCGCCGAGGTTTTTACTTGGGAAGAAGCTGAAACAGGCCACGCGGCCGAGCGAACCGGCGCGCCGTCCCTGGTACTCGGCGCCGATCGACTGGGCGGCGTCTTCGATCACGGGAATACCTTGCTTGGCCGCCAGCCTGTTGATGGCGTCCATATCGGCGCAAGCGCCGTACAGATGCACGGGGATAATCGCCTTCGCGCCGTGATGACGGTCGAGCGTTTCGGCGAGCAGGCCAGCGTCCATGTTGAAGGTGGCCGGATCGATATCGACGAACACCGGCGTCGCACCCGCGCGGACGATCGCGCCACCGGTGGCGAAGAAGGTGAAGGGCGCGGTAATGACCTTGTCGCCATGTCCGACCCCCAGCGCCAGCAGCGCGAGGTAGAGTGCATCGGAACCCGACGCGCAGCCCACGGCGTGACGCGCACCGCAGTACTCGGCCACCCGGGTTTCGAGTTCCGCCACGTGCGGCCCGAGGATGAACTGCTGCGAGTCGACGACACGCGCAATCTCGGCCATCACTTCCGCGCCGATGGCGGCGTGCTGCGCCTGGAGGTCGAGCAGGGGAATCCGGTGAATGGTGGGCACTACCGGACATTGTAACGGTCGCCATGCTGATATCATGTCCACCGAGCGGGTAATGCTGGGGCGAATCCTGATTTTGGGGCTGGCAGCGGGGTCTTTGTGGGCCGCCGCGCCGGACCGCCGCCTCGCGGAATGGACCCTGTGGATGGGTGGGCGCGTGCGGCTCGCCGGATCGGCGCACTACCTCTCGGATCCGGCCGTGCTGCCGCCGGGCGATTTCCAGATCGAGGCGCTCGATTGGGTGGGCGTGAACGCCGATCCGCCGGATCTCGAGCGGCTCACCAATCTGCGGGCATTGCGGGAACTCCGCCTGCCCGGCCCGCTGTGGAACCGCAACGCCGACGGCGGACGTGATGGCAGCCGCGACATGCAATACCTTGCCGGGATCGAGACGCTGGAGATCCTCACCTTCAGCGACCACTTCCTCGACCGCATCCGGTTCACCGACGAGGGACTGGAACAGATCGCTTCGCTGACGGGTCTGCGCGAACTGGCCGTCCGCCAAGCGCGTGTGAAGGGCACGTCGCTCGCGCCGTTTGTGAACCTCCGCGCGCTGGATGTGACGCTATGTCCGCTCGAAGATGGCGCGGCCGGACATATAGCCGGCATGAAACGGCTACGGCGGCTCTGGGCGGGCGACACGCTGTTGACCGACGCGGGCGTGGCCTCGCTCGCGGAGTTGAGCGAACTCGAAGACCTCGATCTGCACGGAACGGCGATCACCGATGCGGGTCTGCGGCATTTGGCGGATCTTACCGGGCTGCGCAAGCTCAACCTGATGGGCACGTCCGTCACGGACGCGGGCTTGGCAGCGCTGCGACACATGGCGGCGCTCGGAGAGTTGAACCTGTACCGGACGCGAGTGTCGAATGCGGGGCTGGAATCGCTGAAGCCGCTACAGAAGCTCACCGTGGTAGACCTGCGCTACACGCGGGTCACGCGCGGGGGTGTCGAAGCGCTCCGGGCCGCGCTGCCGGCGGTGCGGGTAGAGTCCGTGGAGATGACGGCCCGCGCCCAACCGCGTAAGAGTCTCGCCAGGCTCGATCTCGACCACTGGATCGAAGCGCTGGGCGGCGAACTGGTTCGGGAACAGGGCGATGTCGTCGAGGTGTCGCTGGCGGGCGCGCCGGTGACGGACGCCGGTCTCGAACGTCTGAGCGGTTTGCGGAAGATCCGAAAGCTGAACCTCGAAGGAGCCGAGGTGGGCGATCTCGGCGTCGCGCGACTGGGTAGTCTCGGTTCGCTCGAAGAGTTGCATCTCGGCAGTACGGGCGTGTCGGACGCCGCTGTGCCAGCCCTTGGCAAGCTGACCCGGCTGCGGCGTCTGAATCTGAGCAACACATACGTGGAAGGGCCGGGGTTGGAGGCGCTGGCTGGCCTGACAGAGTTGGCTGAGTTGGATCTGCACGGCGCGCCGGTGGACAGCCGGGCCATCGCGGCTCTCGCGCGCTTCCCTGCCCTGCGGCGCCTGTCGCTCGCGGCGACCGACATTGCCGACGGCGCGCCGCTCGGCGAGTTGAAGCAGCTCACCTCGCTCGATCTGGCGGCCACCGATCTGACCGACGACGGGCTGAAGCCGCTGGCGGCACTTGGCGGACTGCGCATGCTGATCCTGCGCGACGCGCGGTTCACCGATAAGGGGCTGGCGCACCTCAGTGGACTAACCAGACTAGAGACGCTCGATCTGGCGCACACCCGGATCTCCAACGAAGGCATGAAAGCGCTGGCGCCGCTGATCGGGTTACGCACGCTGGCGCTCGATCACGGCGAGATCGACGACAACGGACTTCGGCCTCTGGCCGGTCTTGTGAATTTGCGCGACCTGAGCCTCGACAACACACACGTCACCGACGCCGGCGTCGCGCATCTGCGTGGGCTCGGCGCGCTACGCCGCGTGAATCTGTATCACACGCTCGTGACCGAGAAGGGGCATGCCGCGCTACGAGCGGCATTGCCGCGCTGCGAGATCGTCTGGGACCCCGACTCGGCGCGTCCCAACCGGAGGCGAAGCTGATGCGTTATGTGCTGCTACCGCTTCTCGCCGCATTGCCGATGGCGGCGGCAGAGCCGGTCACGGAACTCGATTTGACCGGGCAATGGCTGACAGATGCCGAAATGGCCAAGGTGGCGCGTCATGCGGAGTTGCGGAAGCTGACGCTCGCGCACACGCGCGTTGGCGACACTGGCTTCGAACAGCTGAAGCCGCTGAGGAACGTCGTGGAGTTGAACTGCTATTACTGCGAGTTCCTGACCGAGGACGGCATCGCGCACGTTCGCGGCTGGAAGAACCTGGAGCGGCTGAATCTACGAGGAACGAAGGTGACCAGCAAGGTGTTTGAGCACCTCGGGGAGCTGACGGCGCTTCGCGAGTTGGACATCGGCTATACGCAGATCGACGACGAAGGGTTCGAACACCTGGCCGCGCTGACCGGCTTGGAAAAGTTGGCAATTGGCGGCAACCGCCTCTTTGGGCCTTGTCTATCGATGCTGAAGCTGCTGCCCTCGCTGGTGGAACTCGACGTGGGCGGATTGCAGCGCGTCGACTCCGGTTTGTGGGGCTTGCCATTGAATGAGCGGAACCTGTCGCGGCTGGCGGAATTGAAACAGCTTCGGGTGCTCAACCTCGCGGGCGCGACACTAAACGACCGCGGCATCGACCGGCCGGGCCATCCCGACGCCGAGCGCAAGGAGATGAACGGACTGGAGCGCTTGCTGCCGCTCGTCAACTTGGAGAAGATCGACCTAAGCCGGACGCCGGCGACGATCGAGAATCTCCGTCCGCTGGCGCATCTGCCGAAGTTGCGCGAGATCCGGCTCGGTCTTGTCACGCAAGTGGGGGAGGAGGAGTTGCGCTTTCCAGAGAGGGTGGCGGTGGTGCGGTGATCTGTTCGCCTCAGTAGCCGAGCAACGGCGCAAGCTTGCCCAGCACTTCGTCGGGCACAACCACTGACGGACGCCGGTCTGCTTGCTGACGCCGGGCTTGGGGAACCAGCGTCAACCAGACGATATCACCTGTCTCCGGCGCATGGCCGTCACGAGGCTCCTCACGTTGTGGGTGTCCCCAGTGCGTTTCCCCACGACGATTCTTGGCTCCTTCGCCTCATAGGCAAAGGTTTGTTGACGCCGGCCGTACACCCCGGAAGCGCAGAACCGACGGCGCACGACTAAACCCGATCTCCACGCTTGTTTTTTGCACG
>CAYPUQ010000460.1:0-4721 GCA_964413655.1 uncultured Solibacteraceae bacterium | reverse complement strand
ACGCTAGACCAGGTGCGGCTCATTGCGCGCGCGCTCGACGAAGCCGGAGTCGACGCCATAGAGATCGCCCACGGCGATGGTCTCGCCGGATCGAGTTTCAATTACGGCTTTGGCGCTCATTCCGACTGTGAGTGGATCGGAGCCGTGGCCGGGAGCGTAACCAGGGCGCGGGTGACGGTCCTGTTGATTCCTGGCATTGGCACAATGGAGGATCTGCGGCGGGCCTACGACGCCGGCGCGCGGTCGGTTCGTGTCGCGACTCATTGCACCGAGGCCGATATCGCCAAGCAGCATATTGAGTTCGCGCGCAACCTCGGCATGGACGTCGCCGGCTTCCTGATGATGTCGCACATGGCGCCGCCGAACGAACTGGCCCAGCAGGCAAAGCTGATGGAGTCCTACGGAGCGTATTGCGTGTACGTCGTCGATTCGGCCGGCGCCCTGTTGACGCACGAAGTAGCCGAGCGATTTCGCGCGTTCAACGAAGTTCTCAATCCGGCGACGCAGCGAGGCATGCATGCTCACCACAACCTGTCGCTAGGAGTCGCCAACAGTATCGCCGCCGTCCAGGAAGGTGCAACCCGCGTCGACGCGTCTCTCGCCGGGATGGGCGCGGGCGCTGGCAACGCACCGATCGAGGTGCTGATCGCCGTGTTCAACCGGATGGGTATCGAGCACGGATGCGATCTCTTCGCGCTGATGGATGCTGCTGAGGATCTGATCCGCCCGCTCCAGGACAGGCCCGTAAGGGTAGATCGCGAAACCCTATCGCTTGGCTACGCCGGCGTCTATTCGAGTTTCCTGCGTCACGCCGAGGCCGCTTCCACGAAATATGGAATCGACACGCGGGACATCCTGGTCGAGCTTGGCCGGCGCCGGATGGTCGGCGGTCAAGAGGACATGATCCTCGACGCTGCGCTGGACCTGGTTCAGGCGCGGAAGAAACCGGAACCGGTTTCGGTGTAAGCCGAGCCTGGCGGCGCTTCACGCCATCTTGAACCGGCACACAACGCCGACGTCGTCGCAGTACCACATGTAGCCCTGCCAGATGGTCATGCCGTGAGGCAGCGGGTCCTTGTCGGTCAACTGGATCTTTTCGAGGATCTCGCCGGTGCTGGGGTTGTGCTTATGGAACGCGTTGAGGTTGGAGTCGGTGCACCACAGCCACTGACCTTCCCAGCCGATGCCGTGCGGGCGGTTGCCGGCGGTCGGCCACTCCAGTTCGGCCTGCCAGGTCTTCGGGTTCATCCGGTAAACCTTCTGCGCCGGCGGCACAGAGATCCAGAGTTTGCCGTCACGCCACTCCAAACCGTGCGCCCCGGTCGCCTGGCGTGGCGCTTCCCCGCCCTTCTTCCGCTCGGCGGCCGGCGGAGGCGGTGGAGGCGCCAGCGGGCTCCGGCGCCCTTCAGCCCCGGACCAACTGACCGGGCCGGATCCGGGCGAATCGAACTTGGCGATCGTCTTGCCGGTTTTAGCGTCGGCGCGAATGATTTCCCGGCTGTAGGTGGACGCTAGCCAGATCGCTTCGCCGTCGAACGTGATCCCGCTGCCGGCCTTGGAATCCGTATCGAGCGCCCGCAGCACTTTCCCGTCCTTGTAGCCAACCAAGTAGGCGCGATTGTCGCCTTGGTCGAGAATCCAGAGCCCTTCTTTCGTGGCTTGCAGCCCGTTCGGCTTCGGACCGGGCGATTTGAACACGGTCTCCACCGTCACGCTGCGGGTGGCGATCTTCGCGATGGCCGGCGCCGCGAGAGCGAACGCTAAAAATTCCCTGCGTCTCAACATGCTAATCTCCTTCGGGCGATTTGAATCCAGCATATCGCTTTCAATTCGGATATTCTGAGTGGCCATGAGGCGCCGATCCTTCTTCCCAATCCTGGCCGCCGTTCCGCAAGTCGCGGCGGCCCAAACGCGCGGTTTCGCCCTGGTGTACCGCGACAACTACATCAAGCATTGGCGGGACGACCGCGAATACACGCTCGAAGTGCTCGAAGCGATGCCGCCCGGCGGATTCGACTTCCGGCCCAACCCGGTGCAGCGCTCGTTCGGCGATCAACTGCGCCACTTGGCTTATGCCAACTGCGTTTACTTCAACGTCTTCGGACTCGTGCCGATTCCAAGCCCGCCGCTCGCGGCGAATGCGAAAGAACTGGACTCCGCCGCGAATCCGTCCGACAAAGACTCCGTGCGCCGGTTTGTCGCGGCCGCCTTCGATTACGGTACCAGCGTGCTGGAAAAGCTGACGGAAGAGAATCTGCTTCGCGGCGGTTTCCAACTTCGGCAGCCGCATACGGGGATCGACGTCCTGATGCGGGCCTACATGCACACAGCCCATCATCGCGGCCAGGCCGTCGTCTATCTGCGCGCCAAGGGCATCGCGCCGCCCGCCTGGAAGTTCGAGCCGGCGTAGGCCGTTCGTACGCGCGGTGGCCTTAGAAGAAGGCTGTGGCAGCCCCTGTCATCCGACCGTCCGGCAGCCATTCCACTCACGAACCCGCCCCGTTCTTCCGCGGAATACCAATCCGCACCCGCAACCCTGGGCCGGCGTTCGCCGCTTGAATCGTCCCGCCGTGGAGGACCACCGCGCGCCGCGCGATCGACAAGCCGAGACCGAAGCCGCTGCTTCGCTTCTCCTCGGATTCCTCGACGCGGAAGAAAGGTTCGAACAGGCGGTCGAGCATTTCACCCGGAACTCCGGGACCGTGATCGCGCACCTCGACCACCGCCTGGCTTCCCTCCCGGATGAGCCGCAGTTCGACCGTGGCGCCTTCCGGCGAATAGCGGATGGCATTGCGCAGCACATTCTCGATCGCGCGGCGGAGCAACTCGTGGTCCCCCTGGACTTCGCCGGTCGCCGGCGCATCGATGGCGATCCGGCAGCGCTTCGCCTCCGCGTCGATCTCCGCGTCGGCCGCCACCTCGTTCACCAAAGCCCGCAGGTCTACGGGCAGCATGCGCAGCGCGCGCGGATCACCCTCGGCGCGTGTTACCTGCAGCAACCCGCCGACGAGCTGGTTCAACCGGTCGGCCTCGCGCTGGATGCGGTCCAACGCGGCCTCCCTATCCTCCACGCTGCGCGCCAGTTCGACCGCCAGGTTGAGCCGGGTGAGCGGGGAACGGATCTCGTGCGAAATGTCCATTAGCAGCCGCCGCTCGGCATCGAGCAGCGTCTGAATACGCTCGGCCATCTTGTCGAAAGTATTCGCCAGGCGGCCGAGTTCGTCGCCGCGCCGGGAACGGACGCGAGCCCCGAGATCGCCGCCGCCGAACCGCTCCAGCGCCAGTTCCATCTCCTTGACTGGCGATGTCAAGTGGCGCACCAACAGGAAGCTGAGCGCCGCCAACACACCGAGCACCGCCAAGTGATACCAGGATAGAAACGGCGGCAGGATCGGCGACGACGCCGGCATCATGAAGAACATGTACCGGCCATCCAGGCTGCGCGTCCCGATGATACGCGCCCGCGGCCGTTTCGGCCCCTCTTCCCAGAACCCCCGCCCCCGCCGCATCATCGGAACTTCCTGATAATTTCCCAACAAGTCGCTCCGGTGCTCCCCGCTCACCAAGTCCACTCCTTCGGCGTCGGTGAGCACGCATTCGATCCGCGCCGAGCGCCGCAGCCGTGCGAGGTGTGCGGCCAGTGCGGCTTTGCCTTCGGCTTCGTAGATCTTCCGCGCTTCCAGGAACAGGAACGGAAAGCGCCGCGGCGTGGGACCGCCGAAGGCGGGTGGCGGATCGATGGTCGCGCGGGTAATATAGACAAACGCCGCGCCGGACAGGATGGCGACCGCGATCGACCACAGCAATACCCGCGCGAACAAAGACCTCATTCCGGGGTTTCCTCGCTCGAATGGCGGAGGAACTGGTAGCCAACCTGGCGCACCGTCTTGATGAGCGGACGCCCGCAGTCGAGCTTTCTCCGGAGGTGCGAAACGTGAACGTCGATCGAGCGATCGAACGGCGTCGCCTTGCGCTGGTAGAGCTGCTCCATCAGGTCGTCGCGCGACAACACGCGGCCGGCCGCGCGCAGCAGCGAATGCAGGATCTCGAACTCGAACGTCGTGAGTTCCACTCGCCGTCCATCGGCGCTAACCTCTCGCGTCGCCGGGTCAAGCACCACGCCGTTCACCTCGATGCGCCCGCCGGTCTCCCCGGCCGGCTGTTGCGCCCGCCGGAGAATCGCGCGCAGCCGCGCCGCCAGTTCACGAGGGTTGAACGGTTTGGCCAGGTAGTCGTCGGCGCCGAGTTCCAAGCCGACGATCCGGTCGATGTCTTCGCCGCGCGCCGTCAGCATGAGCACCGGCAGCCGGCTCTTCTCGCGAATCTTGCGCAGGACGCTGAAGCCGTCCATGCCCGGCAGCATCACGTCGAGCACGGCGATACCGGCTTCCCCGCTGAGCGCCTTCTCGACGCCGGACGGTCCGTCGTGTGCGAGATCCACCGTAAAGCCTTCCTGCGCAAGGAATTCGCGGAGGAGCTTGCTCAGTTCCACGTCGTCGTCAATCACCAACACCTGCACGCCCCAAATGTATCACGCACGTTGCGGCTTTCTCGTAAATCTTCGTAAAGCAAGCTTTGCAAACTCTTACGCGGAACTCATTGACAATCAAAAGCCTGGGGGTAGTGTGGAGTCAGGAGGTTGAAACACAACACCATGATCAGAACAGCCACAATCGCAGCCCTTTTCCTATGCGGCTCGTTGGCCTTCGCCCAGCCGTTCG
>CAYPUQ010000459.1:0-4731 GCA_964413655.1 uncultured Solibacteraceae bacterium | reverse complement strand
TCGCGGATCGAGCGCGCGGCGGTGCATGCCGTGAGCCACGCCGCGGTAGTCAGAAGATCCTCGTTGCGATGGCCGCTCCGCAGCAGCCGCTGGACGAACGCATCGCCATACTTCTCGCGGCCGGTGGATTTCGGCGCCGGCTGCTGGTAGTAATCGTCGTCCAGCAACTCGTTGAGCAGCCCTACCCGCAGAGCGCCCTTCGCGGCCATCCGCCCGTCGCGATCGTACCGGCTGCGCCCTCCGGTCGCCAGCGACGCCAGCGCGTCCATCACCATATTGCCCGGTCCCGTGTCGAATGCGACGACCCGCTCGGGCGGCGCCCCGGCGGGCATATAGGTGATGTTCGCGATCCCGCCGATATTCAGCGCCACGCGGTGCCGCCGCGCGTGCCGGAGTAGCAGGTAGTCGACGAACGGAACGAGCGGCGCCCCCTGGCCGCCCGCCGCCATGTCGCGCGGCCGGAAGTTCCACACCACCGGAATGCCGGTCAATTCGGCCAGCACGCTGCCGTCGCCGATTTGCAGAGTGCTCGCCACCGGCCAGTTCAAATAGGACACCGGCCGGCCCTCGTGGAAAATCGTCTGCCCGTGGCAGCCGATCAGTTTCACCGAATCGCGTGGGATGCCGCCCTTGCGGCAAGCGCTCAGGAGAGCGCGGCGATACAGCCTCGGCAGCAAGGAGTTCAGCCGACTGATATCGCCCGTATGCGTCACGGCGTTCGAGACTTTCAAGAGCGCCTCACGGACGCCCGGCGGGTACGGCACGGTAACGAATGCCACCGTGTTGAGCTTACGGTCGTAATCGACGATCGCGACGTCGACGCCGTCGAGCGACGTCCCGCTCATGATGCCGGCGATCCTCACTGCCGCTTCAGTTCCTCCTGCAATTCACTGAGCAGTTGAAGCGCCTCCACCGGTCGCAGTTCATCCACGTTGAGATTCCGGATACGTTCGGCGATGTGATGATTAACGGGCTCGAAAAGCTGGATCTGCACCGGCGCCGCACCGCGCTTCTTCTTTGGCGCCAGTTCCTCGCTGGCGGCGTGCTCGGCCTTCTCGTGCCAGCGCAAGATCTCGCGGGCGCGTTCGATGGCGCCGGCGGGCAACCCTGCCAACCGAGCCACCTCGATGCCGTAGCTGCGGTCGGCCGCGCCCGGTTCCACTCGCCGCAGAAACAGGATCTGGTCGCCCGCCTCCTTCGCCGTGACATGCAGGTTCAGCACACCCGGCAGCCGCTCGGCCAGCTCGGTCAGTTCGTGGTAGTGCGTCGCGAACAGGGTCATCGCGCCGATGTATTCGTGGATGTACTCCACCACCGCCCACGCCAGCGCGAGGCCGTCGTAGGTGGCCGTTCCGCGGCCGATCTCGTCGAGCACCACGAAGCTGCCTTGGGTGGCTGTGTTCAGGATCGCGGCGGTCTCCGTCATCTCCACCATGAACGTCGACCGCCCGCGCGCCAGGTTGTCAGCCGCGCCGATTCGCGTAAACACGCGATCCACCAAAGGCAACAGCGCCTCCTGCGCCGCGACGAAGGATCCGGCCTGCGCCATGATTAGCGTCAGCGCCACCTGGCGCAGGTACGTCGACTTGCCGCCCATGTTCGGGCCGGTGATGATCGCGGTGAAGCGCTCCTCCGGATCCAGATACACGTCGTTCGGAACGAAGCGCGCCGCTTCGCGCTCGGTGAGCCGCTCGATCACCGGATGCCGTCCGGCGAGGATCTTCAGCACGCCATCGCCACCCACCGGCCCGGAAAATCGCGGCCGGACGTAGCGGTTCTTCACGGCGGCCTCGGCCAGCGACGCCACGCAATCGATCTCGGCGATCGCCGCCGCGGTCAGCCGGATGCGCGCCGCCTCGCCGGCCGCCTGCGCGCGGAGCCGCGTGAAGATCTCGCGCTCCAATACCTGGATTTTCTCCTCGGCGTCGAGTATCTTGCTTTCCAGTTCCTTCAACTCCGGCGTCATGAAACGCTCAGCGTTGACGAGCGTCTGCTTGCGGTCGTAATCGGAAGGAACCAGGTGCAGGTTCGCCTTCGACACCTCGATGTAGTAGCCGAAGACGTTATTGAATCGCACCTTCAGCGACGCGATGCCCGTGCGCTCGCGCTCGCGCTTTTCGATGGCCCCGATATAGCCGCGGCTGTTCCGGCTGATGTCGCGGAGTTCGTCGAGCTGCGCGTCGAAGCCGTCTCGGATTACGCCACCGTCGGTGAGGTTCACCGGCGGCTCCTCGACGATCGCGCCAAGAACCGCGTCGCGCACTTCGGCCACTTCATCGAGGCCCGTCAGCAGATCCCGCAGCCGTACGGCGTGCGTCCCGGTAAGGTGAGCCGCCAGCGCTGGAACCTGGGCCAGCGACCGAGCCAGCGCCAGCAGGTCGCGCGGCGAAGCCGTGCCCAGAGTCGTTCGCGCCAGCAGGCGCTCGATATCCAACACGCCGCCGAGCGCCGCTCGCAAGTTCGCGCGGCGGATGGTCGCGCCGTTCAACTCCTCCACCGCATCCAGCCGCCGCTCGATCTCTTCCTGGTCCACCGAGGGCTCCAGCAGCCGCTTCCGCAATAGCCGCGCACCCATGCCGGTCCTGGTTTCGTCCACAACGTTGAGTAGCGTCACCTCGCGGCTCTCGCCCGCGAACAGCGGCTCCACGAGTTCCAGGTTCCGCACCGTCACCGCGTCGAGCACCATCGTCTCGTTGCGCTCGAACCACGCAGGCCGGTCGAGGTGGTCGAGCGCCGCGCGCTGCGTCTCGCGCAGATAGTGCAGCAGTGCGCCCGCCGCGCTCACCGCCAGCGCGCGTCCGGCCAGGCCGCATCCGTCGAGCGTCAGCAGCCGGAAATGCTCCTTCAACAGACGGTCCGCGTAGTCGTGATCGAACACCCACGGCTCCACGTCCGTGCGCAGACCGGGCAGTTCCGGCGCGGCCGCACCCTCGGCGCGCAGCACCTCGCGCGCGTTCAGCGCTTCGAGCGCCGGCGCTAACTCGGCTTCGGCCAGCTCCGTCACGCGGAACTCCCCGGTCGACAGGTCGAGAAACGCCAACCCGGCACGCCCGTTGCGCACGGCAGCCGCGGCCAGGTAGTTGTTCTCTCCGGTGCGCAGCAGGTTGGCGTCGGTCGCCGTGCCGGGCGTGACCACGCGCACGATGTCGCGCCTCACCAGCTTCTTCGCCAGCTTCGGGTCTTCCATTTGCTCGCAGATGGCCACCCGGTGGCCCTTCTGGATCAGCCGCGCGATATACCCTTCCGCCGTGTGGTGCGGCACGCCGCACATCGGAATCGCTTCGCCCTTCTCCTTGTTGCGCGATGTCAGCGTGATTTCCAGGTCGCGCGCCGCCACCACGGCGTCTTCAAAGAACAACTCGTAGAAGTCGCCCAGCCGGAACAACAGCAGTGCGTTCGGCACCTGTTGCTTGAGTGAATGGTATTGCCGCATCAGCGGCGTGGCGGCGTCGGACATCAGGCGTATAGCCCACGCAGGCGAATGGCGTAGGCGACCCGGTCCAAAGCCAGCATGTAGGCGGCCGCGCGATTCCGCACGTTATGTTTCTCGCGGAAACTCACCACTGCATGGTAGCCGTTCACCATAATCTCTTGCAGCCGCTGGTTGATCAGGTCTTCATTCCAATAGAAGCCCTGCCGGTTCTGGACCCATTCGAAATAAGATACGGTGACGCCGCCCGCGTTGGCCAGAATGTCGGGCAGAACGAACACGCCGTTTTCCCAAAGCACCGGTTCCGCCGCCGGAGTCGTCGGCCCGTTGGCCCCTTCGCACAGAATCTTGCAGCGGATCTTGGGCGCCGTCTTCGACGTGATGACATTCTCCTTCGCGGCCGGCAGCAGGACCTCGCATTCCTGGAACAGCGCCTCGTCGGGATCGAAGCTTTCGGCCTCGGGAAAATCGACAATCGAGCCGGTTTCCTGGCGATGTTTCATCAGCGCCGGAATGTCCAGACCCTTCGGGTTGCGGATGGCGCCGTCGATTTCGATGACGCTGATAATCTTGAACCCGGTCCCGGTCATCAGTTTCGCCGCCATGCCGCCGACGTTACCAAAGCCCTGGACCACCACGCGGGTATCCTCCGGCCGAAGATTGAAACGCTTCAGCGCCTCCAGCGTTGCTATCATGCAACCGCGGCCGGTCGCTTCACGCCGCCCGAGCGATCCGCCCAACTCCATCGGCTTACCCGTCACCACCGCGGTCACCGTGTGCCGCATGTGCATGGAATACGTGTCCATGATCCAGGCCATCACCTGCTCGTTCGTGTTCATGTCCGGAGCGGGCACGTCGGTCTCCGGCCCCAGAAACTCGATGATGTCGGCCGTGTAACGGCGGGTGATGCGCTCCAGTTCGCCCATCGACATGATCGACGGATCGCAGATGATGCCGCCTTTGCCGCCGCCGTATGGGATGTTCACCACGGCGCTCTTCCACGTCATCCACGCCGCCAGCGCCCGTACTTCGTCGAGTGTGACATCTGGCGCGTAGCGGATGCCGCCCTTGGCCGGGCCGCGCGCGATCGAGTGCTGGACGCGATAGCCGGTGAAGACCTCGAGCCGGCCGTCGTCCAGCATGACGGGAATGTAGACGGTGATCTCGCGGGATGGCGTACGCAGCATCTTCTGCATGCCCTCGTCCATCCCAAGACGCTCGGCGGCCTCGTTGAATCGTGCTTCGGCGGCGAGCCAGGGGTTCAGTTCCCGCTCCATCGAGGCGTCAACTGTGGGGTCGGC
>CAYPUQ010000458.1:0-4743 GCA_964413655.1 uncultured Solibacteraceae bacterium | reverse complement strand
ACCGCCGGCCGGCCGGCTGACCGGTGCCGCGCCTGATCCAACGCCTGCGCGAGTCGCTGCGCCGAAAACGGCTTCAACAGGTAGTCGATCGCATGCACCTCGAAGGCGCGCAGCGCGTAGGAGTCGTACGCTGTCACGAAAATCACCGGCACTTCCGAACCGATCAGTTCCAGCACTTCGAACCCGTCCAGCTTCGGCATCTGGACGTCGAGAAAGAGAAGATCGGGCTTCAACTCGGCGGTCAGCTTTACTGCCGCGAAGCCGTCGGCGCACTCGCCCACGATCTCGACGCCGGGATGTCCCTGCAGCAACTCGCGCAAGTAGTCTCTCGCCAGTTCCTCGTCGTCAACGATTAATACCCGCATCCGGCTCCTTCCAATCGACTCTCCGGTCTGCCTGCTCGACGGGCAGGAACAGTTCCGACAGGAATCGGCTGTCCGGCGTCCGAGTCACCAGTTTGGCCTCCTCCCCGTACCGCGCCTTCAGCCGCCGCCGGACGATCTCCAACCCCAGACCCGTGGCGCTCCGGCCGCGCGCTTCGGGATCGAACGAGTTCTCGACGGCCACGCGCAACCGCTGGTTCCCGATGGCGGCCGCCAAATGGACGGTTCCGGATGCGGTCATCATGGCGATCCCATGCTTCACCGCGTTCTCCACGAGGGGTTGCAGCAGCAAAGGCGGCACCAGGCAGGCCTCCGCAGCCTCTTCGATCTCCTCCGACACCGTCATCCGTTCCCCAAAGCGGACCTTCTCGATCGCGAGGTACTTCCGCGCCAGCGCCAGTTCCTCCCGCAACGGGATGCTGCCGTGCTCGCCCGCGCCGAGGCTCGCCCGCAGAAACTCCGCGAGCAGGATGCACATCTCCCTTGCCCGCGCGGGATCGGCCGCCGTCAGGGCGCTGATTGAGTGCAGGCTGTTGAACAGGAAATGCGGATTCAAGCGCGCCTTGAGCGCCTCCAGCTCGGCCTCGCGCGCGAGCACCTGCGCCTGCATCCGCGAACGCTCCGCTTGCCGCGAACTCTCCAGCGCAGCCGCCAGGTAATGATAGGCGACCGACAGCAGATAGAGCAGCACACCCACGCCGAATAGCAGCGGCAACTGCGCCTGCAGCCCGAGCAACCCCGCCAACCCGATCCACAGCCCGCTCGCCGCCGCCGCCCCGGCGCCATGGGCCGTAAGAACGCGCGGCAGGCTGGCCCGCTGCAGCGGAGAGGCCCGGCAAAGGTACCGGGACGACCGGCACACGATGGCGTAGATGGCGCACAGCGGCGCGGCGGTCAGCGACGCCCGGTCCCAGGCCATGCCGCCGGAGGCCGCCAGCAGCACGATGACGATGCCAGTCAGGGGAACCCATGCCAGGTAATACCCGAGGCCGGCGCGTTTCGCGTAGTCGCTGTCCATCGGCCGCCATCAGTGCGTGATCGTCACCGCGCCGAGCAGCGCAAGGCCGTGGACGCGCAGCAGGGGGGCGCCGCGGTCGTCTTCGGGCGCCCGACCCGTGAGGTCGCGAAACTTCCCCAACACGGCTGCGCCGCCGCTTTCCACGCGCCAGTCGCGCGGGATCCGCACGGTCACCTGTCCGAGTATGGCGCCCGCCTGCAGCGAAGCCGCTCCTTCGGGCAGGATGCCTTCGCTCAGGTCGATCTCGGACTGGCCCAGAACGGCGAGTACCGTGGCCCCCCGGACCCCGGCATCCACGCCAGTCCCGTACCACGATTCGGGAAGCAACTCGCGCGGGGAACTCGCCAGCAATCCGAGCACGACCAGAAATGCAATCGCCAGGGCCGAGTTCGGGAAACTCCGTCCGGCCGCCGGCCCCTGGATCCTTCTACGCACATTACACCTCTCAGTTCTTCACTTCCACTCCGCCAAACACGACGACACCCTTTAGGGTCAGAGTCTTGCGCGGGCCCTCGGCCGACGGTTTCGGCCGGTAGGTTTTGTCCTCGAACGCCCCGAAAACCGGTGCGCCCTGAGGTGCAATCGTCCAGTCTTCCGGAACCCGCAACTCGACGGCTCCGAATATTGCGGTGACGTCCAGGACGGCGCCGCCGCGGGTGCCGGCGCCCGTCAGATCCACCTTCGATTCGCCGAACAGCACGAAGACCGAACCGCCGCGGAAATCGGCGGACGTGTTCCGGCATTTGAAACCGCCAAAAACGGTCCAGTGGTTCAACCGGGGTTCGTCTCCGGTTTCGACACCGTCGTCCTTGGACGACCATGTCTTCCACAGAAGGCTAATGCCCAGTCCGATCAACAGGACCGGCAGCACCAACCGGAAATTCAGGTTGATGATGCCGAGTTTGTCGAGCAACAGCATCGATCCGGCCGCCGCCAGCACCACTCCGAGGAACCGTTCGGAGGAATGCCGGCCCCACCCGATCTTCACCGCTCCGACCGCGACCAGCACGGCCGGCCAGAAGCGGATCACATCGCCAAAACGAAGGTAACCGAGCCGGTCGGCTAGCAGAAGGCTCCCCAGCACGATTAGCACGGCCCCGCCGAACGCTCCCCCGGAGAATCGTCCGCCTCGTGTCTCCATCCCGTGGTTCATGCTCATGTCCACCTACGTTCCCAGACTAACCGGAAGCCTTGCCCCTGTCTCGTCGATTTCGGCCAACAACCTTGGAACACCGGTGAACGCCGAAGCCCGTGCCCCGCTATCGCATCCCAAGCAATTGACAAGCAATCTTTTAACAACCCCAAGCGCAAATTTGTCCACATAACTTGACAACAACACACTAATATTTGATACTAAGATTGTGCTAATTCTGTGGTGCGGTAAACACCACGGCGCCAGCCCAATTCCGGCTTCGCAGCCCGTGATGCGCTCGATCTTGCCGTTGGGGCGGTGATTGTTCTTAGCGAGGAGTCTGTCAAACATGAGCAAGATTATCGGGATCGATTTGGGTACCACCAACAGTGTGGTCGCCGTTATGGAAGGCGGCCAGCCGGTTGTCATCCCCAACCAGGAAGGGGGCCGGACGACGCCCTCGGTGGTGGCCTTTACCAAGAGCGGCGAGCGTCTCGTCGGCCAGGTCGCCAAGCGCCAGGCCGTCACAAATCCGGAAAACACGATCTTTTCCATCAAGCGTTTCATGGGGCGGCGCTACGACGAGGTGTCCGAGGAAACCCGCCTCGTTCCTTACAAAGTCGTCCGCGGCGATAGCGCCGACGCGCGCGTGGAGGCGACGGGCCGCAAGCTTTCACCGCCGGAAATCTCGGCCATGATCCTCGGCAAGTTGAAAGAGGCCGCCGAGGCCTACCTGGGATCCAAAGTCACCCGGGCCGTCATCACAGTTCCGGCTTATTTTAACGATGCGCAGCGCCAGGCCACCAAGGACGCCGGCCAGATCGCAGGCCTCGAAGTGATGCGCATCATCAACGAGCCCACCGCGGCCGCCCTGGCCTACGGCCTCGACAAGAAGAAAAACCACACCATCGCCGTGTACGACTTCGGCGGCGGTACCTTCGACATCTCGATCCTAGAGGTGGGCGACGGCGTGGTGGAAGTGAAGTCCACCAACGGCGACACCCACCTGGGCGGCGACAACATCGACCAGCGCCTAATCGAGTGGATCATCGGTGAGTTCAAGAGGGAACAGGGGATCGACCTGTCGCACGACCAGACCGCGCTGCAGCGCCTCAAGGAAGCCGCCGAGAAAGCGAAAATCGAGCTGTCGACCCTGCTCGAGAGCGAGATCAACCTGCCGTTCATCACCGCCGACAACACCGGCCCGAAGCACCTCGTGATGAAGCTGACCCGGGCGCGCTTCGAGCAGATGATCGAGGATATCCTGCAGCGCGCGCAAGGCCCCTGTAAGCAAGCGCTGGCCGATGCCGGCCTGTCGCCGAGCCAGATCGACGAAGTGGTTCTGGTCGGCGGTTCGACCCGTATTCCGCGCGTCCAACAACTCGTCCGGGATATGTTTGGCAAGGAGCCGAACAAGAGTGTAAATCCGGACGAAGTGGTCGCGGTGGGCGCGGCGGTGCAGGGCGGCGTGCTCGGCGGCGAGGTCAAGGACGTGCTTCTGCTCGACGTGACGCCTCTGTCGCTCGGCATCGAGACGCTGGGCGGCGTCTTCACCAGGCTTATCGAACGCAATACCACCATTCCGACGCGCAAGAGCGAAGTGTTCTCGACCGCTTCGGACAACCAGACTTCGGTGGAGATCAAGGTCTACCAGGGCGAGCGCGCGATGGCGCGCGACAACCGGTTACTTGGCGTGTTCCAATTGGTCGGCATTCCGCCGGCGCCGCGCGGCATGCCCCAGGTGGAGGTGACGTTCGACATCGATGCCAACGGCATTCTGAACGTGACTGCCAAGGATCGCGCCACCAACAACGAGCAGAAGATCACTATCAGCTCGTCGTCGGGCCTGTCCAAGGACGAGGTGGAAAAGATAGCCCGCGACGCCGAGTCCCACGCGGCCGAAGACCGCAAGTTCAAGGAGGAGATCGAACTGCGCAACCAGCTCGACAGCCTCACCTACAGCACCGAGAAGACTCTGAAAGAGCATCGCGACAAGATTGCCGCCAACGACGTCACCGAGATCGAGGCGGCCCTCCAGGAAGCCCGCCGGGCGATGGAAGACGGCGGCGGCGCCGAGAAAATGCGCACGGCGATGGACAAGCTGAACAGCCAGTCCCACAAGATCGCCGAGGCGATGTACAAGGCGAGCGCCGCCGGCGCGCCGCCTCCGGGTGGTCCGGGGGCCGGCGCAGCGGACCCCGAGGGCAACG
>CAYPUQ010000457.1:0-4744 GCA_964413655.1 uncultured Solibacteraceae bacterium | reverse complement strand
TCACGTCCGGATCTGTGAGCGCCTCGGGGTGAAATTCCCCGGGGCGACTCGGCGGTGGTGATGCTGGGCGAGGATTGACGAATGCGATAATCCTCCCAGTTGACGAAGAAGAAGGCCCTATCTCTGGCGATGGGGCCGCCGAGGGAAGCGCCAAACTGATTCTGATTGAATGCGGGCCGGCCTCTGCCGGCCCGGTTCTGGAAGAAATCGTTCGCGTTGAGCACCTTGTTGCGCACGAACTCGTAAGCGGAGCCGTTCAGGTCGTTGGTGCCGGACTTAATGCTGAAGTTCACGATGCCGCCGGCGGTACGGCCGAATTCCGAGGAGAACTTGTTGGTCTGGATGCGAAATTCCTGGGTGGCGTCCACCGGGGGGACGAAGGAGGGCGCGTTCATCTGCGCCATGTCGAGCGCCAGGCCCTCCACCATGACCGAGTTCGCGTTGGCGAGTCCGCCATTGACCGAGAAGTTTGACCACTGGTTCTTGCCGCCAAAGCCGCCCTGGATCCGCACGCCGGTGGTAAGCGCGATCAGGGCTATGGGGTTGCGGCCGCTCAACGGTATTTCCGTCACCTGGCGATTTTCGACAACTGTGCCCACAGTGCTGGTAGCGGCATCGAGAAGAACAGTCGAGGCCTCGACAGTGACGCTTTCCTGAACCGTGCCCACTTCCATGGTGAAGTCGATGCGGCCGATCTGGTCCGTGGCGAGAGTGATCTGCTCGCGCCGGACCTGCTTGAATCCGCTGGCCTCGGCGGTGACCCGATACGGGCCAGGGAACAGCGCGGTGATGAGATAGTTGCCGGCATCGTTCGTCACTGAATCACGGACAACGCCGGTATTGATGTTGGTGGCCACGACCTTCGCACCGGGCACGACGGCGCCGCTTTGGTCGGCGATTCGTCCGGTGATTTGAGCGGTTTGGCCGAACGCGACGGTTAGGAAAGCGCTCGCTACCACGAACCATCGAACTAGAGATCCCAGGGATTTCACGGCTGTTGCTCCTTTTTGGGGACGCCCCTCAGAACTTTCAAGGCGATTCTATCGTCTCGGGGAAAGGCGGGCAAGAGAAATATCGAGAAATCGATAAAATGTACGCAAAGAAAGGTGCTTAATTAAACGGCCTGGAAACTACGGCCTGGGACCGGGGTGTAGGCTGGCGTCAGCCTCGTCCGCCTGGCTGCTGCCAGCCGGGGGACGAGCGGGCAGAGAGATAGATTTACCCGTAGTTCTTGACGGCCTGCTCAATCGCCGGAGCGGCCTTGGCGAGGTCCTCCGGCACCATCGCGGGCGTCGCCTCGATGCCAGCATTCAGGGCGAGAAACCAGGGTTCGGCGATGGCCGGAAGCTGTGAGGCGTCATCCATGTGAAGGATAAGGATTCCCGTTCGCCTTCCATTTTCCGCGATGAAGTAGGCAGCCTCCGGTTTCTGTTCATCCAGGATTTTCTGGATGGCGCTGAATCCGTCGTGCGCGGCCTTGTTGCCAGCTTCGACGGGCATGGACACCTTGACAAGAAATCGCATTGAGATTCTCCTTTGCAAATGAGGATATCGGATGCCTCAGTCTACACCATGTCTCCCCAGGCCCAACACCCTCAGCCATCCCCGAGTCACGCCACAGGCAGTTCGTCAAGGCAGGCCGGGTACGGCTACGAATAGAAACTGGTATCCGAACAGAGGGGGCCGCAGCCAGGTGGCGGCGGCCAGGCAGCGGTTCGCGGCGCGCATGAGCGGGTGGGTGTAGGGCAGCCCGGCAACCAGTTCGATGGGGATGACGGTGGCAAACTCCTTCTCGATCCGGTAGCCCGCCGATTGAATGAAGTGCCGGGCCGACTTCCGGGTGTAGAAGTGAAGATGAGTACGGTCGAGGATGCCCCGCTCCGTGTAATCGAAGTGTCCCATCAGAAGCGAAAGACGGATGTAGATGTTGGCGATGTTCGGCAGAGAGACAATCACTTCACCGCCGGGTTTCACGAGTGCCGCGCAAGCAGCCAACACCTTCAACGGATCGTGCAGGTGCTCCAGGATGTCCATCAGAAGAACCTTGTCGAATCTCAGGCCGTGCAACTCTGGAATCCCGGCGGGCGTCGTCGCACTCAGGTCGGCTTGAATGTAGCGGAGACCCTCCGGCAGAAGCGGCGATGCGGGCACGTTGTCGACACCGGTGACGCGGTTGCCTTGAGCCAGCAGGACGGCCGAGAAATGACCCTCGCCGCAGCCGAGTTCCAGGATGTGGTGGCCCGATCCGGCGAGCCGCGCAAGATAGTCGTGGCTGGAATTACGGGCGCGCTTCAGTTCGTACTGCGGCAAGTAGTGGGTCTGGCGCGCCGCCATGAGTAGTCCGAGTTGACGATTATACCGATCCAAGCGCCGCTGCCGAATCATGCCTGCCCTCGGTGTATTCAGGCGGCAAACTGTTCGAGCGCACGCTACCAGCTGATTCCGCCACAATCGTCCTCGACGCAAGGAGACGCCAGGATATAATAGTTCGGCATTTTGTTTACCAAACGGGGAGATCTCAGAGCATGAGCAAGCGAATCGTTCAGATTGTGTTTCCGATGGTATTTGCGGGACTGCTGGCCGCGCAGATGGCCTTGCCGGGGAAACCCAGAAGCCTGAAGGCCAACTTGACGGGACTGGCGGAGATCCCACCGGTGTGGACGGCGGGCGCCGGAGAGTTCCGGGCGGTGGTGAGCGACGACGACACGCAGCTCGCTATCGGACTGACCTTCGACGGACTCACCGGTCCGGCCGCCGCGGCGCACATCCATTTCGCGCCGCCACACGCGAACGGCGGAGTGATGATCCATCTCTGCGGATCCGGTGGGGCTCCCGCCTGCCCGCTGCCGGGTCAGACCCTAAGCCGCACACTGCTAGCCGGCGACGTGGTGGCGATACAGGGATTGCAGGCGGGCGATCTTCAGGCCGCTCTAAAGATCATTCGTTCGGGCCTTGCCTACGTCAACGTTCACACGGCGGCGTTCCCCGGCGGTGAGATCCGCGGCCACATCCGGCCGGGGGGCGGCGCTGGTAAAGGCAAAGGGCCCTGGAACAACGACGAGGACGATGCCGGATCTCCCAAGGCCGGCGCCAAGGGTAAGGGCGGCGCGTAATCCGGGCAATTGAGCGCAGACGCCGATGATGCCGAGTTCCATTACGGTGCTGCTTACAGATCGGCTAGCGTGAAGATCCGATCGAGGGGACACTCTAGCGCTCCCTCGATCGACTCGCGCGCACCTTCCTCGCGGTCCACCAGGCAAATAGCGCCAAGGACATTCAGACCTGCCTCGCGCGACGCTTGTATCGCCTTCACTGTGGAGTCGCCGGTGGTGCAAACGTCGTCAACCACCACTACATCGAGCGGGCCGGTCTCGGCCAGTCCTTCGATCTGCTTCCGGGTTCCGTGTCCCTTTGCCTCTTTGCGGACCAGGTACGCATTCACCGGAGCGCCGTGCTCCAGACTCTCGCGCGCAACGGCGATCACGATCGGGTCGGCGCCCATGGTCAACCCGCCGACCGCCGCCGGCCGCCAGCCGCGTTCGGCGATCTTGGCGAGGAACAGCCGCCCAATGAGGGGCATCGCTTCCGCGCGGCAGGTCGTCACGCGGGCGTCAACGTACACGTTGCTCTTGCGCCCGCTGGCCAGCGTGAACTCCTGGCCGCGGCGAACGGACAATTTGACGAGAATGTCGCGCAGCCGAGCGCGGTCTTCGGAAAGGCCGGCAAACTCCACCGTCCTAGTGTAGCCGCAAGGCCGTTCAGGGTTCAGCCAACCAGATGTTTCCGGTGAGTTCGCCCATGGCGAACACGATCGAATCCGGACCGGGCGAGATATTTACCTGGCCTGGGCCGTCGATGTTCATCAGGTTGCGCATCGCGTTGTGAAAGTGCTCGACGGCGAAGGGATCACCGGTGGGTTTGCGCGTGTGCGGATGAATGCGTTGCGCCCAAAGGCAGCGGAACGAGTCGCGTTCGGAGAGAAAGTAAATCAGGTTGCCATCCGGAGACCAGACCGGGTTGCGGTCCATGGCTGTGCCATCGGAGACGCGAATCCACTCCGTCTCCGGAACCGCTTGAGCGCCGCGGAACGGGGCAATCAGGAGGGTGCGCGCCGCGGGGCGGTCGACCATTTGAAAACTGACCCATTTCATATCCGGGGAGAATCGGGGCGCGTAGAGAGGGTGCTGGGGATGACGATAGATCTCAGTCACCTGCCGCGTCGCTACATCGAATAAAGAAATGTGCGGAGGCGGACCGGATTGCAGCAGGATCTGCGAGGCGTCGGGCGAAAGGTCGCGGAGAATACCGCAGTCCTCGCAAAGCGTAGTCGGGAGGTCGGCGTTCGGCCGCAGCAGAAGCACTCTCCGCTTGTTGTCTTCGATGGAGCTATAGGCCAGGATGGACCCGTCGGCCGAAAGTCGGGGATGAAGCTCCCGCCCCGGTGAAGAGGCAGTGGCGGCGCGGCGGCCCGTCAGAGGATCGAGGGTCCAGACATCATCCGAGCCGCTTCGCCCCGAAATGAAGGCGATGCGAGAACCGTCGGCGGCGATGTCGGGGTAATAATCGTCGCCGGCATCCCGCGTGAGCTGCCGCACAGCGCCCGTGACCCGGCCGGCATTCATATCGAGAGGCAGCAGATACACGTCGGTGTTGGAGTTGCTTCCGGCGAAGACAAGGCGGCCGTTGCGCGCGGTGGAGGGTTGGATCTCCTGGCCAGTCCCGAACGTGAGCTGCTTCGGCTCTC
>CAYPUQ010000456.1:0-4757 GCA_964413655.1 uncultured Solibacteraceae bacterium | reverse complement strand
TCAATGGGATACGCACTCATCCCCCTCGAACTCGCGGGTTGAGTTCCTTAGAAGCAGCAGGCTCACAGGGCGAACACGACAAACTGGTCACCCGAAGCCGTGCGCTGCCGGTTCCCGCCGCCGCAGGCTATCGCCACAAACTGCTTCCCGCCAACCAGGTAGGTGCACGGCGTCGCATATCCGCCCGCCGGCAGTTTCTCCTCCCATAGCACCGCCCCGCTCGCCGAATCGAGCGCCCGAATCTTCTCGTCGGCCGTCGCGGCGATGAACACCAACCCACCGGCCGTCGCGATGGCGCCACCCAGTTGATACGACCCCGTTCTCTTCTTCCCTCGCGCCACGAGTTCCGGATACTCGCCCAGCACCTCGCGCCACGCGAAGTCGCCCGAACCTAAGTCGATTGCCGTCAGATGACCCCACGGCGGTTTCACTCCCGGATATCCTTCGTGGTCCACGAACTTCTCGTAGCCGGTAATCCCGAACCGGTAGCCGGCGTCCGGTTTCGCGTCGACCAGGGTGACGATACTCGGCAGTTCGCTCGAGTTCACGAACAGCCGGTTCAACTCCGGATCGAACGCGCATCCGCCCCACAACGCGCCGCCCAGCGTTCCCGGCGAATAGATGGTGCCCTGCTTGCTCGGCGCGGCGAAGGGAACCCCGCCCCGCAGTTCGCGGAAGCGCTTCATCGCGAATTCGCGCGCCTCGGCCGAGATATCGGTCACGAGATCCTCGTTCACTTCCTGCCGCGAAAACGACCGCGGTTTCACCGGGAAAAGCTGCGTGGCTGCCAGCTTCTCGCCTTCCACGCCGCTCGCTGGAACCTTCCGGTCCTCCACAGGGAATAGCGGCTTACCCGTTTCGCGGTCGAGCAGGAACAGCGTGCCCATCTTCGTGACCTGCGCTACCGCGTCCCGCGTCCGGCCGCCTTGCCGCACTGTCACCAGCGCCGGCTGCGCCGGCAGATCGTAGTCCCAGACATCGTGGCGCACCACCTGGTAATGCCAGATCCGCCGTCCCGTCCGCGCGTCGAGCCCGATGATGCAATCGCTGAACAGGTTGTCGCCGTGCCGGTCGCCGCCCCAGAAGTCAAATGCCGCCGAGCCGGTGGAAACGAACACCCAGCCCCGTTTCGTGTCGACGCTCAGCCCGGCCCAGTTGTTCGCTCCGCCGTTGTGCTTCCAGGCATTGGGCGGCCAGGTTTTGTAGCCGAACTCGCCCGGATGCGGAATCGTGTGGAAGATCCACTTCCGCTTGCCTGTGTAGACGTCGTAGCCGCGCACGTGGCCCGGCGCTTCCGGCCGCGGACCCTCGCCACCGCCGCCGCCCACGATCACCGTGTCCTCGAACACCACCGCTGGACTCGTTATGCGGAAGCTGAGCCCGGTCATGTCGCGATCGAATTGCTCAGCGAGGTCCACCACGCCGTTGTCGCCGAACCCGCGCACAAACTCGCCCGTGCGCGGATGCAGGCAGTAGAGCTTGTCGCGGATCGCCGCGAAGACACGCTTGTCCTTGCCGTCCTCGAACCAGGTGACGCCGCGATTCACACCGGCGGCGCGCCGGGCGGCGCCGAGCGGATCGAAATTCCACTTCGGCTCGCCCGTCGCCGCGTCGAGCGCGCGAACTTGTACCCGCGCCGTGGTAAGGTACATCGTCCCGTCCACGACCAGCGGGGTGCATTCGATGGTAGTCGCCGGCCGCTGCGAGGCATCCCCGGCGGCGTGGGTCCACGCCACTTTTAGCCGCCCCACATTCTCGCGCCGGATCTGCCGCAGCGGCGAATAGCGCGAAGCCCCGGCGTCCCCGCCATAGTACCGCCAGTCCCCTTCCGCCTCCGCGGCGCCCCACACGGGAGCCGCTACCATGGCGCCTACAAACGTTCGCCTGTCCATTCCTGTTGACTCTACCGTATTTCGGATGGGGCAGGCATTGCTGGATTCAGAATGGTCCAAGCGCTTTCAGCGACTCGATCGCCTTTGCGGCGCCGATCACAACCAAGCGGTCGCCGCCTGCTACTTCCTCTCCCGGTCCTGGCGCAAAAACCTGTTCGTCACCGCGCAGGATTCCCACCACGGTTGAGGCATAGCGTTGGCGGAACTGCAGTTCGGCCAAGGTCCGGCCGGCGCGTTCGGAGTCCACGGCCACTTCGATCTCGGCCAGGACCAGGCGTTCGCCGCCGGCGCGCTCCGCCAGATCGAGGGGCTGATTCAACAGGGTCTCGGCTTCTTTTTGCTTCTCGGGAGGACCTATGATAACGAGACGGTCGCCAGGATAGACCTGGAAATCCGGACCAGGATCGTAGTGGACTCGCCCGGCCCGGCTCACGGCGACAATCGAGAATCCGGTGATCGCGCGCAGCGGGATATTGCGTATTGTCTGGCCGGCCGACAGCGCTCCGGATTGAACCCGGACTTCGCGGAAGGCGACCGACGAGCCCAGGCCGGAAGGGAACGAGTCCATCGCATGGGTCAATGCGTCGGCGGCTTGTTCCGCCGCGTCGGCAAACGGCCGGAGAATCGCGTGGGCGCCGGCCCGTTCGAAGGCCGCCGCCTCCTCCTCCGTGGTGGCCGTGAGGGCCACCTTGCCCGAGAAATTCCGGCTGCGGAGCAGAGCGAGCAGCGCCAGGTTGAGTTCCCGCGAGCGGACCGCGCTCACCACCCACCGCGCCTGGTCCAACGGCAGATACTCGTGGATCTCCGGGTCCCCGACGTCGCCGTAAATTACCGGCATCCCGCGTGCCTTCCAACGTTCCAGGGCGCCGGGATCGAAATCGACGCCGAAGACCTGCATCTTCCGGTCGAGCAGATGCTGCGCCAGACCGCTTCCATAGTTGCCCAGGCCGACCAGTACAACGTCCACCGTGGGCGGCGCGGCCGCGGCGCTGGCAGCCAACTCCCGGTAGGGAGTGCGGCGCTCAACCAGCCTCAGCGGGTTGGCCAGGAGGCGATACAGCTCGCCAGAATACAGAATCATGTAGGTGGAAACGAAGATCGTCACGACGCCGACCAGCGTGATCAACCCCATGACTTCCGGCGTGATATGACCTAGACTCAAACCCAACGCCGCGACAATCAAGGAAAACTCGCTGATCTGGGCGACGGTCAAACCCGCCAGAAAACTGGTGCGCCGCCGGTACCCCATCGCCCCCATGATCACCAGTACGATGATCGGATTGCCTACCAGCACAAAGATTGAGAACACGAACGCCGCTGGCACTTCGCTGCCCACCGTCGACCAGTCCAACTGGGCGCCAAGGTGAATGAAGAAGAACAACAGCAGAAAATCGCGTAGGCTGGTGAGGCGCGCGCCAATCGAGTCCCGGTACGCCGTTGAAGCCAGCGAGACGCCGGCCAGGAAGGCGCCCACCTCCTTGCTGAATCCGGCGATGTCGCTGATCGCGCCCAACAGAACGGCCCAGGCCACCGCGAACAGAATCAGCAACTCCTGCGACTGGGCCAACCGCCGCAGCAGCGGCGGAATCACGAAGCGCATTAGCAGGCCAGTTCCGGCGAGCAGGCCCAACCCCTTCGCCGCGATCAATATCGTGGCTGCCAGTGCCGTGCCCTCATCCGCGCGCCGCGCGCCGAAGGTCGTCAAGCCGACCAGCGCGAGAATCGCCGCGATGTCCTGCACGATCAGAAATCCCACCGCAATCTGGCCGTGAAGGGAATCGATTTCCTTTTTGTCCGAGAGCAGCTTGACGATGATGATCGTGCTCGAGAACGTGAGCGCCACCGCCACATAGGCCGAACTCAGCAGAGTCATGCCGAAAGCGACCGCGATGAAGAAGCCGATCGCCGAGGTGAAGACGATCTGTCCCAGGCCCGTCGCGAGCGCGACCGGCCCGGTGGTGCGAATCAGGTTCAAGTCGAGTTTCAGCCCCACGATGAACAGCAGCAGCGCTATTCCCATGTGGGCGAGCAAGTCGATCTGCGAATAGCTTGAGATGATGCTCAACCCCGCTGGTCCGGCCAGGATTCCGGCGGCCAGGAACATGATGATCAGCGGCTGGCGCAGCTTTTGGCCAAGCGCGCCCAGCACGGCCGCCAGGCCGAGGATGGCGGCGATCTCATAGAAAGTGCGGCCCTGTTCCATGCGGTTTTTTCTACTCTACCTATTCGGCGCACCCGGAGATTGGAGCCGGTGGTTGGAGAGACTGTGAAGCGGCCGCTTCGTCCGCGGGCCAGGATGATCGACTGCTCCCCTCACTACGCGGCTCCGCGTTCGCCTATTCGGCTCCAATGCGGCGGGTTTCTCGTCGCCTGGTTGACGCAATCGCCGGGTTCATTGCTCTGTCATGTTGCACGTGCGCGCATCGCTACGAGTCTTTTCGTACCTGTGACAAGAGACGAACAGTCCCAGTCGTCCCATTGACTTCCACAGATTCGCCGTCGCGCAGCTTCGCTATCACCCGGTCGATGCCTACCACGCATGGCTTTCCGTACTCGCGAGCCACTACCGCGCCGTGCTGCAGCACTCCCCCGACTTCCAGCACGATAGCCGCTGCGTTCACGAACAGCGGGGTCCAGCCGGGGTCGGTGGTATACGCGACGAGCACGTCGCCTTTCTCCAGGGGTTTCTCGTCGGCCGCGTGGAAACCTTAGCCGGGCCGGTCGCCACGCCAGGCGAAACCGGCATTCCGCTCAGCAAACCAGGTGCGTCCTTTGTTGGAGGAGGGCGCAGGATCCGGCCACGCGAGTCGATCACCGGCGGGAAGGACATCACGTGCGCGTCCAGCAGTTTCTCCCGGAAGCGGA
>CAYPUQ010000455.1:0-4775 GCA_964413655.1 uncultured Solibacteraceae bacterium | reverse complement strand
ACTGCCTCGACGATCGGGTCATCGGGCTTTCGATCAAGAACCGGCGCGTCCATCCCTCTGACGTGCTTGTCGAAGAACGCTCGTGTATAACCTCTGACGACGGTCAGAACGCGTTCTCGCGCCTCCATCTCGGCGTGATCGCGCGCTCCAAGGATCCGCAAATCACTGAAGTCCATGTGTGCTGTAGCGGCGCGCTGGAGCAACACCAGATAGCTCCCCTTAGCCGTGCTTCGCAGCACGCGATCTCTATTTGCCTTGAGCCGCTCGACGATCTCCGCCGCTCGAGACCGGCTGACCTTCATTCCGGCTAATTCCTGGTCCGATGGCGGTTCCGCACGAGGGGCCCTCTCGATAAGCATGAAAGGCTGATCCATGCCCCAGCCCTGCGCGTCGAGGTAGAACGGCGCCATCGCCACTGCTCCATCCTGATTAAGGCACGCTTGAATGCGTTGGTCCTTTTGGCAGGCGCGGGCAGCGGCGATTCCCCCGAACGAATGACCGAACGCGCCGACTCGCGCCAGATCCAGACGCCCCGCAAACGGAAAGCGTGACGCCTCCGCAGGCGCATTCAAACGGCCCAGTTCGTCCAGCACGACGCGAATGTCGCCGGCGTGCCATTCGAGTTGGTTGAGATTCGCCGCTCCTTCGAAGGATGGCTGCTTAGGCCAGCGTTTGCCGTCATAGACGGCCTGTGTTCCATCCGGAAACACAGTCACGAACCCGTCGTATGTGTGCGTAATGGCGGCAACGACATAGCCGTGGCTGGCCAAGTCCTCCAACTGCGCCGCGTAGAGTTCCTTGACCATTCCGCCGCCAGGCGAGAAGATCAGTACCGCACTTCGCTTCCGCAAACTGGCAAAGGGCGCACCAACCATCGCGTGCGTTCGCACCACACCCGCCCTGACGAGGCCGTACGCGCTACCGAGTTGCTTCCTGAGACCATCGGTCCCGAGCGCCTGCTCGAAGGCCGGAACATTCAGGTACTCGGACGGCGTGCCGTCCGCCGAGGTGGCGGGGTACCAAACATCCACCATCAGCCGGCGCGGACCGCGGTGTGGTTCGAGCGGTTCCACACGCAATTCGTCCGTGCAGAGAAGCGTCACCCTTCCGATTGCGAACCGGCCGGTCGGGGCGGGTAGGTTACCCGGAGCGCGGCCTTGAAGTTGGGCTGCCGGGCAAGCTGAAACGATAGCGAGCAGGAGGCCGAGCCATCCGATCCTCAAGCCAATCGATGACATGATTCGTACTACGACTACGAGTTCCCGCGCGCTCCGGTTCCATCTTTTGACTCACCCTGGAACCTATTCCTCGTACGGCAGGCCAGTGTTTGAAGGCGATCCCCTCCGGCCTGGCCTCCACCGTCCACGGCTATTTTTCCGTTAACGCGGCCACGCCCGGCAGTTCGATGCCAGAGAGGAATTCCAGCGATGCTCCGCCACCGGTGGAGATGTGGGAGATTTTGTCCGACAGGCCAGCGGATTTGATGGCCTTCTCGGAGTCGCCGCCGCCCACGATACTGGTGGCACCGCTTTCGGCGACGGCCTTGGCGAGCGCCACCGTACCCGTGTCGAAGGGCGGCTTCTCGAAGACGCCCATCGGGCCGTTCCAGATAACGGTCTTCGCGGTCTTCACGACTTCGCTGTAGATCTCGATGGTTTTCGCGCCGATGTCGAGGCCTATTTTGCCGTCGGGAATCGTCTCGACCGTCTCGTTCGGCGCGCCAGCCTCAAGGACCTCGGCAACCACGTGGTCCACCGGCAGTACGAGTTTCAGGCCGCCGTCCGCCATGAGTTGCCTGGCAAGGTCGAGTTTATCGTCTTCGACGAGCGACTTGCCCGTGGGCTCTCCCTTGGCCTTCAGGAACGTGTAGGCCATTGCGCCGCCGATCAAGAGCTTGTCCACTACCTTCATCAGGTTCTGGATCACTTCGATCTTGTCCGACACTTTCGCGCCGCCGAGGATGGCCACGCACGGGCGCGGTGGATTCGTGGTCGCCAGGGTCAGGTACTCGAGTTCCTTGTCCATGAGGAGTCCGGCGGCGGCTTGCGGGACGAACTGGATCATGCCCACTGTCGAAGCATGGGCGCGGTGAGCGGAGCCGAATGCGTCGTTGACGTAGACGTCGCAGAGCGCGGCCAGTTGCTTCGAGAACCCCGGATCGTTCTTTTCCTCCTCGGCATGGAAGCGGAGATTTTCGAGCAGCAGCACATCGCCAGCCGCGGGCAGCATGGCTTCCACTTCGGGCCCCACGCAGTCCGACGCCATTGCCACCGGCTTGCCCAACAGTTCGGAGAGCCGCGCCGCCACCGGCTTGAGGCTCATCTCCGGATTCACCTTGCCCTTCGGACGGCCGAGGTGGCTTGCCAGCACCAAGCCGGCGCCTTGCTCAAGGCAATATTGAATGGTTGGCAGCGAGGCGCGGATTCGCTTGTCCGACGTGATCTCCTGGCCACCGGAGGCGAGGGGAACATTGAAGTCGACGCGGATGAATACGCGCTTTCCTTTGAGGTCGAGGTCGCGGACGGATAATTTAGCCATGAGTTCTCCTAGAAATCGGAAACGAGTATGTCGTAAAAAATGCGGATGCCCTTCTTGAACTCTTCGATCGGAATCCGCTCTTCGTCGCTGTGCATGGTGCCGGCCGTGGCGAGGTCGAGCACCATCGGCGTCAGTCCGTAGGCGGTCATGCCCTGGTCGCGCAACTTCACCGAATCGGTGCCGTGCGGCACGAGCATCGGCGTGACGGTGGCGGCGGCGTGGTGACGCCGGATCACATCGCCGATGGCGCGGAACAACGGAGTGTTGTGCGGGCTGGCGCCCGGGTCGCTCGGCTGGCTGATCAACTCGACGGTGACGCGCGGGTCGTTGATGCGCGCCTTCAGTTCGGAGATGAACTCATCGACATTCACGCCGGGGAGCAAACGGCAATCGAGCGTCGCTTCGCTCACCGAGGGGATCACGTTGGCCTTCACCGGACTGCCGACACCGGCTTGCAGCGTCGTGAGCGAGACAGTGTTCTTTTGGATGGCGTTGGTGTACTTGTTCTCCGCCATGGCTCCCTCGATGTTCCGGAGCATTTCGCCGACCACCGGGTGCATTCGTCCGCGCTGTGGGGCGTCGAGCGCGCGCTGGAGGGCGCGGATCAGGATCTCGTTGGCGTTGTCGGGAATGGGCTGCGATCCATGGGCCGCCGTTCCCTTGGCCCGTACGCGCAGCCACGCCACCTGCTTCTCGCCGACGGCGATGCCGAACACCAGCTTGCCAGGCGAAAGGATTTCGCGCGTGCCGAAGCCGCCTTCGTCCAGCACGTACTCGGCGTCGATCTGGTTGAAGTGGTTCTTGATCATCCACTGGATGCCGTAGATGCCGTTGGTCTCCTCGTCGGCGGTGGTGAGCATCACGACGTCGCGCGACGGGAGAACACCAGCCTTTTTGAGCGTGACCAGGGCGGTGAGATGCTGGACGCCGATGCCCTTCATGTCGAGCGCGCCCCGGCCCCAGACGTAGCCGTCCTTGAGGATGCCGCCGAACGGATCGACGCTCCACTGGCCGCGGTCCACCGGCACGACGTCGAAGTGGTTCAGGAGGAGGATCGGTTTCTTGGCGCGGTCGCGGCCGGGGAGCCGGACCAGGAGGTTGACCTGCTTGCCTTCGGGGCCGGCCTTAAAGAGGGTAGGTTCCAGTCCGTTGCGGCGCAGCTCGGCGGCAAAGAATTCGGCGGCTTCGCGGGTATCGGCGGGCGGGTTTACGCTTTCGATGCGGATGTAGCGCTGGAGGAGGTCGAGGGCGTGGTCGCCGATGGTTTTCCAGTCGGGTTCGGCGGCGGAGAGAGGGAGGGTTGTGGCGAGGAGGAGCAAGAGCCGACACGAGTGCCGGCTCGGCACGCACGAGTGCGTGCGCCACGGGGGAGAGGGGCACAGTCTCATAGTTTTTCCTTTGGGACGTTGGTGAGATTCACGGTCAGAGCGGCCAGGCGATAGGCTTCGAGGAGGGCGCCGGCGGCGGGACCGTAGACGGGCGGCGCGAGGCGGTTGCCGTCGTGGAGTTCGACGAGGGCGCGGAAGCGTTCGCGCATCAGATCGCTGCGCCAGACTCCGCCGATATGAGCTACTACCACTGTTTCCCCTTCCTGGAACAGTTGACCGCGCACCGCAGCGGCCAGCGTGGCCAACTGCTGCGCGGCCTTCAGGACGATTTCACGCGCGACCGCGTCGCCTTCGCTCGCGGCCCGATCTACCAGTTTAGAAAACGACGCCACCTGGGGGCGCGGGAAGGCGGGCGTGTAGAAGCGATGGAGCAGTTCGTTCGCGCTGGCCGACTCGCCGGCGGCGAGCAGCAGGTCGCGCAATGCGGTGGGGGGGCCCCAGCCTTCCTCATGCCGCAGGACGGCGCGTAGGGCCTGACGGGTGAGATCAAAGCCGCCACCTTCGTCGCCGAAGACGTAGCCCCAACCGCCCGCGCGAGCCACCTTGCCCGCGGCATTGCGGCCGAAAGAGATCGACCCGGTTCCAGCGATGACGATGAGACCCGGTTCGCCGGCGGTCGCGCCGGTGAGCGCGATCAGCGCGTCGGTGGTGACGTGGAGCCGCCCGGCCGAGAACATCTCCTCGATGAGCGGCTGTTTGTCTTCCACACCGCCGCTGAAGCCAAAACAGGCCGCGGCAAACTCGCGGCGGGCGGCCCCGAGTCCGGCGGCGATGCACGCTTCGCGCACCGCGCCGCCGATGGCGCCGATGAACTTCTCGCGCTTCTCCGGGCCGCTGACGTGGTTGCAC
>CAYPUQ010000454.1:0-4782 GCA_964413655.1 uncultured Solibacteraceae bacterium | reverse complement strand
GAGAATTCCGACCACACGCAGGATGACGTGTTCCAGGGCACACCGCAGGTCGATTACGGCCAGAGCCCCGCGCGGGATCGCGTGCCGATCGGCCGCGGGCGCTTCATGCCGCCCATCGTGATGGGGGGACGACGATTCAGCGAATCCGCCAGAACTGGACGTAAGGAGAGATCGCACGCGCAGCTTTCGGGATTCCCCGCTATCCTGAAAGTCTTATGCGGTTGGGCGTAGACTTTGGAACAACGCGGATTGTCGTGGCAGCGGTCGATCGGGGGAACTATCCGGTGGTGTCTTTCGAGACGCCGCTGGGACTGGCCCAGGAGTGGTTTCCCGCGCTGATTGCGGTGCGCGAGGGCGAGCGAAGTTACGGATGGCAGGCGTGGGCGGTCCAGGAGGACCCGTCGGCAACCATCGTGCGGTCGATCAAGCGATTTCTGTCGGATGCCGGTCCGGAGACGCGGGTCGAGATCGGCGGGCAGACGATACCGATGATGGAACTCTTGGCGGGCCTGACCGGGTCGCTGCGGACGGCGCTGTTTGAGAGTTCGAGCCTGCACGTGAAAGAGGGCGAGCCCCTCGAAGTGATGCTGGGCGTGCCAGCCAACGCGAACGGCAACCAGCGGTTTCTGGCGGTGGAAGCCTTCCGGTGCGCCGGGTTCGACGTGGTGGGGCTGCTGAACGAGCCATCGGCGGCGAGCATCGAGTACGGTCACGCACTGCGCGCCAAGCAGACAACCAAGCCGCGCGACGTGATACTAGTGTACGACTTGGGCGGCGGCACGTTCGACGCGTCGCTAGTGGAGATGGAGGAGAACCGCCACTCGGTGATCTCGTCGGAAGGGATTCCCACGCTCGGCGGCGACGACTTCGACGATGTCCTGGCGGAGTTGGCGCTGGAGGCAGCGCAAGTTCCCCTGGAAGAACGAGAAACGTTAAGCCAGGGCGAATGGTTTCGGCTGCACGAAGAATGCCGGCGGAAGAAGGAGGGGCTTCACCCGAACACGCGGCGGATCTCGATCGATTTGGAAGGCGCGCGCGAGGGTTGGCCCACGGTCACCGTGCCGGTGGCGGAGTTTCAGGAGCGGTGTGCTCCGCTGATTGAGGAGACGGTCCACGCCGTGGAGGATCTGCTTCGCAACCACGGCCAACCGGTGGAGGCGATTTATGTGACGGGTGGCGCCAGCGAACTGCCGTTCGTGTCGCGGGCGTTGCGCGAGAGTTATTCCAGGCGCGTGCGGCGGTCGGCCTATTCGCGGTCGGCGACGGCGATCGGGCTGGCGATCCAGGCCGACGCGCAGGCGGGCTACCTCCTGCGGGAGAAGTTTACGCGATACTTCGGGGTTTGGCGGGAAGCCGACTGTGGGCACACGATCGTGTTCGATCCGCTGTTCCAGAAGGGCACGCCGCTGCCGTTGGCGGGCGAAGAACCGCTCCGGGTTTCGCGGCGGTATCATCCGGCGCATAACATTGGGCACTTCCGCTACCTCGAGTGCAGCCATACGAGCAGCGACGGGCGGCCCACCGGAGAGGTAACGATCTGGGACGAGATCCTATTTCCGTTCGACGAGTCCCTGCGCAACCTGCCCGACCTGGACGGCACGCCGGTTCACCGGTTCGAGTGGACCCTGCCGGGTGTGATCGAAGAGTCGTACGTCTGCGACACGGGCGGCGCTGTAACGGTGACAATCTCCAACGAGAGCGCCGGCTATGATCGCGCGTACCGGCTTGGGCGATGGGCGGTCAAGGACGCTCCGATCGTGCCGGGCAAGAAACGCAGGCGGCCGGCGGCGCGCAAAGCGAAAGCATAACCGGCAAGAACAGGCGGACAATCGATGCGGGCGATCCTGAGGCCGTCGTTGAACTGGCTGCTGGTGTTCGTGCCGGTAGCCGTGTGGCTGGAGTTTGCCCGACCGGCGGCTCACATTGCCATCTTCGTGGCGGCATGCCTGGCGGTGCTGCCGCTGGCGGGCTGGCTGGGCCGGGGGACCGAGCACCTGGCGGCGCGGACGAACGAGTCCATCGGAGGACTGCTGAACGCGACGTTCGGCAACGCGGCCGAGTTGATCATCGCGTTGGTGGCTCTGCGGCAAGGGTTGTTCGATGTAGTGAAGGCGTCGCTGACGGGGTCGATCATCGGCAATATCCTGCTGGTGATGGGCGCGGCGTTTCTGGCGGGCGGGCTGAAGTTCCGGACCCAGCGGTTCAACGCGGCCGGTGCGCGAATGCTGGCGACGATGCTGACGCTGGCCTCGATCGCGTTGATCGTTCCAGCGGCGTTTCACTACCTGAGCGGTCCGGCGGGTGTGGCGCGCGAGGGGTTCCTGAGCCTGGAGATCGCGGTGCTGCTGCTGGTGGTTTACGCGCTGAGCCTGCTGTTCAGTATGGTGACGCACAGGCAGCTTTTCGCCAGCGCCGGGCATGGGGAGGAGGATCATCGGCCGGTGTGGAGCACGGGGCGGTCGATCGCAGTGCTGGTTGGGGCGACGGCATTGATCGCGTGGATGAGCGAGATCCTGGTGGGCTCGGTGGAGGAAGCGGCGCAGACGCTCGGCATGACCAGCGTGTTCGTCGGCGTGATTGTCGTGGCGGTCATCGGCAACGCGGCCGAGCACAGCACGGCCATCCTTGTGGCGATGAAGAACAAGATGGACTTGAGCATCGGGATCGCGATCGGCAGCAGTCTCCAGATCGCGTTATTCGTGGGCCCGCTGCTGGTGGTGCTGAGCTACTTCATTGCCCCGCGGCCGATGGACCTGGTGTTCAGCCCGGCCGAGGTGATGGCGATCGGGCTGTCGATTCTCATCGCGGGCGAGGTGGCGAGCGACGGGGAGTGCAACTGGTTCGAGGGTGTTCTGCTGTTGGCCGTGTACCTGATATTGGGCGTTATGTTCTATTTCCTGCCGGCGCACTGAGGCGTCGTTACTTCGCCGCGCGGAGCGGCCGGATGTAGATGTTCCGGAAGGCGACCGGTCCGTGGTCGCCTTGCAGCATGAGCGGGCTCACGGGCGCTTCCGGATGGTTCATGTGGGCGCGCGTGGGGCCGTCGACTGCGATGTTCTCCTGAACGAGGATGCCGTTGTGGAGGACCCTGAGGAAGCGGGCGTTGTCGGTCTTTCGGCCGGAGGCGTCGAAGCGCGGGGCGCGGAACCAGATCTGGAAGGACTGCCATTCGCCGGGGCGGCGGCTGGCGTTTTCGAGCGGCGGCGAGCCGCCGACGGGTTTCTCGTCGATCCAGCGGTGATAGACGGCGCCGCAGTCGGAAGTCTTGACGGGCGAGGCGCTGTAGCTGTCGAGAATCTGAATCTCGTAGAGGCCTTGAAGGTAGACGCCGGAATTGGAGCCTTCGGGGACGAGGAACTCGATGTAAAGTTCGGCGTCGCCGAATTTTTCTTCCGTGACGAGATCGGCGGTGCGGCCGGTGGGGCCGTTGAGGATGCGGTCGCCGGGCGCGGAGACGGCGGAAAGTTTCTTCGGGTCGGACGGGTCCCACCGGATGGCCCGGGTCGCCACCCAGTCGCTGGGTTTGTTGTCGCGGGTTTTCCAGCCGGTGAAGTCGCTGCCGTTCAGCAGCGGGCGCCAACCGTCTTCGAGTAGGAATGGGGGATCGCCGGCGGCTGATAGGACGGCGGTGGCGAGAAGGACCGATGAGAGTAGCCGGAGCACGCGTGCAACTCCTTCGCGAACTAAATCACATTATAGATGCGGAGGGCGGACCGGGGCGGCAATTTCCACTTGACGGGAACGCCACGATGGCCTTAAGATCGACCCAATATGCTTGGGGTTGAGACGCCCGGCGGAACGAAGGAGGGAGCATTTGTTTTAAACACGAGCGCTCCACGGCGTCATTGGACAATTCGCGGGCTAATGCTGTGTCATGCGGTCCTCGTCGATCCAGCGGACGAGCCTCCAGGGTAAGCCCACGGTGCGTGTCGCGAGGAATGCGGATTTCGGTTTTGAAGCTTCGTTGCGGGATAAAGATGAAGTAGAAATCATTTTTTGTGCTGACTGGGCTGCCGGCGGCGTGGTAAGCCGGAACCCTGGACGATGACGCTAACGTCTAATAGAGCAGCGGAATACAGCAAAGGGTTTGCAAGCTTTTCCGATAAGGAAAGCGAAAGGAGGGCGAGATGGAGATCCTGGGTACCAAACGGTTCATTGAAATCCCCGGAGGAGCCACTCATGATCTGCCTCCCTTGCTGGTTAGCGACGAACGCGACGTTCGTCACCTCGACCGTGTTGTCGGCATGGCCAGCAGTTTGATCGAGAACGAGGACTTGGTGCCAAGTCATCCACTCGACGAAGTGGCGGGCGAGACTGACGTGGAACGCCGGAAGATGGACATGGCGATCAACATGGTGGATACCTATTTGCGCCTGGTACGCCACTGGAAGTGGGGCGACGGTATTCTGGAATGGATCCGTCAGTGCGAGATCACGTTCGGTCAGCGGCCGGCGCTGCGCACGATTCTGCGGCCCGATGTCTGGCCGCACGCGGGGCGGAGCAGTTTCGTGACGCTGCTTGAGGATAAGCATGTCGAGACGGGTGGTGTCGACATCGAAAAGGCGGTCGGACTGCGTCTGACGTTCCGGCAGCCGCCTCCGCTGGACTGCTTCAGCGACCAATTCCTGTTCTATCTGAACTCGACGCTGGCAAATACCGCCTATCAGACCTGGGCCGGGCTGACGCCGAGCCCGGTTTCGGCGCTGCCGCCGGAGCGGTTCGCGGTGCAAGTGGTAGTCATGTAGCCGCCGGTCGAGGAGACGGCAACGACACGGGGATCAT
>CAYPUQ010000453.1:0-4788 GCA_964413655.1 uncultured Solibacteraceae bacterium | reverse complement strand
CGACATCCTGGTCACGGCGTTTCTCATTTATCAGTTCCTGATGATCATTCGCGGCCGCCGGGCCGCTCACGTCCTGTTCGGCGTATTCGTTCTCGTGCTGACTTACCTCATTGCCGTTTGGACTGGCATGGAGTTGTTGCGCACGCTGTTGGCCACGCTGGCGCCCTACACCGCGTTTGCCCTGATCGTCATGTTCCAGTCCGAGATCAAGCGGATGCTGGCCCGCATCGGTCCGCGCGGACTGTTCCCTTGGGGAGGCCGGCTGCAGCAGCGCGAATTCATGGAAGAGATACTCCTCGCCCTGGAGGATCTGTCGGCGCGAAAAAAGGGCGCGCTAATTGTCGTCGAACGCGAGATCGGCCTGCGCACCTTTATCGAGAGCGGCGTCCGCCTCGACGCGGCCGTCTCGCACGATCTCCTCCTTTCCATTTTCGAGCCGGGCAGTGCTCTCCATGACGGCGCGGTCATCGTCCAGAACGGCCGCGCCGCCGCCGCCGCCTGTTTCCTTCCGCTCAGCATGAACCCCGTGCTGATGAGCACGCTGGGTACGCGCCACCGCGCCGCCATCGGCGTCACCGAAGAATCGGACTGCATGGCTCTGGTTGTCTCCGAAGAGACGGGCCGGATCTCGATCGCCGCTTTCGGAGAACTGGAGATGGACGTCACGCTCCAGCGCGTCGACCAGCGCCTGGCGCGGCACCTCGGCGGCCACGAGACGCGAGCCATGCACCCGTCCACACCGCCTTCGCACCAACCCGCGGTGCCCCATGCCTCCGGCCGGAGCGAGCCTTGACCTGGAAGTTCCTTACCGGGAATCTCGGCTGGAAACTTACGTCGCTGGCGCTGGCGCTGATGCTGTGGATTGCCGTCAGCGGCAACCCGGTGCTGGTGACGACCATCGCCGTTCCCGTCCAATACCGCAACCAGCCGCGCGACCTTGAGATCAGCTCCGAGGTAGTCGACCGCGTGCAGTTGGAGATCCGCGGCCCTTCCAATCGTCTCAACTCGTCGAGCCTGGCCGACGCCGCCGTCCTGCTCGATCTGTCGCCGATCGGGCGTCCCGGCGACCACACCTTCCCCATCGAGCAGATCAACGCCATCCTCCCCGCCGAGGTCGTTCTGGTGCGCTCCGTGCCGGCCCAGATCCGCCTGACCTTCGAGGCCAAAATCTCGCGCGAGGTACCGGTTCATGTCCGGATCTCCTCGCCGCCGCCCGAAGGGTACGAGGTCGAAAGCCAGGAGGTGAAACCACGCACGATGCGCATAGTCGGTCCGGAAAGCCGTGTGCGCGATATTCACGCGGTCGAGACCGACCCAATCGACCTCACCACCGTGGTCGGCCGTGCCGAGTACCAGGTCTATAGTTACATCCCCGATCCACAGGTCCGTTACGAGGACAATCGCCGGATCACGGTGGTCATCACGGTTCGCAAGAAAGAGGAGAAACGGTAATTCTTCATGCAGCGCCAACTGTTTGGCACCGATGGCATTCGGGGCGTGGCCGGCGAACCGCCCCTCGATGGCCCCACTGTCTTCGCCACTGGGCGCGCACTGGGTGCCTGGGCGGTCGAGCACAGCGAGACACCCGCCGTGTTGATTGGAATGGACACGCGCGAGTCCGGCCCATGGCTGGCCCGGACCCTCGCGGCCGGATTGGTTGCCGCCGGCGCCCGGCCGTATTTCGCCGGGCTCATCACCACGCCCGGCGTCGCCTGGCTCACCCGTCACGGCGACTTTAGCGCCGGCGTCATGATTTCGGCCTCCCACAACCCGTACCAGGACAACGGCATCAAGGTGTTCGCGCACACCGGCTACAAACTTCCCGACAGCGAGGAACACGCCATCGAGGGCCGTATCTTTTCTCTGCTCGACCGCGGTGTGCCCGATGCCGAACTACCGCTTGACATCGATCCCGGCCTCGACGCCCGCTACGCCGATTACCTCCTCTCCACCCTCGACGTTCCGCTCAACCCCTACCGCGTCGCGCTCGACTGCGGTCACGGCGCCGCCGCCCACCTGGCGCCCGATCTCTTCCGCCGCGCCGGCCTTGACGTCACTGCGCTCAACTGCCAACCGGACGGCCGCAATATCAACCGCGACTGCGGCGCGCTGCACGTCGAGGGGCTTCAGGAAGCCGTGGTCCGTTTGGGCGCCGCCGCCGGTTTCGCGTTCGACGGCGACGCCGACCGCTGTATCGCCATCTCGTCCTCCGGACGCATCGTCGATGGCGACGCCGTGCTCTACCTTTGCGCCCGCCGCCTCCACAGCCTTGGCCGGCTCACTCGCAACGGCGCCGGCCCGCTTGTGGTCGCTACCGTCATGTCGAACCTCGGTCTGGAACTCGCCCTGCGCGACCAGGGAATCCGCCTGTTGCGCACCGCCGTCGGCGATAAGTATGTCCTCGAAGAGATGCGCCGCCAGGAAGCGCACCTTGGCGGCGAACAATCCGGCCACGTCATCTTCACCGATTACGCCACCACCGGCGACGGCATGCTGACCGCTCTGCGCGTCCTCGAAGCGATGACCCACGCCGGCGCGTCGCTCGACGAATTGACCGCCGGCCTTCCCACTTATCCCCAGCGGCTCCTCAACGTTCGCATCCGCGAGCGCCGGCCCATCGAGGATCTCCCCGCCGTCCAAGCCGCGATCCGCGACGCCAACGGCGAATTCGGCGAATCCGGCCGCGTTCTGGTCCGCTTCTCCGGCACCGAACCACTTGCCCGCGTCATGGTCGAAGGCCCCACCGTCGAAGCCGTCGAACGCCACACCCACCGCATCGCCGACACCATCCGCGCCGAACTCGGCGCGTAGGTCCCATCGGTCATGGCCCGATGTCTTTCATTCCACCCACCGGTCAACCTTTCCTCGTGTATCGAAATCGCCATGCGCGTTTCGCATGGGACTGCTACTTTGCCGCTTCTGCACGCTGCCCGAATACGCATCACTCCAGCCGACGGCTTCCTGGTCGCGCCGAAGTATCGGCTTGCGCACGCCCAACCGTATAGTCTGAAGGAAGAGCAACCGAGGGCGGTGGGTATGAACCTTGAAGATGGATTCGAAATCGCGTTTCCTCTACCTGCGAGTCAGCCGATCCTTCCTCCGCACTTGGCACAGCACCTTCAGGAAATCTGGGATTTGCGTAGCCGACGACGACTTGAAAGAGGAGTATCCGGTCATGTCGGGCTTCAGTGCTAATAACAGAGGCTGGTCGAAGCCTTCGGGCCTCCCACGGACCGTGATCCGAAGCGATGAATCTCTGGGTTGAATCCGCACTGTCCAGAAATTGTCCGGAGTCTCCACGAACTTGCCTGATCGCTCAAAGTATTTTAGATCGCCTGCGAACTGAGCACGTACGGCTCGCAGCATTGTACCGCCAAGTTCCCGAAGTTCGGACGGCAGTCCCCCAAGAAACCGTGAGTCTCCGGGCGCGAGTCGTCCAACTCCGAGACTAGGCTGTTCCGCCTGGTGCGAAACTTCGTTGGCGGCGCTTTCCACGATCAGCACATCCTCGCTGGTTCCTAAGTTCAACAGCCGTGCAGCACTTGGATTGAAAGCAAGGGTTCGATTATCAGGATCAAAGTCTGCGCATTCGAGTACGAGCAATACGCTTCGAGAACCGAACTGAGATTCCGCGGTCCCCAATATCCGGAGGTCATCGGGGCTGAGCCGAGCCTTCCAAATACCTGATCCGAACTCTTCGACATCTCCTACAGAAACAGAAATTGCCATAATCTTCCAGTACCACCTTTCATACTGCCAGTATATACTGCCAGTATAATGGCGTCAACGAGAAATCGCGGCTGCTGATCACTTTTTTTCATCCTCACCGCGTCGTGCTCACGGCGCCGCCGCCCACCTGGCGCCCAGTCTCTTCCGCCGCGCCGGCCTCGACGTCGCCGCCCTCAAATGCGAACCGGACGGCCGCAATATCAACCTCAACTGCGGCGCGCCTCCATGTCGAGGGTCTTCAGGATGCCGTGGTCCGATTAGGCGCCGGCGCCGGGTTCGCGTTCGACGGCGACGCCGACCGCTGTATCGCCATCTCGTCCTCCGGACGCATCGTCGATGGCGACGCCGTGCTCTACCTTTGCGCCCGCCGCCTCCACAGCCTTGGCCGGCTCACTCGCAACGGCGCCGGCCCGCTTGTGGTCGCTACCGTCATGTCGAACCTCGGTCTGGAACTCGCCCTGCGCGACCAGGGAATCCGCCTGTTGCGCACCGCCGTCGGCGATAAGTATGTCCTCGAAGAGATGCGCCGCCAGGAAGCGCACCTTGGCGGCGAACAATCCGGCCACGTCATCTTCACCGATTACGCCACCACCGGCGACGGCATGCTGACCGCTCTGCGCGTCCTCGAAGCGATGACCCACGCCGGCGCGTCGCTCGACGAATTGACCGCCGGCCTTCCCACTTATCCCCAGCGGCTCCTCAACGTTCGCATCCGCGAGCGCCGGCCCATCGAGGATCTCCCCGCCGTCCAAGCCGCGATCCGCGACGCCAACGGCGAATTCGGCGAATCCGGCCGCGTTCTGGTCCGCTTCTCCGGCACCGAACCACTTGCCCGCGTCATGGTCGAAGGCCCCACCGTCGAAGCCGTCGAACGCCACACCCACCGCATCGCCGACACCATCCGCGCCGAACTCGGCGCCTGAACTTAGCGGACGCCTGCCGCAAATTGCTGAAAACACGTGGCGCACGCACTCGTGGGTGCCGCGTCGCCACTCATGGCGACGCCGGGGTCCGGTTCTGCCGCCAGCGCCGTTCCCGAAGGGACCGCTCCTCGCTGAT
>CAYPUQ010000452.1:0-4791 GCA_964413655.1 uncultured Solibacteraceae bacterium | reverse complement strand
TCCGGCCGCGGCCCGAACCTCGGCATCAGCCTTGCCTTGAAAGCGCCCGAGTTCAGCGGTCCCGGCGTGTTTCTTAACCCGGCCGGAGTCGTGAATGCGGCCAGTTCAGCGCCGTTTACCACTGGATTGGCGCGCGGGCAGTTCATCACTTTGTACGGCACGAAGCTCGCGCCGGGAATTGAGGTTGCCTCGGCTTTTCCATTTCCCGAAGAACTGAGCGGCGTCCGCGTGACCATCAATGGCCGGCGCGCGCCGGTTTACGCCGTTGCCCCGACTCAGATTTCCGTGGTTGTGCCTTACAACACCGAACTGTCCATCGCCCGCATCGAGGTCGAGAATAACGGAGAAAATTCGAACGCGGTGACCGTCTTCATGAATCGGACGGCGCCGGGTGTCTTCACCATACCGCCCGGCGGGATTGGGGATGCCGCGGCGCTCCACCCGGACTCTTCGCTCGTCGAACCGTCGAATCCGGCCCGGCCCGGCGAGATTGTCGCCCTCTATGTCACCGGACTCGGCGAGGTGCTTCCAGCCGTCCCGGCTGGCCATGCCGCGCCCGCCAGTCCGTTGAGTATCATCGTCAACCCCCTGTCCGTTTTCATCGATGGCCGGCCGGCGCGGATCGATTTTGCGGGCCTCGCCCCGACGCTCGCCGGCTTGCTCCAGATCAACGCCGAGATTCCGGCTGGGACTGGCACCGGCGATGCACTCGTCGAAGTCCTTGGGCCGGACTCCTATGCCGCCTCGGCGACCATCCCTGTCGTTGCCCCGTCGGCCGGACCCGCCCAGCGCAATCTCCGGCGGCGACACATCAACGTTCAGTAAGCCTGGAGTCAGCGGGACGCTCCATCCAATGCCGCACCTCGTCTCCGCCCGTCCGGCGGAATCCCAGTCGCTCATACAACCGGACGGCCGGACTTCCGGTCAGGACGCTGAGCCGCACCGGTTTGCCGCTCTGGTCGGCCGCCGCCAGTAGTTCGCACAGCAGGACCGATCCGGCGCCTTTGCCTCGATGCTCGGGCGCGATGACAATGTCCACCAGCCGGATCTCCTCCTCCGTCTCGGCGACCGCCAGCCATCCAGCGGGTTCGCCATCGAGCAGAACGATCCGGCCGGCCGCTCCGGCATTCAGCCGCCGCGCCCTCGACTGCATCTCTACGAGCGGTTCCCGCAATGACGCCGGCCAAGCCCGCGCCCCTAATTCTTCGATGACAGTTTCGCCGATGAGCCGGCGGACGAACGTCTCGTCCGCCGGCAATTCATCGCGCCAGGTGACGGTCACCTTCTTACTGGCGGCTCGGGTAGATCCCTTCCAGCGCAATGATGAAACTGACCGCCAGGTAAGGCTGGAGGTTGTCGTGCGGCTGGTTGCCGCCGGCCTGGGCAACCTGGGCCGTCGCCATACCCGCGTTCATGTTCGTCCCTTCGGATGGAGCCGCGCCGTAGGCTGGTTGACTCGTGGTGGCCGGAACCGCGCCCGACGGGTCCTCGGCAGTGGCCCGCCCCGAGGCATGGACGGTCACTGTTGCCGGATGCGTGTGCGCCGGCATTTGGCCGGTTTGCAGCGTCACCGATTCACTTCCAGCGCTCTGACCAAGTTGATAAGGGCTTAATCCCGGGCCCTGCCCGGGGTGAAGCGGAACCCGCCCGCGCAGATCGGGTAGTGCAAACGTGGTTTGCCCGTTGCCTCCGAACGTCGTGCCGAGAATCGAGAACAGCGCCGTGTTCTGCGAAATCGGCAGCAATTGTCCGTCGCAGAAGGCCCAGCCTCTCGGCGCGAAATTGCCCCCGAACATTCGGATTTCTCCAATGAATGGTTCCATATTGAGTGTCGTCCTTTCTGATTCTGTGGTGGTGGTGGCGTGCCGCGCTACCGGCGCCCCGCTTCCCTCTGTCCAAAACCGCGCTATGGCGGTTGGCGCTCCGTATCCGTCGATTAAGCGGCGCAGCCCTCTACCTGTTTATATGGAGTAGGAAGGAAAGTCCAGTAGTTTCAGTCTAAATTCTCAAAAAAATAGTTGGGTCGCTCCACCTGGACCGCGCCGGACGCCTCGTCCAGTCTGCCCCCTTGACGCGCGCCACCCAAACGCGAGAAACTCAACCCCAGACTTCGGGCAAAGGAGATCAAGATGACTTTCGGCCGGGTTTTGACGTTCGCCGTCGCTCACGCGGTGCTGTTGACGGCGCTTCCGCCTGCCGCCGAGGCGCAGCAGGGACGGACGCGAATCTACAACACCGTGAAGCAGAAGCTCGCGGAAAGCAAGCAGGTAGTGGGTGGAACCGTGTCCCTCTCGGATCCGGACGCCTACTGCGCCATGGCGAACTCCGGCTTCGACTTCACCTGGATCGAGATGCAGCACAGCGCCCTCACCTATTCCGAGGTGGCGCGCATGATCTGGGCGTGCCGCGGCGCAGCGGCCATCCCGTTCATTCGTATCCCCGACGCCACCGAGGGCGACATCCAGAAAGCCACCGACATTGGCGCGCTTGGGATCATCATCCCGATGGTGGATAACGTCGAGAAGGTGAAGAACGCCATCAAGTTTGCCAGCTACCCGCCGCGCGGCCTCCGCAGCCAGGGCGGCGGCCAGTATCGCGCCCTCTGGGGCGACGATTACCGCCAATCGGCCAATGAGAACATCATGATCGTGGCCATGGTCGAGTCCCCCGCCGGCGTCGAGATCGCCGATCAACTCGCCGCCATCCCCGAGGTCGACGTGATCTTCGTCGCCAGCACCGACCTGAGCAGTTTCTCCGGCCTTCGCCAGGGCGACCCGAAGTATGAGGCGATGGTGAGCCGCGTCCGCGAGGCAACCCTGAAGGCCGGCAAGAAGGTCGCCGGTCCCCTCGCCTGGCGCGACCGGCCCGGTTACTCCTTCTTCCAGGGACCCGGCGAAACCACGCTCATCCGCTCCGGCGCCCGTGCCGCGCTCGGCGGCCAACCCGCCGAAGGCCCACGCCGCGGCATCGCGCCCACCGAAGGCGCCGAGCCGAAGTAAACTCGCTCGGCGGCCGGTCGCGGATTCTCGAAAGAGGACTCCCCAGGCGGGACTTACGCGGAGTCTGCGCGCCCGCTGCCACACCCGCGAACAGTGGTGCTGCGACCAAAGCCGCACCGGCTCTCAAGACTTCACGCCGACCGGTCACAGTTGGGCCATGCTCGTGATGGGAATCATTACGTCGCGACCGATCCGATATAAGCCTTTCCTCGTACCGGCCCAGACGGCCCCGTCCCGAGTTTCGAGTAGACAGCGCACTGCCCGATTCGGAAGGTGTGAAATACCCGGCGCGTTGATCAGGCCTTGCGGATACTCGAGCAGCCCATCCAGGTTGCCCAGCCACAGCCGCGCCCGCCGGTCGAAGATCATCGCGTGAGTGCTTGGCGGGCGACCGAGTTGCTCACCAGTGTAGTTCGTTCTCCTGCCGCCCGTAGAGCGTGTGAGGCCGTAAAAGTCGCTATGCCAGAAACTGCCGTCCGGTGCGAAAGCCATCGTGCGAATCAGGTTCGTAAGGTCTCCGCCGGGCAGATTTTGGCGTTCGAACACGCCCTGCCGCAGGAGATGCAGGCCGCTTCCCTGGTGCCGACCCATATAGCGTCCCCGGCGCCGCCGGCGACGGTGGAGATGAACTGGGCACTAAGTCCTTCCGGAGGTCCGTAAGGCACGATGGGTCCGCTCCGCCACCGGCTGAGACCAGCTCGGCTGCCGATCCACAGATTGCCTTCGTTATCTTCGAACAGGGAGTGAACGAAATCGTCGGGCAGTCCGTCGGCGCTGGTCTATTGCTCGGCTTTTCCCTTCGCGACTCGACAAAGGCCGCGCCCCCATGTCGCGGCCCAGACCACTCCGTCACGATCCTCCACGATGTTGACAACGGGACCGGCCACGCCGGGCGATGGCCCTGAGACGGCCCGAACCGACGGGAACAGGCCTCGTGTGGTCCCGACATATAGGCGCTCCTCGCCGCCGAGGTGGAGCGAAACCGGCCGGCCCAGGGCATCGTCCATCCGGACCAGCAGACGGCTCACGGCATCTCGAATCTCAACAAGGCTTGGGCGGAGCAGGGCCAACAACCGCACCATCAGGCATCTCGATGATTCTCTGCCAACTGAGGTCTCCGCCCCCGGAGTCGGAGAGGCGCACTAAGCCGTTGACGCCGAGCCGCCAAACCCCGGTCCGATTCCGGCGAGCGCCCCGCCGCCGCTGACAAGAAGCGAACTGATGCCGCGCCGGCTGGGGTCCGACGACAGCGCAGAGCGTCCTTCGGCCTGAACGAAGAGGCCCGCGTCGGGCGTTGCGATCCAAAGCGTACCTTCGGGGGTGGTGGCCACGGCGTTGATCCATTCCCGAGTCAGGCCGATTGCCGAGTCTAACGAGTCTAACACGACGGGTTCGAAAGCAAGCCCGTCGAAGCGGGCCACGCCACCCGATGTTCCCACCACCAGCAGCCCACTCTGTTTCTGCGCAATGGAAAGTCACGTAGTTCTGCGGCAGCCCTTGTTCGACCTGCCAGTGCTTCTTGGCGTACTGGGAGATCGCCAGTGTCGGATCAAGCGCGATCAAGAAAGCCGGAAGGAGCATCAGATAGACGTGGAACACGCTCTGTTGCCGATCGAGTTCATCGGCACCTTCCAGCATCCTGTGGCGCTAACTGATGACGGATCACTTTTTTTACCGCTGTGTCCCCATTCTATCCGGCAGTAATCGATTAATCGGCAACCCGGTGAATGGCCACGATGTCGTATAGCTCGCGGGTTCGGCTCCCAGGGAGGCGGACCGTTCGGGCGTGGAT
>CAYPUQ010000451.1:0-4800 GCA_964413655.1 uncultured Solibacteraceae bacterium | reverse complement strand
TGGCGGAGGAAGAGGGATTCGAACCCCCGGTGGCCTTCCGACCACTGCGGTTTTCAAGACCGCCGCCTTAAACCACTCGGCCATTCCTCCACTCCCAAGCTAACGAATTACCAGGCGGGGGCGCAACGGGTTCAGACGAGCGATGGATTCAGCCAGGTTCGGCGGACGGCGGCCGTTGAGCGCCTCACCACGTTCTCGGCGGCCATGAGGCACATCCTTACTGCGCGTGTCGACCGATGAACTGGCGATGTGCGGCACCAGCGCCGCGCTGGGCAGGCTTAGGAGATTGGGATGAACTTCCGGCTCCTTCTCGAAAACGTCCAGGCCGGCAGCGCCGATCCACTGCGCTGCGCCGCGACGAGGCGGCTTCATCGATTTCAACTCCGGCGCGCCGATCAGGTTGGGCGTAGATTCGGTCAGCGGAACATCGACACTGACGAAGCCGGCGTCGCGCAGTAACTCTTCCTTCAAAGCGAAGGTCAACCGGAGGTCCCGCTCCACCTCCGAGGGCGCTTCTCCGCTCGTCGTTGTAGACGATCCGCATTGAGAAACCTTGCGCCCGCCGCGCGGCGGCCAGTAGCATTGCGAAGGCGAAGTCCGCCGTGGTCCCGGTCAGGATATCTGGCCTGCTCGTGACGTAGATCCGCTTTCGGGTTGCCGGGTTGACGTCGATAACCGACCGCCACGTTGGAGATCACCAGGGTTCGCGGCAACGACTCGATCACCTCCGCATCGATGCGATCGGTCAAGTTCAACTGGCTGACGATTCCCGTGGCAGTCCGCCGCCCAGGCGACCAGTTCTTCGCGGTTCAGACCCTCGTCGGTGTCCACCGCATCCACTTCAAACTGGCACTGCAACAGTACCACCGCTTTCCGGAAAGACCCGCCGCGTAATCAATACCTTCGGCTTCATCGGCTTCACGCCGCGCATTGTCCCGTAGGGAAGGCTTCCAGTACAATGTCAGTTCGTCCAAACCAGGCCGCACCGGTCGAATCGTTCGCGCACAGACAGGAGAGAAGAGAAGAATGGCAAAACTAGGTTTCCTCGGACTTGGCATTATGGGCTATCCCATGGCGCGCAACCTGGTCCGCGCCGGTCACGACGTGGCCGTCTGGTCTCATACGGCCGCCAAAGCCCGGAAACTGGCGGAGGAGGAGGCGAGTGCGACGGCGTGCGAGTCGCCGCGCCAGGTGGCCGAGAGCGCCGAATGCATTTTCCTTTGCGTTGGCGACAGCGCCATGTCCGAGCAGGTCATCCTCGGCGATAATGGTCTGGCCGCCGGCGCGGAACCCGGCACGGTCATCGTGGACGCGAGCACCGTGTCACCGTCGAGCAGCGCCCGGATCGCCGAGGCGTTGAAAGCCAAAGGGATCGACTTCCTGGGGGCGCCGTGTACCGGATCGAGGCCGGGGGCCGAGGGGGGGACCCTGACCTTTATGGTCGGCGGCGACCAGGGGGTCTTCGAAAAGACCCGCGCTTTCTTCGAACCGATGGGCAAACAGCTCTATTATTGCGGCCGTCATCCGCTCGGTCTCCACGCTAAGTTGACCCAGAACCTGATCCTCTCCAACCTGTTGCAGGCGTTCAACGAGGGGCTGGTGCTCAGCACCAAGGCCGGGGTCGATCCGGAGCTGATGCTCGATATCCTTAACAACAGCGCCGCCAAGAGCGGCCTGATCGCCTTTAAGGCGCCTTATGTCTTCCGCCGCGACTTCTCCACCAATTTCTCCGTCAAATGGATGCATAAGGACATTGGGCTGATGGTGGAGTCGGCCGCAGAGCAGGAAGTTCCGCTTCCACTGACCGGTTTGACCCAGCAAATGTTCCGTTCGGCGATCGCCCGAGGATATGGAGATGAGGATATCTGCTCTACAATCAAAGTGTTAGAAGAGATCGTCGGAGTGGAAGTCAAAAAATAGCAACGAGATACAGATTTTTGTTGCAATCCGGGAATTCATATACTAGAATTGGAATTAAGCCGGGGAGGCAACTCCCACCAAAGCGAGACTAACCTCACTTTAATAGACCCCTGAAGCAATCCTCCCCGGCGCCCTCTGGGTCATTTCTTCTTTTCCCGTAACCGATTGATTCCTTCCAGCCGATGGATAAGCAGGGCTCATTGTGGCCATGGCGGCATCCATCCGGGCGTAGCACGAATCCAAGGTGGTAGGATGTGGAAGCGGTCCCCCACCGGCCGCAGCCTCCCGCGATGCACAGGATTACGGTTCTCGGATCAACAGGGTCCATCGGAGTCAACACGCTCGACGTGGTGCGCGGTCTCAACGGCCTCTTTGGCGTTTTTGCGCTCGTCGCGGGACGCAATGCCGCGTTATTGGCCAGGCAGATTGTGGAATTTCGGCCGGAGTTGGCGGTGGTTGAAACCGAAGCGGTGCGAGCGAGTCTAACCAAAGTGTTGGCGGAGATGGGCATGGAAAGGTCCGGCTGGCCGCAAATCGAGTGTGGTCCTCGCGGTCCGGTTCAGGCCGCGACGCAGCCGGAGGCCGGTTTCGTCATGTCGGCGATTGTCGGCGTTGCCGGCCTCGAAGCTACCTACGAGGCGGCGCGATTGGGTAAACGAATCGGGTTGGCCAACAAGGAGACACTGGTAGCCGGTGGCAAAATGGTAATGGAGGCCGCGCGACAGTCGGGCGCCGAGATCATCCCCGTCGATAGCGAGCACAATGGCGCTCACCAGTGCCTGCGGGCGGGCCGGCGATCGGAGGTCTTGAGGCTGATCCTCACCGCTTCGGGGGGGCCGTTCCGGCAGAAACCGAAGCACGAACTGGCGGCCGTAAGCCCGGCCGAGGCGCTCAACCATCCGACTTGGAAAATGGGCAAACGGATTACGATCGATTCCGCGACATTGATGAACAAGGGCTTTGAAGTGATCGAGGCGTGCTGGCTTTTCGATTTCGCGCCGGACGAGGTAGACGTTGTCGTCCATCCCCAGTCCTCTGTGCACGCGCTGGTGGAGTTTTCCGACGGCAGTGTGCTGGCTCAGCTCTCGACCACCGACATGCGGATGCCGATTCAATACGCAATGACCTACCCGGAACGGCTCGATGCGCCGGTTCCGCGAATGGACTGGTCGGCCAGCCGGGTGATGGAGTTTCATCCGCCCGACCTGGAGAAGTTCCCCCTGCTCCGGCTCGCCTACGAGGCCCAGCGGGCGGGCGGATCGGCAACGTGCACGCTCAACGCGGCCGACGAGGTGGCGGTGGAGGCTTTTCTGCGGGAGGAGATCCCGTTTCCGGCCATCGCCGGGGTGGTGGAGGAGACGCTGAACCGCGTGGAGCCGCGCGACGCGGAATCGGTGGATCAACTTCTGGAGATCGACCGAAACTCGCGAGAGGTGGCGCGCGGAATCGCGGCCGCGCGGGCGGGCTTGCAAACCGCACCGGAATCGCTCATAAAGGCATAGGCAATGTTTGAATTCTTTCCATACATCGGCTGGCTTCTCGTCCTCATCGGCGTGATGATCCTCATCCACGAACTCGGACACTACTGGGCCGCGGTCTATTTCGACGTCCGCGTCGAAACTTTCAGTTTCGGGTTCGGTCCCAGGCTATTCGGGTACCGGCGCGGGGAAACGGACTTCCGCGTCTCGGCCATCCCGTTCGGCGGCTACGTCAAGATGATGGGCGAGCAGGTCACCGACGAGCCGACCGCCGACCCGCGCTCATTCGTGGGCAAACCGCGGTGGCAGCGGCTCATCATTGCTTTCGCCGGCCCGTTCATGAACATTATCCTGGCGGTTGCACTGCTGACCGGCTTGTTCATGTTCCACTACCCGAAGGTGGCCGAGCCGCCCGCGCCCGGCGTAGTGGGCCTGGTGCTAGCCGATTCGCCGGCCGCGCAGGCGGGCATCAAAGAGGGCGACCGGATCGTTGAAGTCGAGGGTGTCCGCTATCCCACCTGGGAACAAATCACGCTGCGGGAGATCCAGAGCGCCGACCGCGATCTGCCGGTCAAGGTGGAGCGCGACGGGCAGGAGATCGCCCTGGCCGTCCGGCCGAAGTTCGATCCGAGGACCAGTGTCGGTATGGCGGGCTGGATGGAGCAGAGCCAGGTGCAGATCGCCGATGTGTCGCCGGACATGGATGCCGCCAAGAAAGGGCTGCAGCGCGGCGATATCGTCCTGGCAGTCAACGACACACCGATCCGTTCGAGCTTCCGGCTGATCGAAATGATCAAGCGCAGCGAAGGCCGGACGGTCGATCTGACCTATCTGCGCGATGACGAGGAACACACCGTCACGCTGCAGCCGCAGCAGCGCGATCTGAACGGCGAGATGACCTGGATGATCGGGGTTTCCCTCCGCCCGCCGGTCACGATCACGCAACTTGGCGTGGCCGACGCTCTGACCGAATCGGTGCGCTACAACATCAAGAGCGCGGGGCTGATTTTTACGGTACTCCGCGGCCTGGTGGAACAGCGGCTGTCGCCGAAAGCCATCGAAGGACCCATTCGCATCGCGCAGGTCTCGCGTGACGCCGCCCGCGAGGGCCCGGCCTCGTTCATCATGCTGATGGCTCTGGTGAGCCTGAATCTGGCGATCTTCAACCTGCTGCCTATCCCGGTGCTCGACGGCGGCGTGATCCTGCTGCTGCTGGTAGAGATGGTGACGCGCCGCGAACTGAGTCTTCAGGTGAAGGAAACCGTGATCAAGCTCGGCTTTGTCTTCCTGATGATGGTGGTGGTCTTCGTGCTGTACAACGACATCACGAAGATCATTACGAATATGCGAAGCTGAGCCGCCGGCAGTCCGGCCGTGCGCGGACAAACACATAAGGGGAATC
>CAYPUQ010000450.1:0-4815 GCA_964413655.1 uncultured Solibacteraceae bacterium | reverse complement strand
CGGGTGCGCCCGCTCCGCCGCTGGCCCGCGCTTTCCTCGTGTCCCGGACACAGGGGGGCCCAACTGGCCAGATGAGCGGCGCGGGGATACGGCCTCCTGTCGACCCCAATTTCGGCGACGAGGCGGGAGCCGCTGATCACGCTGATCCCGGCCACTCCATCATTGCACGCGCAGCACGTTCGAGTGCTGATTGCCGAACAGAACGTTCGTGAGGTCGCCATATCCGTCCGCCCAAAGCGAGACCCCGCCCGATGGGAGCGCCTCCACGGAGTATTCGATCAGGATATTGGGAGTGAAACCCTCGCCGCCGATGCCGTACGTGAATTGACCGCCGGCGACCGCTTGTGGCGACCCGGCCACGCGATCTCCGTAATCCTGCTGAACCGGGCGGCCGCTGATCGTTGGAATCACCACGCCGGATTCGCGGGTCTGGTCGAAAGTCAAGATAGTGGCATGGGCTTGCATCGACCCGAAACAGATGCAGATCGCCGTTATTAACCACCGCGCGATCGCGTGATGATTTCGATTGAACTGCGTCGTCATTCTCACCTCTCAGTTGTCGAGAAATCACGTCACAATGGTTCAGGAGATGCCGCGACCTGTCGCGCCTCCGTGGCGCACGCGTGCCGCGGCACCACCGGATCACACCCGCTGCGCGGCCAGCGTGACCTTAACCTTGCCGTTATACTTCTTCATGTTGGGACGTTTCAGAGCGATCGTTGCGGACTTCACCTGCGGAGCCATGTCCGGCGTCAGGTCGAACGTCAAGGTACCCTGGCCGACATTGTCCTTTCCGAGGGCGCCACCATCGACCTCCGTGACGTCAATCGTGAATCGCTTGCTCAGGGTGCCGGAGTTCACCGGGTACACCGCGATACGCCGATTGACGGTTTCCGGTGGTCCGTTCTTCTGCACCTTGACCCAGGAATTCAGCGACGGCCAAACGACTTGGTTGTTGCCTTCCTGCACCTGCACCCGTAGTTCAAAGTCGCCTTCCACGGCGCCTTGACCTTCAATCACCTGAACGCTTTCAATGTTGACACCAACTTTGCTCATGCGAGCCCTCCTCTGTTTGTTGTTTTGATTGATTTGACGGTCTGACGTAACCAGTGGCTGGCTTCCGCCCCGCCACCATCAGGAACGTGAAACGGAAGAGAAAGCGGACACACTTTCCTACGAACACGCGGGCGGCAGGCACGGCGCGCCCGCTTCGCGGCTCGGAGGAATGGCGCCGAGAGCCCAACGCACGATGCGCGGCAGCGGCGCTATGATGAATCCAATTTGTAGCGCGACTCGAATTCCGGTCATGCGCGGCTGACAAAGGATCGCTCCATGCAAGTCTTCACAATCGATGCCGCCACTTGGGCCGTTCTCAGCCGCCTGCTCGATGATGCCCTGGACCTGCCCGTCCCCGATCGGATGCCGTGGCTTGAGAGGCTTGGACCCGAGTACGAAGAATTGAAGCCACGTCTCCGCGATCTCCTGCTTCGTGCCGGAGCGGAGGGGACTGCAGGGTTTCCGGGCACCATCCCCGGAATCGAGACTGAATTCATAGGCACCCAAGACGTCCGAGGGACGCCGCACCGCTCCGGCGATACCATCGGCCCTTACCTCCTGCAAAGCGAATTGGGCGAGGGCGGCATGGGAACGGTGTGGCTGGCCACCCGCGCCGACGGCATGATCGATCGTCCGGTGGCGCTGAAACTGCCGCGAGGGCTTTGGAGGCGGAATGCGCTCGCGGAACGGATGGCGCGCGAGCGCCGGATACTTGCCAGTCTGAACCATCCCAACATCGCCCGGCTCTACGATGCAGGTCTCACGTCCGACGGCCAGCCCTATCTGGCTCTCGAATACGTCGAGGGCCGCCGAATCGATGAATACTGCCGGGAGGAAAACCTCGATGTAGGGGGCCGGCTCGCCGTCTTCCTGCAGGTGCTGAACGCCGTGGCTCATGCTCACTCGCAGCTCGTGGTTCACCGCGACCTCAAGCCGTCGAACATTCTGGCGGGCAAGGACGGCCAGGTACGGCTGCTTGACTTCGGCATCGCTAAGTTGCTTGAGGAGGGCCAAGCTAGCGAAACCGAACTGACAGAGGCGTTCGGCCCGGCACTCACGCCGGACTACGCGTCGCCCGAGCAGATTGCGGGCACACCGATCGGGGCGGCCTCGGATGTCTATTCGCTGGGTGTAGTTCTCTACGAGTTGTTGACCGGCCAGCGGCCTTACAGGCTCAAGCGTGATTCGCGCGCCGCATTGGAAGACGCGATCCTGCAGATTGAACCGGCGCGGCCGAGCGAAGCAGTGGCGGAGCCGCCGCTGCGAAGGGAGCTCCGTGGCGATCTCGATTGGATCGTCCTGAAGTCTCTCGCCAAGAATCGCGAGCAACGCTATGAGTCGGCGGCGGCTCTTCACGCGGATCTCGTCCGCTACTTGCGGCACGAACCCGTCGAGGCGGGTCCGCCCGGCGCCGCGTATCGAGTGGCCAAGTTCGTTCGCCGCCACCGCGCCGGCGTGGCGGCGGCGGTACTCGTTGTGTTGGCGCTCACGGCCGGCACAGCCGGTGCAACGGTGGGTCTGCTGCGAGCTCGCGAGGCGGAAGCCGAAGCCCGCGCCGCCGCCGAAACCGCGCGCGCCGAGGCGGCCACTGCCGAGCGCGTCTCGGGGTTCCTGGCCGGCCTATTCGAAAGCTCGACGCCCGAAGAAGCAAAGGGCCGCGAACTGACCGCCCGGGAGATCCTGGAACGAGGAGCCCAACGGATTCGAGGCGAACTCGCGGACGAACCTCTCGTTCAGGCGCGCCTGCTCCGCACGGTCGGCTACGTCTACACGAATCTTGGTTTGTATTCCGAAGCGGATCGACCGCTCGAAGAGGCAGTGACGCTTGCGCGGAAGTTGGGCGACAAGGGCAACCGGGAACTGGCCATCGCTCTGCACCGGCGGGCGAACTTGCACCGCCTCACGGGCGACGTGACCCAGGCTGAAAGCGAGTTCCGCGAAGCAATCGGCATCCTCGAACGTACGCTCGGCCCAAACCACATCGACTTGGGCCCCGCCCTGAACGGTCTGGCAATCCTCGTGCGCGCCCGCGACCCCGAGGAGGCCTTAGGGCTGTATGGCCGGACTTACGGCCTGCTCGTGGCAGCCCACGGCGAGGAGCGTGGTGACGCCGGAATCGTACTCTCTAACATCGGCTCCCTCCACCTGCATGCCCGCCGGTATGAAGAGGCACGCGACAGCTTCGAGAAGGCGCTACCGATGGTTGCCAAGTTCCACGGCGAAAACGATCACCGTGTTGGCGGAATCCTGGGCAACCTGGCGATTGCCCACGAGGAACTTGGAAATTATGAGCGCGCGCTGGAACTGGGGCAGCGCGATCTCGATCTGTCGTCTCGAGTGCTCGGCCCCGATCATCCGGCGATCGGCGCGATTCGGTTGAACCTGGCCCGCACCACGGTCAGGCTCGGGGAGGAAGAGGAAGCGCTCGCCCAAGTGGAAAAGGCACTCGACATCTTTCGCCGCAGCCTCGGTCCGGCGCATGCTTTGAGAGTAACGGCGGAGAACAGCCGGGGACTGTTTCTCCTGCTGCGGGACCGCCGCGCGGAGGCCCGGGCTGTTTGGGAGGCTTTGCTGACTCTCTCCCCCGAAAGCGCCGAGGCGAAAAAGGCGCTGCTAACGACCCGGCTACTGCTGGCAGACCTTGACCGTTTGTCTGGCCGGCTACAGAAGTCGCTGGAGCACACTGAGCGCGTGCTGGCCGATCCACTGGTTGCGAAGGACCCTCATCTCTCGGCGGAAGCCCACTGGGCCAGAGCATGCACATTGGCTGAGCAAGGTTCGCGCGAAGAGGCCGAAGCTGAGCGCCGACTGGCGGCTGAGCTTCAAGAAACTACCGCGCCCACTCTCCCGGCCGTCGCCTTATATGCCCAAGCGAAGTACTTTGCATGCGCCGCCGAAGAGCAGCATGCCCTGGAAGCCTTACAGCAGGCGGTGGTGGCCGGATTCCGTGACGCCGCCGTCCTCCGCGACCCAGCTTTCGCCGCCGTCCGCCAGCGGCCCGGCTTCGCGGAGGTCACGGCCGCGGTGAAGCAACGACGGAGCGCCGGGTCTTCGTCCCATTGAACTACGTTTGCACTCGGACCTGTCCGCGCGCCCTCCGGTTCGTCCGGCCTTTTGCCAAGTGCGGTGAGGAAATACGTGAATGAAATACAATGACGCCATGGATGGGTTTAGCGGCCCCGCGGATCCGGCCGTTACCGGCGTGGGCGCTTCCCCGTCCTTTTCCTCGTTCTATCCGCAACTGCGATCCATCGCTCATGCCAGGCTCCGCGCGGGCCGCGACACCCTGCTCGACACCACATCCTTGGTGCACGAGTTCTACATACGGCTCATCGAGTCTGGCAACATGGGGGCCGAAGAGTGGCCGCGGTTTCTCAACTATGCATCGCGTGTCATGCGGAATATCATTGTGGACGCCATCCGCCGGCGGTGTGCTCTTCGTCACGGCGGAAGCGTGAAGAGGGCTGGAATATCGGAGGCGGCAGAGTACAAACCGACCGCGGCTGAGGAGCAGATCCTCGCCGTGCATCGGGCACTCGATGAACTCGAAACTATTGATACGCGCCTGGCCCGTGTGGTGGAGATGCGCTATTTCGGGGGTATGACCGACCCCGAGATAGCCACGGCACTCGGTCTGACGGAGCGAACTGTCCGCCGCGACTGGCAAAAGGCTCGCCTGCTCCTGGCGCAAGCCCTGGGTTAGCGACCGTTATGGCTTGGCGCTGAAACTCTTGAGTGCGTGTGTGTGGGTAGCACCCC
>CAYPUQ010000449.1:0-4848 GCA_964413655.1 uncultured Solibacteraceae bacterium | reverse complement strand
ACGTCAGAGTATAGGCGATTCGGCCCGCGCATGCACGGCGGCGCTCACATTCCCGAGCAGAACGGCCACTCGCTCCTGCAGAAGCGTTGTCAGGTGGTCGCGATCCTGCATCGTCAAGCCGGCCACGGAGATCGGCTCCCCGAGTGTTACTTCGACCGGCGCCGAGCGAATCAGCCGCGAGCCGCGAGCCAAAACATGGTTGGTGCCGCGAACGGCCACGGGAACCAGATCGACCCCCGCCTTCAACGCCAGCCACGACGCGCCGCTTCGGAACGCCTGCAACCCGCCGCGCGAACGCGTACCCTCGGCAAAAATCAGGATCGACACCTTCCGCGCCGCGATCACTCGCGCAGCCTCGGCCAACGTGCGGATCGCGCTGCGGCCGTCTTCCCGCTCGATGCCGAGATGGCCGCCATGGCGGAGGTGGGCGCCGATAATCGGAAGCCGGAACAGGTTGCTGCGCGCGATGAAACGAAACGGCGCCGGCAACGCCGCGTACATTACTGGCGTGTCCAGATAACTCAGATGGTTGCTGACGAACACGTACTGCCGCGCCGGATCGAGTAGCTGGTGGGTCTTGACGGTCAGCCGGACCCCGCTGGCCTTGAGTAGCGCCCGCGACCAGTTCCGGCCGATTCGATAGTGCGTGTGCCCCCGCCTCCGGAACAGCGTCGCCAGCGCATCGTGCAGGTAGAATCCGAGAAACAAAGGGATCGCGAGAACGTTATTTATCACTGCGCGCAGCATGACTCGAGTTCGCCCCGGCGTGTTCTTCTATTGTACGAGCAGCGCGCGTGCCTCGCCCACCAGCAGCAGCGACCCCGTGATGAAGACCACTTCCTCGGGTGTGCTGTCGCGCAACAGCGAGAGCGCATCGGCCAGGCGCGGAGCGGCGCGTGCCCGTCCCGGCGGAAAGTGGGACAGAAGCACCTCCGGACGGAGCGCCCGCGGCGAATCGGGCGCCGTCACAATGATCTCGGCCGCCACCGAGGACAACGCATCGGCGGTTTCGTCGATGGACTTATCGCGCATCGACCCATAGATAATCCGGACGCGCCGATCCGCGTAGAAGCGCGAGATATAGGCGGCAAGCGAGCGCACGCCGGCCGGATTGTGAGCGCCGTCGAGAATGATCTCGGGCTGCGCGGCGACACGCTCGAGACGGCCCGGCCATTGCGTGCCGCGGATGCCGTCTTCGATCGCACGGGACGGAACGCCGAGGGCATGGAGCGCCGCTAAGGCGGCCAGCGCGTTCTCCACCTGGTGCTCGCCGGCCAGTGGACATTCGATCCGGAGAACCGCCGGCCCGCGTGTGGTGAACCGGCACCCGCGCGGATTCAGCTCTACGTCCACAACCGTCCAGTCCGAGGTTTGACGCGCCGGAGCGTCGCATTCGGCGGCGGTTTCCCGCAGCCGTGCCAGCGCTTCGGCGGGCTGGCGGGCGAACACCGCCGGAACACCGTGCTTCAGGATGCCCGCTTTCTCGCCCGCGATAGTGCGCAGATCGTTGCCCAGCCAAGCTTCGTGATCGTAGTCGATCGGAGTGATGACGCACAGGTCCGGCATCACCACGTTGGTGGCGTCCAGACGCCCGCCGAGGCCCACCTCAAGTACCACCATCTCCGCGGCGAAGTCGCGGAACACGACGAAGGCCATCGCAGTCACGGTCTCGAAGTAAGTAGGGTGGACGTCGATCTCTTCGCGGTCGAGCAACTCCATCGCTCTTTCGTGGACCACGGCAAACGCGGCAGCGAACCGGTCCCGGGTCACCGGGACACCGTCAATCCGGATGCGCTCGGTCGGCTCCACCAGGTGAGGCGAGGTGAACAGCCCCGTTCGCCGGCCCGATGCACGGAGTGCCGACTCGATCATCGCGCAGGTGGAGCCCTTGCCGTTCGTGCCGGCGACATGAACATAGCGGCAGGCGCGTTCCGGATGCCCGAGGGCCTCCAGCAATCCCTCGATCCGCGCCAGGCCGAGTTTGAAGGTCTTGATCTCGTTGCCGAGAGCATAGAGAAACTCGACGGAATCGGGATAGGTTGTCATCGGACCCCGGATCGCGTGCAGCGAGCATACCACCAGCGCGCGGCGCCGAGAAGCACGACGGTTCCTCCCGCCAGCTTCAGCTCAAACAGCCAGACCGAAGCGACCCCGGCCGGCGGCACAAACGACAGCGCGATCCCCACGAGCGTAACAAGAAGACCGGAGGCGGCGGCCAGCCGCAGTCGCGGCACGAGCCGCCACGCCGCCGCGTACATGTAAACCAGCGGCAGCAGCGTGGTAATGACCGCCATGTCCACCAGAAGCTGATAGGCGCCGCGCAGGTTTTCGCCGGCCTGCATCAGTAGCAGGAAGATCGAGCAGAACGCGCCCTGCCACAGCAGCGAGTACCACGGCGTGCCCCAGCGAGGATGCAGCCGCGCGAAACTGTCCGGAAGAAACCGGTCCACGCCGAGCACGTAGGGCAGCCGCGACGCGCCCGCCATGAATGTGCCGATCTGCCCCGCCGCTCCAACCGCCACCAGTAGCGCCACCACCGCGCCGGCCGCCGGAAACGAGATCTGCCGGCCCGCCAGCGACGCGGCGCCGGCGATTCCGCTGATGACGTTCACTTCCTCGGGCCGCATCGTCGCGAGAATGGCCAGCGTTCCAGCGATATAGAAGAAGGTCACGGCCGCGCCGCTCAGCAAGGCCGCCCGCGGGATGTTGCGGTCGGGGTCGCGAATCTCGCCGCCGAGGATCGCGGCCAGTTCCAGCCCCACGAACGCGAACGCCAACTGCGGCCAGAAGTTCACCGTATCGGCATCCCAGCTCGGCAGAATATCAAGCGTAGTGGCCGATCCCCCGCGCAGCCAGTGAACCAGGCCAAGCGCGATCAGAATTGCGGCGGCGGTCGAGATCGCCGTCGCGCCCGTATTCGAAAGCCACTTGCCGAGACGGAGGCCGCGGACGTTCAGCAGCGTCACCGTCCATAGCGCAACCACCGAGATCGCCACAACCGCCCCAGTCGACGTCAGACCGCGGCCCGCCTCTCCCATCGCCTCCGCCGCCATGCTCACGAAGAAGACGAGCAGACCTGGGAAGAAGGTCAGCACCGCGAACCAGTAGCACCAGGCGCACAGGAACCCGTGCCACTCACCGAAGGCGGCGCGCGCCCAGACGTACAGGCCCCCCTCGCCCGGATACCGGCGCGCGAGCGCCGCCACCACCAGCGCCGAGGGGATGAAGAAACAGAAGTTGGCGGCAATCCAGAGGGATACCGAGCCGGGCCCGGCGTGAGCGGCGGACGCGATCCAACGGATGCCGAGGATGGCGGAAATGTTAAAGAGAACCAGGTCGCGGAGACCCAGTTCGCGGCGAAGTGTCGGAGACGCCGGCGCCATCGGGCCTGCCCGGCGTCAGGTGCGGCAGGCGTAGGTGGAGGGCACGCGTCCGCCTTTGTTCAACTCCTTGAAGCCGATCTCAGTGGCGTAGTAGATGCGCGCCGTCATCGACTTGGCGAATCGGAAGAAGCGGTTGCCCGGCGCCAGTTCACCCTCCCGCGCCGCTTCCAACTCTGTGAGAATGGCCGTCTGCTGCCCGGGCGTGCAGCGTACGAACGGCTGCCGGTACCGGCGTAACGCATGGCCGTCCAGCCAAGCGAGTCCTTCCAAAAAGCCGGTCCGCTGCTGATCCGGACCATCGGATAGCAGCAGATCAAGATACCGATTGACCAGCGCAGCCTTCGCGCCCGGTGTGTCGGTTGCTGGAATGATCAGCTCCGTGAGCGCATTCACCGTCTCGTTCTGGTGGTCGTCGAATACCCGCGGCTTCCAACCCGCCGCGCCAACGGCGGCGACTTGGGCTGAAGCGATCGGCAGCGGCGCGGCCGCCGCCAACCCCGTAATCTGAAAAAGCTCGCGTCGATTCATGGGAGAGCCTGCTGATTGGTTATGGTACCGGATCGGAAGGAGGCGCGTCCGGCGGAGCCGAGCGTAGTGCGCAATCGCAAGCGACAGTTTTTGACATCCCCGGCGGCCGGAACGGAACATGGACCTGGTTATGAAACGTGTCGCTAACGCGACGCCCATGACCGGTTTGCGGCTTCACCTGGAAGCCGCGGTGTTAACTTGGACCCATGGTGCGCTCTGCCCTGCTCATCGCCCTGCTTCCCGCATTCCTCTCCGCCTCTTGCGACATCGAAGTCTGGTACGGCGACCACCAGCGGTTCGGCAGCCCCGGACTCGCCCAGCGCTGGATCAACATCCTCGGCCGCGTCAAGCCGCCGGCGGGTGTGGCCGCACTCCACTATTCCCTGAACGGAGGCTCGCTCCAGAAGCTTTCGTTGGGCCCCGACGGGCGGCGGCTGGCCCGGCCCGGCGATTTCAATATCGAGATCGACGCCCGCATCCTTCCGCCTGGTGATCACCGCGTCGAGATCACCGCCCACGACGAACGGCAAAACCCCCTCTGCGCGAAGCCGGTGCGCGTCACTTACAGGGCGCCGCCGAAATGGCCGCTACCCTATGCGATCGAGTGGAACAAACTGAAGTCCATCCAGGACGCCGCGCAGATTGTCGACGGCCTTTGGCGGCTCACCGGTAACGGCGTCCGCACCGTCGCTCCTTACTACGACCGTGTCCTCGCTTTCGGCGACGATTCGTGGACCGATTACGAAGTTGAGACCACCGTCACGTTTCACGGCTTCACGCCGCCGCGTCCCGGCCCGCCGACGTTCAACGTCAGCCACGCTGCTATCGCCGCCCGCTGGCCCGGCCACTCCGACGACGGTAACCAGCCGCGCGTGCAGTGGTATCCGCTCGGCGCGACCGCCGAGTTCCGGCTTTCCGACAATCTCGACCGCTGCAC
>CAYPUQ010000448.1:0-4863 GCA_964413655.1 uncultured Solibacteraceae bacterium | reverse complement strand
GCGCGCAGACGAAAACAACGAGAGATGACGGGTGTTCGTAGTCGCGATCACCGGCTGATCGCCGTTCCGGTTCAGCGCGCCCGCCTGCGCGGCGAGGATCATGTCTGCGTCCAATGAAGCGTCATCCGCGGACTGCCGGCCCATCCTTCGGGCAGTCGCCCAGAACTCTGCGGCCTTCAGCATGACCGGGGTCGTGATCGGCACGTAATCGAGCAGGCCCTTCAATGCGTCGAGGCGAGCGAGACCTCGGTCCTTGCCTGCCCGGAGCAATTCCCGGCGCACTTCGTAGTCGGCGATCTCCGGAATAACGATGTCGACACCCTTGGAAACCAAGGTCGCCACCCAGTTCTTGCATGCCTCGTTTTCCGGAGAACTTTTCGGATTCGTGATCATTCCAAGTGGACCGGCATCCAGCAGAACGATCAGGCTCACGGGAAGAGTTTGTAGCCGGCCGGACGGTTCTCATCCAAGGAGCGGCGCAACACCGCGAAAGTCTCCCGCTGTTCGGCCTCATCACCTTGCATCCACTCGTCAAACAGTCTCGCCAGTGCGGACGGATCGGTCTTTCGAGCGCGCACGCGCTCCGGTTGGGCGCTGGCCCGAAGTGTCTCTTCGCGTTTAGATGTATCCGGCATCCCTTCACTCTTGATTCTAAACCAGGAGGTGGGGGTGTCGATCTGGCGCACCCGTCTCGCCATCGGATGGACCGAAATTACTGGTTGGGCAGCGCAGCACTGACGAGGAGTGGCCCCGCGAGGGAATCTGGCAATCGGAACGCGGGCCATTGTTGGGTTCCCATTATCATCGTTGGCGCGGTGGCCGGTTTGGGCCCTTCGCAGAGATGCTGTTCGTGTGGACGGGCTCTTCAGTCCGGTGGAGATTGAGACGGAGGGCATGCTTTTGTCGCTGCATGGCCCGGAGTGCCACATCGAAATCCGCGTTAACGATCCAGGCCTGTGGCCCTGCTGGATCAGCAAGGCCCATCGTCTGGAGGGTTCGGAGCCTTGCGGCGATGTGGTGCTGGCGGGAACGATGGAACTCGGAGCCATTTGTCGTGGTGTTTAACTCTACGAGGAATGGTTGCGTGGGGTCGGTTCGGGAGCGGCTGATTGTTTTGTCGAGGGACGTGAATCGGGGCTGGTCAATCTCGCGGCGCTCTACTTCCAGGGCGTCGGCCTGAGTGCGGAAGCCGAGTTGCGCGGTGCAGAGATCCTCGGCGTGCTTGCGGATACCGTGCTTGATGTAGGCGCGGTCGATGCGTAACGGCCGATCGCCGGCGACGCCGCGTAAAGCAATGTGAACGTGGGGGTGACCTGTGTTGAAGTGCTCCACAGCCACCCACTCGAGCGGAACCGCCAGATCCAACTCCATTCTGGCCATCAGGTCGCGGACGTGCCGCCGGAGGTCCACCCGTTCGCCGAACTCCGGTGAAACGATCAACTTGAACAACCGTGGGTCGCCGGACTTCTGCCAGCCGTCCAGGGTCTTCGCGATATCGACGCCCTCACCGGTGGTGGTGAATCCGGCGCCGCGGCTGCCATCGCCACGCGTTGCGCTCTCGCGCATGATGTAGCGGCCGTGGGCGGCCCATTGCCCGCGAATCCGGTTCGGGGAATAGGTGACGCGGATGGCACAGCGTTGGCGAATGGCGCTGTGGCGTGAGCCTCCGCCGAAGCTGCCCCTTTTCCGCCTCGCTGCCGATGGCTTGGTTGTCATGCGGGCGATGTGCATCAACCCCTTGAAGGCCTTGGACCAGGCCTTGCTCTCATCCTTCATTTGCCGCCGGGGCCGGCGGGGGCGGAGCCGGAACGAACGTTCTTCAGGCACGGTCCGCTAGCTCCGCGAGGGTGGCACGAGAATCCGCCGTCATGTTCTGAGCCACGGATCGAAGGAAACGGTCATACCGGAGCTTCGCTCGCCGCCTCGCCTGGTCCAGGATCTCTTGCGGCGGTTCGGGGACGCATGTCAAAAACAGGCGAGCCAGGCTGTCGGTCAGGGCGAAGGCCGCCTGCTGCGCGGTATGCAGGGCCCGAATCTCCTTGACGAGCCGGTCGATGCTCGCGGCGATGTTCTGCTCGGTACGGTCCAACGCCGTCTCTCCATGTCGCAACTCGTTCTGTACGGCGCTCCTGATAAACGCGTTGACCGAGGCGAATCCTCGAGAATGGGCGGTTTCCTTCAGCGTTGCATGCAGATCCGGTGGCAGCAGCAGTTCAAATCGGCAACTCTTCGGCATGGTCCAGAGTCTCCTTCCAGCATACGGATGATATCCAGTGTGCAAGCTAGATTGCACTGTATTGCTATACTACTGCGAATCAACGACTTGATCAAGAAAAATCGCTCGCGAACCTGGGCCTTCCTTTATGTTCCACTACAGGTCTGAGCTGCCAATAGCTCCGGCCGCTGGCACGAACAGCCGCGAGAGGATGCGAACAGACGAGAGAACTTGAAAAAAGCTGCGAATTCTTGCAAGCATGTGCAATCTAGCTTGCATATTGGATCGATTCCTGCTACAACCTGAGAAGAGATGGCAACGGAGGCGAATGACCGAATCCTGGAATCGCCGCATCTGGATTCGCTGTTCCAGGATTGCCCGACCGACAGGCGCGTTCTGATCCGGCTCCTGTGGCCGAAGATTCGAGCGTGCCTGGATCGTGGCCACACCATTCAGCAGGTCCACGAGAGGCTTCAGTTAGACGGGGTCACCGTCAGCTACGCCAGCCTTTGCCGGTACGTCGCAAAGCTGCGCGGGGCGGATCGTGGGGCGGAACGAACGCCAACCGCGGACGCCGCGACGGCGGGAAAAGGGTCCGGGCCCAGACTTCAGAGACCCGGGCCGATCAAGGATCCCCTGGAGAACGTCCGGCGACTGACTGAGGAGCGGCGTCCCGGATTCCAGTATCGAGGGACGCTCTCGGAAAAGGATCTGTACGGAGAGTGAAGGAAGGAGCGATATGGCGATGGCGTCGGCGGCGAACGAGAAGAGGGGAGCGAAGGCGACGGTCCCGGAAACCGAGGACGGCACCGCGGTTCACCTGGTACTGCAAGGAAAGGGCGGAGTGGGCAAGAGCCTGGTCGCCGCGATCCTGGCCCAGTACTTCGGGCACTATCGGAGCAAGGTGGTCCATTGCGTCGACACCGACCCGGTGAATCAGACCTTTGCGCAGTACAGGGAACTCGGCGTGGCGCGGCTGGATCTGCTTTTGGACGGCGCGATTGATCAGAGGGTTTTCGACTCGCTCATGGAACGAATGCTGACGGAGACCGGTATCTTTGTGGTGGACAACGGCGCGTCAACGTTCATTCCGATGTGGAATTACATTCTTGAGAATGACGTCGTCCGGGTGCTGACCGGTGCGGAACGGAGACTCTACGTGCACTGCGTTGTGACCGGCGGGCAAGCGCTTACGGACACCCTGAGCGGGTTTGCGAAGCTGGCCGAAACGTCCCCCGACCAGAACATCATTCTCTGGGTCAACGAGTACTTCGGGCGGGTGGAGCGGGACGGGCGGCTGCTCCGCGATCTGCCGGTGTTTCGGGAGAACTCGGCCAAGGTGTGGGGCTCCGTGGCCATTCCGAAGCGGAATCGCGACACTTTTGGCAGGGACGTTGAGGATCTGCTGAGGCGAAAGCTGACGTTTCGAGAAGCGTTGGAGGGCACGGACTTTCCGATCATGGTGCGGCAGCGATTGAAGGTTGTCCGGCGGGAGCTATTCGAGCAATTGGACCATCTCGCGCTGGTGTGAGACCAACCGATGGAGACGAAAAAGCTGATCGGCGAGGTGGCGGCGCGCCACGGTGTTCGTTTGGATGAGGACGATCCGGCGCTCGTGTTGGTGACCTTGGCCGAACTGGCACTGCGCGACGCCAGAGAGGAGTTTGCCGTCGCCGCTCAGCGGGCTACCTTGGAGTTCGTCGAGGCAGCGGGATGCGTGCAGGGGCGAGCCGGATCGACAATCGCTGCGGCGATCCGTGAAGCCGGCACGGAGGTCCGCGAACGAATCGCGCGGGATCTGAACACAGCGAACCTAGTGGCGGAGGACCTGGTACAGCGGGTTCATCGAGCGCACGAGACGCCGGTGCGATATAGGTGGGTAATTGTGGGCTTGGTCGTCGGCTTGGCGCTCTTTGTTGCAGGTTTCGCCCTGGGAAGGTTGCTGTCGTGAGATTTCGAGATTGGGCGTGGCTGTCCGTAGTGACGGGTCCACGGCTGGCATCGTGGATGGCACTTGCCTACTACGGCGCGCCCGTAGTGCTGCTTGTTGGGGCGTTGTGGGGGCTGCTGACACTAGTTCCAAAGCCGATCGCCCTTTACCTCCTGCAAGTGATCAGATCGGTGTTCGGGGTAAGCGGTGGTGGTTGATTGTCCGGGCGCGTTGGGAAAAGCTGAGCCTGGATTGCGTTGACGCGCTACGCTCATGTGCGAGGCTTCCTCGCCGCTGGCTGGTATCGCGGGAATAGTCACGGAGAGGGCGGCCCATCCGCGATCATTTCCTGTGTTGGGCGGCGCGAGTCGGCACGCTCATGACTCGCAGCGTCCGGCTCCGAGAGCGACGCCGACGCTTTGGAACCTTGGCCGGATGGCCCGCACGATCGGCGATGCCAACGGCGTTTGCCGGGAGTAATCTCCCAGAACGGGACTTCGGAGGCGTTTGGTGGTGCGAAGGAGATCAACAGGAATGCTTGACGCGCCGTGCGCGACCGCTGCTCCGGGCCATTCCCCGAGTGACCGAATCGCTCTGAGATACTGGGGGACGTTTCCCAGAAGGGCGTTCATCGACGGTGCGGCGTAGAGTGGCGTGGATACAGACGCACCCGATCCAACGGCGCCAGCGAGCTTTTCGTCCGCAGCCCCTCCGACGG
>CAYPUQ010000447.1:0-4885 GCA_964413655.1 uncultured Solibacteraceae bacterium | reverse complement strand
TGACGCGAGGCCCCGGCCGCGCCCCCGCGGGCGCGGCCGGTCCGTTCACATTACCACGTCAGGCGCAACGCCATCTGAAGCACGCGCGTGTCAAACGCGCTGGTGATTCGCATGAAGTTGACGTTGTTCAGCGCCGTGACGGGCGCGCCCAGGTTCGGACGGTTGAACGCGTTGAAGGCCTCAAGCCGGTAGGTCAGCGCCCATGTTTCGGCCAACTGGAAGCGCTTGAACAGGCCGAAGTCCCAGGTGGCGAGGCCCGGAGCGCGGAATGTATTCCGCCCTAGGTTGCCGAACGTGCCCAGGGCATTGGGCGCGAAGGCGGCCTTATTCAGGAATTGGGCGATCTGCTCGCCGCGGCTGCGGTCGCCGCCGAAGTAAGGGTTGCCGATCATGTCGGCGCGCTGCCCGCCCGTGCCGGTGCGGGCGTTGTCCACGCCGCTGTTGATCGTGATGGGCGGCCCGCTTTGCAACGATGCGATCGCGTTCAGGCTCCAGCCGTTGACGAGCCACCTCGCCGGGTTGTTGACCTTGAAGGGCAGATCCCATAGGCCGGAGAGATTGAATACATGACGCTTGTCGAAGTTCGCAGGGCCCTTGTCAAAACTCTGGTCGTTGGGATTTGTGCGCGCCTGCCCCGTGAGCTTCGTGGCCGAGGCGTCGTCGATTGCCTTCGCCCACTGATAGTTCATCAGCAGGCTGAAGCCCTTCGAAAACCGCCGGTCGGCGGTCAATTGCATGGCGTGGTATGTCGAGTTGCTGGTCGGATCGATCAGGCTCAGGTTCCCGAACCCCGGCGCCAGCGGACGCCGCTGGTGAGTCGTCGCCGTCGTCGCCCCGGGCACATAGATGGCGGCGTTGCCTTCGCGCACGATGCCGAGCCGCGTGCCTTTCGAGGCGGCGTAGGAGGCGCGCCCCACGAAGCCGAGGCCCACTTCGCGCTCGAGCGTCAGGTTCCAGTTCTGCACGTAGGGCCCCTGGAAGTCCGGCGAGTAAGGCTGGTGGGTGCTGAAGTTCGGGAACACCGCGTCGGAGCCGGGATTCAGCGGCGCCGGGAAGGGATTTGTGGTCCCCGCATAGGGGTTCGCGAAGCTGTTGTTGATACTGCCGAAAGTCGTCACCACGGTGCCGAACGGCGCCTGGTTGGCCTGGTTGTTAAGCGCGATGGTGTTCAACTGGTCATAGAAGATGCCGTAGCCGCCGCGCAGCGCTGTCTTGCCGTCGCCGAATAGGTCCAGCGCGAAGCCCACGCGCGGGGCGATATAGCCGTAACGGCCGTTGATGGCGCCTCTGGGCAGCCCCGGACTCGCCCGCGTAACGCAGGCCCATCGGCGCGTTCGGGTAGCGCGTCGAGCGCTCGCCCGGACGCCACACGGCCAGCCGGTCCTCGAGATCCCAGTAGGGCAGGAACGGCTCCCAGCGCACGCCGAGGTTGATGGTCAGCCGCCGCGTCGCCTTCCATTCGTCCTGCGCGAACAGCACGTAACGGTTGAAGCGCGTGTCGCGGTACTCGCCGATGCCCTGGACGAGCGTGTTGAATTGGCCGACCATGAAGTCCGCCAGCGAGTCGGAAGTGAAAGGCGCCACACCGTTGAAGTTCCACTGGCCGTTGGCGCGGAAGTTGTTGCGCACGTCGCCGATGCCGCGCCCGATCTCTCCGCCAAACGACATTGTATGCCGCCCCGTGGTCACGCGCACCGTGTCGGTAATGGTGTACTCATCGCGCAGGAAGATGTTGGTGTCGCCCGTGTTGAGCGTTCCAAAATAGCCCACGACGGTGACGTGCCACTGCGGCTTGTCGTCGTTGAACAGCCGCGGGCCCAGCGAAGCGATACTGGCGCTGGGCAGCATCGGCACGTTATTGCCGTCCATGCGCGTGAAGGCGAACATGAACTGGTTCATCACCCTGGGTCCGAAAACGTGCGTGTCGGTAACGTTGATGCTGCGGTTGAGCCACGTCCGGCCCACCGTGGTTTCGAGATAGTTCTGCGGATTCAGCACGGCGGGCGTTTCCGCGAAGCTGTCCCAGTAGCGCACCGTAAACCGGTTGTCCTGCGTGATCTGGTGGTCGAAGCGCAGCAGCACCTGGCGGTCGTCGAAGTCCTGCGCCGCCGCCGTCGTGATGCTGTTGCCGCCCGCGGGCACCGGCACGAATTTCAGGATCTCCTGCGAAATCGGGCTCAGTTGCGAGGCGGGAATGCGGTTGTTCGCGGTTGTTCGCATAAGTACCCCCGCCGAACGGATTGCGGAGCGCACGCGTGATGTTCGAGAAATCCCCGGCCCGCTGCGCCTGCGTGGGAACCACGCGCGCTACCACGGGCGGAGTCCGCCGCTCCAGCGTTCCCTGGTAGCTGGCGAAGAAGAACGACTTGTTCCGGCCGTCATACAGCTTCGGTATGTAGACCGGCCCGCCGAGCGTACCCCCAAACTGGTTGCGCTTCAGCCCGTCATCGGCGCGCCGGCCGTCCGGGCGCGTGCCGCCGAAATAAGGCGTCGAATTCATCGCCTTGTTGCGCACGAACGAAAACGCGCTGCCGTGCACTTCGTTCGTACCCGACTTGGTTACCGCGTTCACGATACCCCCGGACTGCCGGCCGAACTCGGCGCTGAAGGAGTTCGTCTGGACGCTGAACTCCTGGAGCGCGTCCGGGTTCGGCATCGGGTTCGGCACGTTCGTGTAGTGGTCGTTGTTCTGCGAGCCGTCAAGCATGAAATTCGTCGTGTTTGAACGGCCGCCGTTCACCGACACCGCGGTCACGCCGGGATAGGTGGTGCCCGAGGTCGTGTCGGCGCGATAGTCCGCGACGGTGCCTACCACCAGCCGCATCAACTGCGTAGGATTGCGGCCGTTCAGCGGCAGTTCCTCGATTCGTTTCTGGTCCACAACCGACTTCAGCGTCGGCGAAACGGTGTCCACCACGACCGCCTCGGCCACCACGGTGACAGTTTCCGACGATGTGCCCACGCTGAGATTCGCATCCACGCGGATGGTCTCGTTCACCTGGAGGCGAATGCCGCGCACCGTGAAGTTCTGGAAGCCCGCGGCCTCGACCGTAACGTCATACACGCCAACCGGGAGCGCCGGCAGCGTAAACAGCCCGTCGGCGCTGCTCATCACGGGGAAACGCGCCGCCGTGCCGGTGTTGACCGCCACCACCGAAGCATTCGGCACCACGGCGCCCGACGAATCGAGCACGCGGCCCGTGATCACGCCATATACATTCTGTGCCTGTGCCGCGGCGCCGCCGAGCAGCAACACGGCCAGGAGTTTCGTTGCGATCCATTGCCTTTGCATCCTCGTCCATCTCCCTTCTTCTCCGTTCCTATGCGGGACGGCAGCTTCCAAAGCTATCAACGAATTTGGCCGCGCCTTCATCCAGGCCCACGGCCCGGTCAACCTCAACTGCCCCGTTTGCCGGGATCCCAAATCGTGGCATCAATCTCCCGCTCGGCGAAGAGCGCGGGAGACCAATAATAGAGCGTCACCATCTTTCCGTCGGGCCGGAGCGCGTCCCGCGTGTAGCCCGGATCCCACGCGCCGCCGTCCGTGCGCAGGATACTCGCCTCGCTCCACGTCCTGCCTTCGTCGTCGCTGTGCGCCACGCGGATTGAATACGGTTCGCCGCGATAACCCCACGTCAGCGTGAGGCGGCCGTCCGGCAGCCTCATCAAGGAAGGAGGATTGCCGCTCTTGCCGCCGGTGAAGGGCACGGGACGCGCCAGTTCCCGCCACGACCTGCCCTCATCGTCACTGGCGAAGAGGGCGATCCAGTCCCTGGCGTCATCGAGCTTCACTCGCGCCGCGCACAGAATCCGCCCGCCGGGTAAGCGGATGGCCGAGGGCATGATGGAGAAGCCCGGCGCGCCGATCCATCCGCGCAAGCTCCAGGTCAGGCCGCCATCGGCCGTCTGCACGCACGCTATACGCCCCTCGCGGCCGTTCTGCTTGGCCGCGGTGAGGAACACGAGCGCCTCGCGCACGCCCAGCAACAGGTAACAGGTTCGCGCCGCGAAACTGTTCGTTCCGAGATTCGGAAACTCAAACGGCCCGCTCCAGGTGCGGGCACGGTCCGTCGAATACCAGATGATCGAATTCCAGCTGCGCGCGCTGTCCATGCGCAGTTTCAGTGCGAAGCCGGGCGCCGTGAACTCCATCGGCTTGCTCAGCGGCACAGGTTCCTGCCGCTCTCGGCCGGCATCAGCAGCTGTTCGGGAAACTCGATCCGCCAGGTCTCGCCCGCGTCCTTGCTGCGCGCGATGGCCGGCACTTCGGGCCGCGAGCGGCCCCGCTGGTGCCGCTCCGGGCCGGTCTTGAGGAAGTAGGCGGCGCCGAATCCGCACGCGATCTCTTCGCCCCAACTCCAGATGCCGTGATTTGCCGGCCAGCCCCCGAAGCGTCCCGGCGCCGCATAGACGGTGACGTGGCGCGGCTCCCGCGTCTTGCCCGCTGCCGTCCACAGCGCGGGGAGCAACAATCGCATGCTTCTTCTCAGGATCAACCCGTGACCCTACCCAACTGACGCGTGATCGATGATCAACGAACCAGGGGGCAACTGCAGGACATCCCCTGGGCATCCTGGGCTCTTTCCAGATTCCTGTTTCAAATAATATCCGTAGCTTCGGAAGAAGGCAACAGGATTCCGCTTGTGCGCCGGCTGTTGTATGCTCGTGTATGCTCGATTGTCATGCGACTCCATCACCTGTGCGTAGCCAAGACCAAATCGCTTGTGGAATCAACGGGTTGCGTACTCGTAATCAGCGGCGTTACATCGTGTTACGCCTAACGTTACAACAGGAAGTCGCTTGCAGTGCTGAGGCTCCCTCAACGTCGTTAGGCCCCGGCTAATGTGCTGATTCTGCGCACGAAGGAGTTTTGACTACACACACG
>CAYPUQ010000446.1:0-4902 GCA_964413655.1 uncultured Solibacteraceae bacterium | reverse complement strand
TCGTAAAAGCGGCGAAAGAGTCCAAAACCACCCGCATCGAGTTTCCGCTTGCCAAGGTCGGAGAAGCCATCGCCGTCGCGGTCGATGGGTACGTGGTTGCTGCCGCGGTAGTAGAGGTCAGCCGAAAGCGAGCCGGGGAGGTCCACCAGTTGGGTGGAGGCGCCGGCCTGTTGTTCCGGGCGGCCGGCGTGCCAGCCGCTCATCAGGTCGACACGAAAACGGTTGTCTCGAGGCTCGCGGCGAATCAGGTTCACCACGCCGGCGACTGCGCCAGGGCCGTACAGCGCCGAGTTGCCGCCCTTCACCACCTCAATCTGGTCGACAAAGGCGGCTGGGATCTGCTCCAATCCATAGACTGCCGTGACCCCCGAGTAGCTCGGAAGGCCGTCTTCGAGGATCTGGGTATAGGGGCCTTCAAGGCCGTTCATCCGCACTTGCATGAAGCCGCAGTTCTGGCAGTTCATTTCCATGCGAACGCCAGAAACAGTAGCCTGGAGCGTGTCGGCGAGCGTAGTCATGACGTGGCGGTCAACGATCTGCCGCGTGATAAGCTCGGTACGAACAGGCGCTTCCTGTACGCTGTAGGCGGTGCCGGTGGCGGTGACAACGACGGTCTCGTTGATCGCCAGGACAGGCTGCAGCGCGACGGCGACAGCGGCCAGTTGATCCGGAAGAAGGATCACCTCTTTCGCTTCAATCGGGAAGAACCCATCCGCGGTCACGGTGATGGAGTAGCGGCCGGCGGGCAGGCCGGAGATGCGGATTTCGCCGGCCGGGTCCGTCGCGTAGCTCTCCGGAGTTCCGGACAGGCTGATTCGTGCATCCATCACGGGTAGCCCGGCGGAGTCGAGCACCGTTACGGTGAGTGGGCCAGCGGCCGGCGGCGCGGCCAGAAGAGGCAGGAGCAAGAACAATGCGGAGAAACAGGTCTGTTTCACGATTCAATCATAGCTGAACTCGTTTCTTCTTGCAAACGATTTGCGTATCAGGGATACTGGACTCATGATGGCAGTCGTGCTGGCCGGATTAGCCGCCGTTCTGACGGCAGGCAGCGAACGCCGCCCCGCTCCACCATTTCGCCTGCAAGCCTACGACGGGTCGATGCAGAGCCTGGCTGGCTTACAGGGGAAAGTGGTTGTGCTGAACTTCTGGGCGACGTGGTGCGGACCCTGCCGGGAAGAGATTCCGATACTACGGCGAGTCCGGCGGGAGTACACAGCTCGTGGCGTTGAGGTGCTGGGCGTAGCTATGGACGGACGCGGTTGGCCGGCTGTCACACCGTTTGTCGCCGCACGCGGGATCGACTATCCGATCCTGCTGGGCACGCCGGCCGTGGCCCGGGCCTACGGAGGTCTCAAGACCCTACCGCACACTGTGTTTATCGACCGTCACGGCCGGGTTGTGGCTACGGCCAGCACTGTCCTCGAAGAGGCTTCACTGCGGCGGATTATCGGCCTGCTTGTGGCCGAGCAGGTTGGTCCAACTGCAATCGATTCGCATGACCGCGGCATCCTACTGAATTCCCCACGCTGAGCCGGGAAACGCAAAAACGGCCCCGGGAGTCCCGGGGCCGTTCGCTCATTGGCGGAGAGCGGGTTACCAGTACAAGTGCATCGCCAGCTTGATGAAGCGTGGCAGGTTGCGCTGCACCGGGTCGAGTTGGCCGAAGGTCGGGCTGGTGACGTTCAACGCCTGCGCCTGCATGTTGGAGAACCAGGGCCGGTTCAGGGCGTTGACCATCTCGAAGCGAAACTGTAAGCGGATCTGCTCGTGAATGGGGAACGTCTTGGACAACGAAGCGTCCCAGTTTTGGTAACCGGGCACGCGAACATCGCTGAAGCGGTTCGGGAAGTCCCGGAGCGTGAACGGCGCCTGCTGCGGAACGCGCTGCCCGGTCGAGGTCTCCCAGAGCGAGGTGTTGAACCAGCGCGTGAAAGTCCGCTCGGAGGACGAAAGCTTGGCGCTGCCGGGCTGAACCTGGCCCGCGTTCGGGTAAGCCACCGCCCAACCGCTCTGGTAGGTGATGTTGAAGTTAGTTTGCCAGCCGCCGAGGACCAGGTTCAGCGCGCGACCCCAGCCATCGCCCACAGCCTTGCCTTTACCGAAGGGGAGTTCCCAGACACCCGCGACAACAAACTTCTGAGGGATATCCACTTGGTTGACGGGAAGCTTCTCGAGCGGGCTCGCGTCCACGTTGCCAAGGTTGACATCTTGCGCGTTCAGGAAGTTGACCTCACCGAGATTCTTGCCAACGTTGTAGGCGGCCAGGAACGTTAGACCATGGGCGAAGCGCTTGTTCAGTTTCATCTGCATGCCGTGAAACTGCTGCCGGCCGACTGGGATGTTCTGCAGGTTGAGGTTGCCGAATTGCGAGAACGGAAGCAACAGATCCTGGCGCGGGATCGTCGCGCCGTTCTTCGCGGCGTTGTTGGGGATCAAACCCTGCATCGGGTTCGGAACGCGCTCGTTGTACCATGCGGTGTCAATGGCGCCGGTGGCGGTCCGGCGTCCGAGGACATCCGCGGGCAGCACATTGACCTGAGAGCCGACCGGCAGACGCCGCAGGGTGTTTCCGGAGTAGCCAACCTCGAAGACCATCTGGAAGGGCAGTTCCCGCTGGATGTCGAACGAGTATTGGTGCGAATAGGGCAGCGGCCGGTTGAGGTGGTTGATCGTCAGGCCTTCCCCGAGGAAACTGGCGGCGCCGAGGCTGGAACCGATCGGATCGAGCAGACGGCCACCCGGAAGGTTGGCGAACGGGTTGGTGAGACTCGCCGCCGGAGTCAAGTTGCCGTCGGTCGAGACGATTGCGGCGGTGGTGCGGCTGAAGCCCTGCAGGCTGCCGCCCTCGTTCTGGCCAAGGTAGAAGAGCCCGTAGCCACCCCGCAGAACCCACTTGTCGCCGATGCGGTAGGCAGCGCCAAGACGGGGCTGGAAGTTGTTGCGGTCGCGCTCGAAGGAACCTCGCGGCTGGCCGTCGACGTTTGCGAACAACGGGGACCCGCGCAGGCTGAGGCCCTGCACCTGGGAGGCGATCGGACTGGCGGCGGTGAAATCGAGGCCGCGCACCATACGGTCGTACCGTTCAAAGCGCGGCGTCTCGTAGTCCCAACGCAGACCGTAGCTGAGGGTAAGACGGGAGTTCACCTTCCAGTCGTCGTTGAAGTAGAGAACGTAGTAGAAGTTCGAGAACGCCGGGTCGATGTTCCGGTCGACCGACCCGCTGGTTGGGTAGCCGAGCAGGAACGTAGCTAGCTCATCGCCCGACGCCGCATCGGCCTGGAGCGCGGCTCGCTGCGTCCAGTTCCGCTGAAAGGCGTAAGTGCCAGAGGCAAAGCCTGGATTGTTGGTGTTGTCGTTGTAGCGACGGCCTTCGGCGCCGAACTTCAGGAAGTGAGACCCAACCACCAGGTTCAGGTTCGGCTGGACGGAGTAGGTATCGTTGTTGGCGGCAGCCAACAGGCGGCTCGAACCAATGGATTGGTAGCTGCCCAGCGCGAATTGGGGAAACTGGAGCCGGCTGAATTGGGCCACGAGGTCTCCTGAGAAACCCAGTTGACGGGGATCGAAACCGGCACCGAAGCTGTTGCCCGTCGTTTCTTCCCAGCGCGCCAGACCGGCACGAAGGTTGAAGATCATGCGCGGGCTGATGGTGGACGTCCAGTCGAACGTCCAGTTGCGGCCGTTGCGGATCAGTGGCGCGTTGCCGGTTGGCTCGGCCACATTGTTGCCCCACACCAGCCCGCGAAACTCCGAGAACGGATTCTGGCCGTAGCGGAAGTAGAAATTGTTCTTCGAGTTGATGGCAAGATCCAAACGGCCGATCCACTCGTCCATGTCAGCCACCCAGCGCGAAGGGTAGACGTAATTGTTGACGCGCGCCGGCCCTTCGCCTGGCGAGTTCGGCGCGGGATAGTAGCTCATCACGTTGGCGGCGATGGGGTGAATGCGCGCACCCGGAATCTGGTTGCCGGCGAAAGGCATCCGCGTTCCGTCGGCGGCGGTCGTCAGCGGATCATAAATCAGCACCGGGGCGCCCTGCGCGTTAAAAAGCGTTGAGAAGTCGCCGCGGCGCCACTCCTCGAGTGGGAAGCGCGCCACGCCGGGATCGGCTGAGCGCTGGCGCATGCCTTCATAGCTCAGCAGCCAGAACAGGCGGTTGCGGCCGTCGAAGACCTTGGGAACATAAACCGGGCCGCTGGCCGCGAAGCCGAAGGTATTGATGTTGTTCGGCGGCTTCGGAATGCCGGCGCGGTTCAACTCGCTCTGGTTGGCGTTCAGCTCTTCGGCCTGGAAGTACTCGTAGAGCGTGCCGTGGAACTGGTTGCCACCGCCACGGGTGACGATCGAAACAATGCCGCCGCCCGTACGGCCGTATTGTGCGTCGTAGGTATTGGTAAGTACCTTGAACTCCTGCACGGCTTCCATGCTCGGAACGTGAATCACGGTGCGGTTGCCGCGCACGTTGCTGATGCCGTCGAGCAGCACTTCGTTCTCGCGGTTCGGACCGCCGTTGACGGAAAACCCGGAGGTGCCGCCGATATCGAAGGGGCGCAGGTACCGCCAGTCGCCGGTCTTGATCACGCCGGGCGCCGCCCAGGCAAGTTGGAATGGGTTGCGGCCCTGGGTTGGTACTTGGCTGATTAACTCGTTGGAAATAACCTGCGACCGGTTGGCGGTCTCGGTTTGCAGGGCCGAGAGGGTGTCGGAAACCGTTACGCTTTGGGCCAGTTCGCCGACTTCAAGACGGACATCGACGCGAGTGCGATCTTGTGCCTGCAGGACGATGTTTTCCCGGATGAATTGGCGAAAGCCCTGACGCTCAGCCACGAGCCGGTAGCGGCCCGGCGAGAGGAACGGTGTGAGGTAGTTTCCGGTCTCGTTCGTCTCGGTGGAGAACGA
>CAYPUQ010000445.1:0-4915 GCA_964413655.1 uncultured Solibacteraceae bacterium | reverse complement strand
GATGCCGTGCAGGAGTTCAAGGTCCAGACCAATACGTACACACCCGAGTTCGGCCGCAGCGGCGGCGGCATCATCAACCTAATCTATAAGTCGGGCACCAACGAATTGCACGGCAGCGTGTTCGAGTTCCTGCGCAACTCCAAGCTGGACTCCAACAATTTCTTCGCCAACTCCCGCAATGTAATGCTGGCCAGCTTCAAGCGCAACCAATTCGGTGCTTCGGCCGGCGGTCCTGTTTACATCCCCAAGCTCTATGACGGCCGCAATCGCACGTTCTTCTTCTTCACGTATGAGGGTCTTCGCCAGCGTTCGGCGACAAACATCCTGAACACCGTACCTACGGAAGCTCAGCGCGCGGGCGACTTCTCGCGGCTGTTCAACAATGCGGGCAGCCTCATCACGATCTTTGATCCGACCACCACCACCCAGTCCGGCAACGCGTTCACGCGCACCGCGTTCCCGGGTAATCGCATTCCGGCCTCCCAAATCGACCCGGTCGCACAGAACGCGATACGCTACTATCCGCTGCCAAACTCACCCGGCGCGGCCAACAGCGGCATCAATAATTATGCCGCCTCGGGCACCTCGCCCACGGACATCAACCAGATCGACGCTCGCGGCGACCAGGTGATCAATGACAGAAACCGGTTCTTCCTCCGCATCTCGCATCGCAAGCTGGATATCGGGCTGCCGAACTACTTCTCGGATGACATCCTCGTCGCGCAGGGCGGGCTTTTCCAGCCGCAGATCTCCAACAACGCCGCTTTCAACTACACTCTCAACGCGACGCCCACATTCCTGATGGACTTCCGATACGGGTTTGGCCGCACCCTGCTGAACTTCCGTCCACGATCGGACGGCTTCGATCCGACGCAGCTCGGGTTTCCCGGCTACATCGCCGCCAACGCCGACCGCATCATGTTCCCGGGTTTCGCTCCGGCCGGTTATTTGGGCATCGGCAACGGCGGACCTGACTTCCGCCGCAACTCCTTCGAAACGCACTCCACCGCCTGGCAGAACACCAAGGTGCTGACCGTCCATACATTGAAATTTGGCGCGGAGGGCCGTCTGGTGCGCGTGAACAATACAGAGGCGGGCAACGCAAGCGGCAACTTCAGTTTCGCCCGCAATCTGACGCAAGGGCCGAATCCCAACGCCGCCTCCGCGGTCGCGGGCGATTCGATTGCCTCCTTGCTTTTGGGGTTGGGATCCGGCACCTACACAAAAGGCTTCAAGGGCGTCTCCACCCAGAGCACCTATTGGGGTTTCTATCTGGGTGACGACTGGAAGATCAGCCAGAAGTTAACGCTTAACCTGGGTATCCGCTATGAGTTCGAAACACCGCGTACCGAGAGGTACGACCGGGTGAATGTCTTCAACCCGACGGTTGCGTCTCCCCTGGCTGGGCCGACCGGCATCGCGAACCTCGTGGGTGGTCTGCAATTCGCCGGTGCAGAGGGCCGCAGTCGCCGCCAGTTCCCCACGGACAAGAACAACATCGCACCGCGCTTCGGCTTCGCCTATCAAGCCCTGCGCAATACGGTGATCCGCGGCGGATACGGGATCTTCTACGCTCCCTCCTACCGCGCGGCAGGCGGTACCGTCGGCAACTTCGGCTATCGCAGCGACACGCCCTATGTCGGCTCCCTCGATGGTGTAAGTCCCACAAACTACCTGCGCAACCCGTTCCCAGACGGCTTCGCGCCTGTATCCGGCAACGCGAACGGGCTGCTGACCGGCATCGGCTCGGCCATCAGCGCGACCATCAACACGGACTACGTCGTGCCATACACCCAGAATTGGAGCCTGAACATTCAACAGCAGATGCCGGGCCAGTTGCTGGTCGAACTCGGCTACGTGGGCAACCGCGGCATCCAATTGACCCGCACAGGGGAGGGCAACTACAACCTGAACCAACTCTCGCCCGTGCAACTCGCTCTCGGAACCGCGCTGCAGCAGTCTGTGCCGAATCCCTTCTTCGGACTCATCTCCTCCGGTCCGCTCGCCGGTGCTACCGTCCCCCGCGGGCGTCTCCTAGTCCCATTTCCGCAGTTTGCCTCGTACAGCGAGATGTACGGCACCGGCGCATCCTCCAATTACCACTCGTTTCAAGCCCGCATCGAAAAACGCTTCGCCGCTGGACTCAACTTCCTGTTCTCATACACCTTCGCCAAGCAGATCGACGACTACTCGATCATCTCGAACGTGGGCCGCAACGCAATCCAGCAGAACATCTTTGACCGCGCGGCCGACCGTTCCATCTCCGCCAACGATGTCGCCCAGCGCGGCGTCTTCAGCTTTGTCTATGAACTGCCATTCGGACGCGGCAGAGCCCTCGGCGGCAACTGGAACCGGATCACCGACGCGCTGTTCGGAGGCTGGCAGACCAACGGCATCCTCACGCTACAAGGCGGACAACCCCTCGCGCTTGCGACCCAGAACACATCCAATTCGTTCAGCAATAGTCTGCGTCCGAACAACAACGGCCAGAGCGCAAAGCTGGAAGGTTCGGTGCACAGCCGCCTGAACCGGTACTTCGACACCAGCGTGTTCTCGCAACCCGCTCCGTTCACATTCGGAAACACAGGGCGCGTGCTGCCCGACGCCCGTGGACCCGGGACGCGGACGATGGATCTCTCACTATTCAAGAACTTCCGCATCGCCGAGCGCGCTTCGCTCCAGTTCCGCGCCGAAGCGTTCAACTTCACCAACACCCCAAACTTCGGGTTCCCCAACCAGAATCTGAACAACCAGCAGTTCGGCGTCATCAACAGCCAAGCGAATGATCCCCGACAGATCCAGTTCGGATTGAAACTACTTTTCTGATGACACGCAGATCCTTCTCCCTCTCAGCGGCGGCAACGGCTCTGGCGGGCGCCGCGGCATCCGCCCAGGCGCAACACCGCCAGCCGAACGTGCTGTGGATCATGGCCGATCAGTTGCGCTTCGACTGCCTCGGCGCCAACGGAAATTCCCGGATCCAAACGCCGAATCTTGACAAGCTCGCCGCCCGCTCGTCGAGTTTTCAACATGCGTTTGTGCAGGCCCCCGTTTGCGTGCCTTCGCGGGCGAGTTACTTCACCGGACGCTATCCGCACAGCCACAAGAACCGCGTCAATTACACGCCTCTCGATGCCCGGGAACAATTGATACAGAAGATGTTCCAGGAGGGTGGATACCAGACCGCCTCGGTTGGCAAGCTGCACTTCTATCCGCCAACGGCGGAACACGCCCGTTCCACTGGCTTCGATCACGTCAAACTCGATGACGGCGTCAACGCCACCGACCCATATTCCGACTACACGGCTTGGCGCAAGGCGAACGACCCTAAGGCTGCAAGCGTTCACTACAACGCGACTGCGCCGCGTGCCCCGGGCCAGAATCCCTTTCGTGCCGCGATCGATTACCAGTACACGCCTACTGCGTGGACCGGCGCCGAGACTCGTAGTGCCCTCCGATCGCTGCGATCAGGCGTAAAGCCATTCTTCCTGTACAGTTCGTTCTTCAAACCGCATTCGCCACACTCGGTTCCGGAGCCCTATGACTCGATGTATGACCACGTCGAGATCCCATTGCCTCGCCGGGTTACGCTCGACGACATCGGCAAGTTGCCCCTGCCGGTGCAGAAGCAAATCTTGCGCGGTAATCCGCAGTACGACATGGATCATGAGCGGCTGCAGTGGATCTACCGCAGTTACTATGCCGGCGTCAGCATGGTTGATCGTGAGATCGGCCAGATCCTCGATGGCGTCGACCTCGACAACACTATCGTTCTAGTGACCACCGACCACGGCGATCAATTGCTGGAGCATGGGCTGGCGGGCAAGAATGTCTTCTTCGAGTCTTCCGTCCGCGTGCCGTTCCTCATCTCGTGGTCTGGCCATATCCGTCCGGGCAAGCACGATCAACTGCTGGAGATGGTGGACGTGCTCCCTACTTTGCTGGACCTCTGCGGCCTACCCGCGCGGCAGTCTGTCCAGGGGCGTTCGTTCGCACAATTAGTGGCCTCGCGCGAAGGCGCCGCGGCCTACCAACCCAGGGAGTTTGCTTTCGCCGAGAATGTCATCCCCGAAGTCATCACCAACCGCGGCCTGAACATGTACTACGCTCCCGGCGAGGGCGTCGGAGGCATCCGCCATCCCGATGCCAAGATGCTGCGCACACACCGTTACAAATTCAATTACTACGTAGGCAATGGCGGCGAACTGTACGACCTGCAAGCGGATCCGGGAGAGACGCGCAACCTCTACACCGATGCCGCGCATCAGGGCACAGTGAGAGAGATGAAAGATCGTCTGCTGGACTTCCTGATCACCGCCGACGAACCTGATCAGATCGCGCCCCACTGGTTGGTGCGGTAACTGCAATCTGGGTGCTGAACCAAAGAGCCTCTCTCTGAGGAGACCCAATTCCCACGCCCACCAAAACAAAATTACAAATAATGTTCCCGCGCGTTGGGGTGTCGTGAATCAGCTTTGCGGCCATCGCGTGGTGTCGCGCGAACCCGGTGTTCGCGCTGCCGGGGAACGTCGCGCCGATCCTCTCGCCCCGCGGCGCAGGCACGTGCATCCTGACGACGCCCTCGCGCGCGCTTTTTGTGCGGTAGCGACCAACGTCGCAGACGCTCCTCGCAAGCGTTGCCGGATCGACCGGCGCTTTACGCGACGGTCACACGCGCGGTTCCGCGCCGGTGACGTTCGGCCCCGCGCGCGCGTCGGGGTGTCGCGTTGTGTCGCGCGGACTCGCATCCGCCGATGGCGCCAGGATCGCCCAGGACGGGCGCGACGGCGACCGCCGCGTCACGTTATCGCGCCCGCAGGCGAGGCGCTCAACGCCAGCCGCGAGGAACTGTGGTTCCCTTAAAGTCCGATCGGATTGATAAATTGGGAGTTGCCCCTCATCGGTCGTTTTCGTT
>CAYPUQ010000444.1:1223-4931 GCA_964413655.1 uncultured Solibacteraceae bacterium | reverse complement strand
GGGCTAAGTCTCTTTGGACGTGGCGTCCACTTCCCAGCCCTGGCGGATCAGGCATGGAGTACTCCAGTCTGACACCAGTCTAATCCAAAACGGTGCGATTTCCTATCCGTTTCTTCCAGGGCGGAGCCTGACCCAGAGACTGGAAATGCGCCACCTGTGCCTTCCAGCAGTCAACCCGGCAGCCCGGCGCGAGTGGCGGGTGATGCCAAGTTGACTGCTCCCGCTTCCGGCGGCCTCAGGCTATGTCGTAGCGATCCAGGTTCATCACCTTGTTCCACGCAGCCACAAAGTCCCTCACAAACGCCTCCTTCGAGTCGTCGCACGCATAGACTTCCGCGATTGCCCGGAGCTGGGAGTTCGAACCAAAGATGAGATCGACGCGGGTGCCGGTCCACTTGATCTGACCCGTCGCGCGGTCGCGGCCCTCATACACGCCTTCGGATGTCGAGGAGGGTTGCCACTTCGTGCGCATGTCGATCAGGTTGACGAAGAAATCGTTCGTCAGCGTGCCGGGCCGGTTGGTGAACACGCCGTGTTTGGCCTGTCCGAAGTTCGCATTCAGCGCGCGCATGCCGCCGACGAGAACGGTCATCTCGGGGGCAGTCAGCGTCAGCAACTGCGCCCGATCCAGGAGCATTTCCTCCGCCGGCAGGGGCAGTCCGTTGCGCTGATAGTTGCGGAACCCGTCAGCGACCGGTTCGAGCGGCGCAAAGGCGTGCTTGTCGGTCTGCTCCTGCGAAGTATCCGCGCGCCCCGGGGTGAAAGGTACCTTCACGTCGTGCCCGGCTTTTTTCGCCGCCGCCTCGACGGCCGCGCAGCCGCCCAGAACGATCAGGTCCGCCAGCGAAACCTTCTTCCCACCGGTCTGCGAAGCGTTGAACTCCTTTTGGATCCCTTCGAGGGCTTGCAGCGCCTTCGCCAGTTGGGCCGGCTGGTTGACTTCCCAATTCTTCTGCGGCTCGAGGCGAATGCGAGCGCCGTTCGCGCCGCCGCGCTTGTCGGAGCCGCGGAACGTCGCCGCCGATGCCCAGGCGGTTGAAACCAGTTCGGAGATCGACAGTCCGGAGGCGAGGATCTTGGCCTTCAGAGCGGCAATGTCCTGCTCTCCGATCAACTCATGATCCACCGCGGGAACAGGATCCTGCCAGATCAGCGTTTCCTTCGGCACGAGCGGGCCAAGGTACCGCGAGACCGGCCCCATGTCGCGATGTGTCAGCTTGTACCAGGCTTTGGCGAACGCGTCCGCCAACTCCCGCGGATTGTCCCGGAAGCGCCGCGCAATGGGCTCATAGATCGGGTCCATCCTCAAGGAGAGATCGGTCGTGAGCATAAACGGGGCGTGCCGCTTCGACGGATCGTGGGCATCGGGAACAGTGCCGGCTCCGGCCCCGTTCTTGGGAGTCCACTGGAACGCGCCGGCGGGACTCTTCGTCAGTTCCCACTCATAGCCGAACAGGTTTTCCAGATAGTCGTTACTCCACTTCGTTGGGGTGGTGGTCCAGGCGCCCTCCAACCCGCTGGTGATCGCCTGGGCGCCATGGCCGCCGCCATAAGTGTTCTTCCAGCCCAGGCCTTGCTCCTCAATCGGAGCACCCTCGGGTTCGGGGCCGACATACTTGCCCGGATCCGCGGCGCCGTGGGTTTTTCCGAAAGTGTGCCCGCCGGCAATGAGCGCAACGGTCTCCTCGTCATTCATCGCCATGCGGGCGAACGTTTCCCGGATATCCACTGCCGCGGCGACCGGATCCGGCTTCCCGTTGGGCCCTTCCGGATTCACATAGATCAGCCCCATCTGAACAGCGGCGAGAGGACTATCGAGGTTACGTTCGGCGCGGTAGCGCTCGTCCCCCAGCCACTTGCCCTCAGGCCCCCAGAAAATGTCCTCTTCGGGCTCCCAGACGTCCTCGCGCCCGCCGCCGAAACCGAAGGTCTTGAAGCCCATCGAGTCCAGCGCGACGTTACCGGCGAGGATCATGAGGTCGGCCCAAGAGATCTTCCGGCCATACTTCTGCTTGATCGGCCAGAGCAGCCGGCGCGCTTTGTCGAGGCTCGCATTGTCCGGCCAGCTATTGAGGGGCGCAAAGCGTTGTGAGCCCGATCCCGCCCCGCCGCGGCCGTCGCCGATGCGGTATGTACCCGCGCTGTGCCACGCCATTCGAATGAAGAGCGGTCCATAGTGGCCGTAGTCGGCCGGCCACCAATCCTGGGAATCCGTCATCAAGGCATGCAGGTCCTTGACCACGGCGTTGAGGTCGAGGCTCTTGAACTCCTCGGCATAATTGAAGTCCTTGCCCATCGGATTGGACAAGGGCGAGTGCTGGTGCAGGATCTTCAGGTTGAGCTGGTTCGGCCACCAGTCTGCATTCGTGTGTGCGCCTACCGACGTGTGCCGGCGAGCGCCGCCCGTGACCGGGCACTTGGCTTCCGTTGAGGGGTTTTGTCCAGTATTGGGGGCAGGCGCCCCCCCCTGTTGTGGTGAGTTCTTTCTCCATGTGTTGATCTTCCTTCGAATCAATTAATAAAATTAAGACGACCTACGAGCGCTTGCTGACCTGCGCCATTCATCCGGTATCCAGACGCCTACGATGTTCAAGGGGACTGCGCCGTGGGGCACACTTCGTGCACAGCCCCCGGAAAATGAGTTCGCATTCGCGAAGAACCCGCTTGCCGAGGGAGCCCGACGCGGGCCTGGGAACGTCGTACCACTCCACGTCCTCAACATTGCCGCAGCGGTCGCAGATGAAGTGGTGATGCCTCATGCCTTTCGCGTCGAATCGCGCGGCTCGGCCCTCCATGGCCACTTCACGCACCAAACCCGCCTGCACCAGGTCCCGCAGATTGTTGTAAGTCGTGGCCCTCGAAGAACGCGGATCCACGCGATTTACCGCGTCGAAGATTTCCGCGGCCGTGGGATGCCCGGCGTGCTCCATCAGGAATGCCATCACGGCATACCGCTGCGGAGTGCAGCGCAGCCCGCTACCCTCCAGGGCCCGTCTAATCGCCCCGGCGTCCATAAGTTTAGATTAAGTCTAAGATTATACGTTGTCAAGACTGACAATTGCGCAAGCGATGTCCCACGTCGAGTTTCCCGGCGTTGCGCTCGCGGGTTTGGAGGCGGCCAGGGCGGTGGGCAGCAGATTGGAGCGGTATCAGGAAGCGCTATTTTCTTGAATACAAGCGGACCGGCGGTAGTCCGTTGAGGGTTACGCAGGGATCGTTTACCGGGGTCGTCATTCATGCGACGGGATCTCCCTTCGAACGTGCTTTCAGTCCGGCCGGAGGCCGATGAAGTCTGTAGGAGTTCAAGATTGCAATCGCTCGCCGGGCACACTGCCGTGGCTGTTGCCCGTACTAGGTAGCTGCGTTCGCGCGAGTACGCTCACGGAACGACGAGAATCGCGGATTCCATTGAGGTAGCCCAGGTTGTGCCCAGTTCGCGCGTGCTATTCCCGTGCCCGGCCGAATCCGTACCTTCCGGTAGTTCCTCACTTGTCAGAATGTAATGGGCCACGTTTCTCAAGTTCTTTCAGGCGCGGCGGCTGCCAGCGGCTGCACTTCGCCGATTGCGCCAGATCGCGCTGCGGGGACAGAGCCGATGCATATTCCGCAGGTTTGCTCCGGTCCAGCTAGGCGGTTCCTCCGGCCCGGTCGAGATTGGCTGTGCCGGCAAGGACCTCCTCACCGAGGCACGGTTCAGTCTGGACGCTG
>CAYPUQ010000444.1:0-1123 GCA_964413655.1 uncultured Solibacteraceae bacterium | reverse complement strand
TCCTGGACCCCTCCCTGGTACAGGGCTGGCCGGTGATCAGCCGGGCGTCCGGCGTGGTCCAGGGGGACCGCCACACCAAGGTTCAGCCAACGGCGATTATTCAAACGGCCAAAGAGTGGGACCTCGATTCCGGCGGCGACCGATCTCATGTCCATGGTCATCCAGAGCATCGCTCGCCCTTTCGCGGTAGCCGCGATGAGCGCCGGCCTGGGCGTTTCAGAGAATCCCGACCCGAATCGCCGCTGGAATTGCGCGTGTTCTGCTGGAGGCGCCTATGGAAGCGGCATTCACCGGACTCACCAACTATCTGGGATATAGCGACAAGCCGAGCCCATTTCTGATGGTCCCGTTCCGCGGACTCGGGTTGTTACTGCTGAACAAAGGCAAGGGCTTTCGCGTCCGGCCCGCCGATTCCCGTCTGAAACTGAACGAACTTTCCAAGAAGGAAGTCAGCCCGACCCTCCGGGAGTTCCTCGCTCAGTACCGCCGCACCGATGAATCCGAGGACCTGTTCAAGGAACTCTGGGGAATCAGCCAGCGATGCATCGAGTTCGGCTGGCGTATGTTCTCTGTCAAGGGGGCTGGGAAGGGTTTCACCAGCGTCAAGGCGGCCAACGGGCGCAAGGACCTCAAGGTCGAGGTCGCGATTTGCGAGCGCAAGTCTTTCAAGGTTGCCTTCCGCTTCCTGCGCCACAAGCAAGACTCCGGACGGCTGGAACCGGCGACGACCTGGAAACCCGAGGACGCCGCGGGCATGGTGCGGATGGTGAACGACATTTTCGCCCCGCAGGTGAACATCTATTTCCACCTGGAAGACACCGACTGGTGCACCACCCAGCCCCTGCACCAGCCCATCGGCGATGCTGCGTTCCAGCACTACATCGTCCAGCACAAGAGCGATAAGGCGGATGTCACTGTCTTCCTCGCCGGGAAATGGAAAGGCAAGGATACACACCCGAACGGAACCTACTATTCCGACCACAAGGTAGCGGTGGTCGCCGACAAGCCACAACATGTCGAGGGGACGGACGGCGATTCCTTCGCGCTGACACTAAGCCACGAACTGGCTCATTTCGTGCAGGACGGGCGCAAGTTGATGGGTCACCACGACCGGGCTAAGGTC
>CAYPUQ010000443.1:1699-4950 GCA_964413655.1 uncultured Solibacteraceae bacterium | reverse complement strand
ATGCCCGTCTCGAAGACCTCGGACTTGGTGGAACGCCGGGCCAGCGGCGGCGGAGCGTTATGGACGGTACGCCACTCCACGCCCGAAACGTCTCCCTGACGATCGATCGGGTTGCCGAACACGTCGAACATACGGGAGAGGATACCCTTGCCGACCGGCGCCTTTAACGGCCCGCCGGTGTCCTCAACCGCCATACCGCGCGCAAGACCCTGCGTGGGCGTCAACGCGATGCCCCGCACGCGACGCACATCGAGTTGCGCCAGCACTTCGATGGCGATGCGCCCGTCCTTTCCCGCGCGCAGCAACGAATAGATCGCCGGCAAATCCCGCTCGAACCGGATATCCACAACACTGCCGCGCACCGAGATCACGGAGCCGAGGTTCGATAAACCGATTGTGTTTCCCATACGTGCTTCCGCGATCCCGTCAGTTCAGGACTCCGTACGCGGTTTGCTCTTTTGTGTCTCGTCCAGACTCCACTTCCAGTTTCGGATATCCGGCATGGGCGTGTCCCACGGATAGTTGGAGGTTGAGCGGCGGTTCTCCCCGGCTCGGATAGAATCTGGTGCTGAACGGACCACCTGGTGCAGGAGGCGACCAAGAGGAAGAAGCCAGCGGGTCGCGGACTCGGCCACCGGAACGACTAGCTTCGCGCCGCCCGACAGAAGGCAAGTGGCCAATGGGCTTCTCGCTCGACGGCGCAAACCCTTCACCAAGTCGTCTCACCCCGGCATTTCGGCGAAAATTCGGAGAAAGTCCTCCTGCTCGCCCGCTGCATGCAGGAGGTCTCCGCCGCGGCGCGCTGGTTCCTAGCATCAATAAACTCGGCGAAGGTTGGGCGAAAGGCCTCCTGCTCGCCTGCTGCATGCACGAGTCTCGGGGAACCCAGGCGGAAACCACGTCCCGCTAGTGTAGAAGACTGAAGTCACCAAAGAGTGCGGGCATGCCGATGCCCACGGAAGGTCATGTGACCGAATGTGGTCATCGAAATAGCCCGAATGATCTCGCAGATCCCAGCAAACCGGTGCTCTCGGAGCGCTGGCTGGCGCAACTTTCTTCAGGAGGTCTCGCAGGCAGTTCAGCCAGGAGTTCAAACTGGCCGCTGTGCGGCGGCTGGAACAAGGCGCTGACCGGCATCAATCAGCTCTGGGTGTCTTTCTTAGTCGGCAGCGATTGTTTCGAGCTGTCATGCGCCTCGCGTACCGCCAGGATCCGGGCCGCTTCCTTGCGCTTTCCGAAAGCCCCGGCGACAGGCCGGGTGACGGGTGTCGAGTTCAAGCCGTGACGCGAACCAGCCCTCTTTTGCGCCATGGAACTCTTTCCCCTCTTGTCGGAGCCCTGGAGGTTTTCGTCCATATTCTTCGCCACCGGTTGGGTGGCGCGCGCCTTTGCCGGTTCAGCCAGTCGTTTCGGCGCCGCGGGAGCTGCCGGGGCCTTCTTCCGTCGTGGAGCCACAACCGGGCTCGCCGTCCCACGCGATAACCGAGCCTGTCCTTCCTTCAACTTCTGCCGCTCCACCTCCTGCAGAACCGCACGGCCTTGCGGATCGCGCCCGGCTGTCTTGTAGTGATTCGGATTCACGTTACTTTTGCTCGCCATAAGTCTTCACTCCTATTCAACTGACGGTATGCTTGCTTCTGGTGATCTCAGTCCCGTTCGTCAACAGAGTTCGATCCAGCGAAACCCCGGTTGGCCGTGTTGCCGACCCCCGCGCGGCCTGAACGCTGATAAACTCGCAGACATTCTCCATGGTGATCAAGCCGATCAGTCTTTCCCTCTGTAAGACCGGGACGGTGTGGCATTTGGGGCCTTGCAGGCGTTGGAGCACAACATCGATCATTTCCGCCGGATCAGCAGTTGGGAAGTCGCGCTGCATCACGTCCGACACTGCTGCCTGCTCCCCCTGCTTGGCAAGTGCGTTTAACAGATCGGCCCGCGTCAGAACGCATGCCCTGTCCCAAGCTGGCGGCGATCCGGCAGCGCGCGTATAGTCCATGCGCATGGCAAGCACGGCGCGCAGCGCCCTTCCTCCATCCATCGGAGGGGCCGAAATCATGTTGAAAACGACAAGAAGCACGTTAAGGACCATAAGCCGCTCCCAAAAGGACCCGGCCGCCAGCGTAAGCGTTCCTGTCGGCGCCAACGTTCCTGTCATCAACAGCAGGACATACAATGCGCCCGCGATGACGACGTTGACGGCGGGACCCGCCAGCGTCACCCAGAGCTCCTGTTTCTGGTCTTCTGGCATACGTTCCAGCCGGGCGACTCCGCCGATGGGAAGTAAGGTTATATCGCGTGCCTTAATACCGAAGCGCTTTGCCGTCAGGGCATGTCCGAATTCGTGAAGGAGTACGCACGCAAAGAGAGCGAGGATAGATAGAACTCCCGCCACTACCGCCTCCGCGCTGCGTTCCGCCTGCGAGTGGGCGAAGCCGAGCCAAGCTATCAGGATTAAGAACGTCGCATGGACGTAGACTTTGATGCCCGCGAATTCATCGAGTTTTGCCGACCATTTCATCGCAGCGTATCCTCCCCAGGTTCCATGTTTCGACGGCTGTTCGAATTTGGACCAGAACTACCTACGCACTTCAATGACCGCCACAGTGGAATCCTTATCGGATTGGACGCCAGACCTGATGGCCCTTCGAGTGCGTGTGCCAAGCCAGGAGCATTCTTGCAGTTCTCGGAACATTTCTACGCGTGGCTGCCTATCGCTCTTCTCGCGGCCGCGTCTTCGCTTCTGACCGCAAGCGAGATCGCGCGGGAATCCGCGCCCCAGTTGCTGGACCACGGAGAACTGGTGCTGTTGTCGGAAACGCGCGAACCCGGCGCGGTGATCGAGCAAAAGCTGAAGTTGCTCCTGCGCACGCCGTTTGTCGGGAACGACGCCTTTTATCAGGGAATCAAACCTCGCAGGCCGAATCTGGACAAACTCGGTCCTACGCTGCGAGCCGCCGTCTGGAACATCGAGCGAGGCTCGGAATTCGAACTCATCCGGCTGGCTCTGAGCGATCCGGATGGCTTCCTCGAGGAGATCGGCAAGCAATCGCAGCTCGACCCGGCGAGGCTGGAGGAGATTCGGGACCAGGCGCGCCTCTTGCAGGATAGCGACGTGCTCATCCTCAACGAAGTCGACCTCGGCATGACGCGTTCCGATTACCGCGACGTCGCCAAGGAGTTGGCTGCCGCCCTTGGGATGAACTACGCCTTCGGAGTCGAATTCGTGGAGGTCGACAAGATTGAGTTAGGCC
>CAYPUQ010000443.1:0-1599 GCA_964413655.1 uncultured Solibacteraceae bacterium | reverse complement strand
GAGTTAGGCCTGGACGAGCTGAATGCTCCGGTCGCCATCGATGACGAGCGGTTCACCACGGATCTGGCGGTCGGCCCGGCCCGCTACCGTGGCTTGCATGGGACGGCGATCCTCAGCCGCTACCCGATTCGGGACGCCAGGATTCTCCGGTTCAGCGTTTGTTACGACTGGTACGGCGAGGAAAAAGAGGAGATCGCCAAGCTTGAAGTCGGCCGCAGGCTGGCGGCCGATCGCGTGTTTCTGGAACGCGTCAGCCGCCAGGTCCGGCTGGGAAACAGGATGACGCTGATCGCCAACATCGATGTTCCGGAGTCTTCCACGGGAGTGGTCACTGTTGCGGCGCCCCATTTAGAGAACCAGGCCAAGCCGAAGTGCCGGCAGCAGGAGATGCGCGAACTGCTGGAGGACCTGAAAGCAGTCCGGAACCCGCTGATTCTCGGCGGCGACCTGAATACTACCGGCGGGGACGGCGCTCCGATGTCGATCAGCCGCGAGATAGCCAGGCGCGTCAAGAATCCGCACTTCTGGGCGCGCCAGGCGATCACCTGGTTCACACCCGTGAGCTTGCCGCGAATGTTTCTGATGCCCGCCAACTACTTCAAGAACTTCCAGGACCCCACCGCAGTGAGCATTCCGGTGGTGGCGTCCAACGGTGAGAGAGGACTGTTCCGTCAGATGGGCAAGTTCCGCTTCGCCGACGGAGGGCGGTTCGATTTTGAGGGCGATGCCGGGCGATCTGAGGGAAACCGGAAAGGCACACTCTCTAACTCCAACGAGCGCGCCAAAAAGGGCTTTACGACCACCTACTCGTTTAGGAGAGACTTCAAAGGGCTGGTAGGCCGCATGCGGCTCGACTGGTTCATGATCAAACCTCCCGGCCGGGAAAGGAACGGCGCTGAGGGACGGCACCCCTTCGAACCCTATTTCGGGCGAACTCTGGCGGCTGTCAACACCGCGGTACCGGGTCAGATAAGCGATCACCACCCGATGGTCGTGGATCTCCCACTAACGGCGGGACCCGAAGGTCAACGGATCCCCAGCGCAAGAGTAAACATCAGCCCGCCTTGACGTCCGGGCGTCACGCTGACCGCGGGGCGCCACCCCTGCAGCCGGTCGCGCCGGGAGACTGTGCGGCCAACGATGTAGCCCACGGTCGCGCCGGGGTGTCGGTCAGAAAATGTTTGTTCTTCTCCAGCCGGGAGCCTGCGACCAGCGCGGCGATAGAGTACGACGCGATGGCCGCCTTGGTCCCGTAGTAGTCGCCGACAATGGCCGCCGCGGCAAACGCATTGGCGCTATGGGCCGAATAGAACGAGCGATCGTTTTGCTCGTTGGGCCTCCCGCGGCGGACCGCGGCCTTGGAGCCCAGGGCCAGCCCTACGTTGAGGGTGGCGGCCTGGGCCAGGGAATAGGTCATGGATCGGAACCGGCAATTATCCGAGAAGCGGCCGGAGAGGAACAGGACTCCCACAGCGCTGGAAACCACGATGGGTCCTCCCAGGACATCTCCCGTGTTACCGAATTCCTTCATCCTGCGGGTCTGCCCAAAGTAGCTTCGAATGTCGTCGTCGGCCGCAGCCGCTCCGGCCGCGGCTCCGC
>CAYPUQ010000442.1:0-4967 GCA_964413655.1 uncultured Solibacteraceae bacterium | reverse complement strand
CAGATCGACGCCGCGCCGGATACGTCGCCCGAGGCGCTGGTGTTTTATGGTAATGGGACCGACGTGGACATCCTTTTTGATGAAGGCGAGCGGCCGATGCCAGACGGCCGGCGCTGCAAGGCAAGGAAGACGCCGCCCGACAAGAAGAGTTTTCGAGCCCAGAGGCTGCGATTTGACTCGGATGGGTGGTGAAAGGCGGTAAGGTTTACTCGCCCGTCACCTCGGCGAAAACCCGTAGCAAATTCTCGCCCAGAAATTTCCGGATCCGCCTCTGCGGCCAGCCGCGGCGAAGCATGGCGTCGGTGAGCATCGGCAGATCTCGGATGTCGCGCATACCGCGGGGAAGAGTCGGGCCGCCGTCGAAGTCTGAGCCGAGCGCGACGTGGTCTTCGCCGGCCACTTCGATGGCGCGCTCAACGACCGCGATCCAGTCGTCGGTGCGGAACTTCAGATCCTCGGGCGCGTCGATGCCGACCATGGGGAACTTCGGCGCCACCTTGTGGTCGATGTCCTCGATGGTTGCGGGCGCCGGCCGGCGGGCGATCTCGGTGGTGTCCCAGAAGACCCGGCCGGCTCGCTTGGTCCGGTATTCGAACAGCGGCCGGTTGTGAAACTCGTTGCCGATGTGGAAGGCGATCACGCCGCCTTTCGCGGCCAGCTTCGCCAGCAAGTGATCCGGCATCGTGCGCGGAATGTCGTTGAAGCTCCGCAGCCCGTGGTGCGTGGCCACCACCGGATGGCGGCTCAGTTCGATGGTTTGCTCTATTGTAGCGTCGGAGGCATGCGAGATATTGATCACCATTCCAAGCCGGTTCGCCTCCCGCACAACTTCGCGGCCGCGCTCGTTGAGGCCGTTCCACTTCGGCTCGGCGCAGCAGGAGTCGGCGAAATTGTTCGTCCAGTTGTGCGCGGGTAGTTGGAACGAGCGGAGACCGAGGCGGTGTAGCGCACGCAGGATGGCCGGATCGCCGTCCAGGTCGAAGCCGCCCTCCAAGTCGAGCACGGCCGCGATCCGCCCTTCGCGGTTCTGACGCCGGATCTCCGCGGCGTTTCGCGCGACGCCGATCACGGCGCGATTGCGCTCGATCTGTTCGAGCGCGAGGTCGAGCAGCCGTAGCGTCTGCTTCGTCTCGAAGCGCGCCGGATAATAGTCCTCGGTCACGAACAGGCTGAAGAACATGGCGTCGACGCCGCCCTCGCGGGCGCGCGGCAGATCTACCTGGCCGTCCTCGACGCGCTGGCCGATGTCGCCGCCGAGATAGAACTGGCGGTTGATCATGTGAACGTGCGCGTCGAAGACGAACGCGTCGTTGTGCAGTTTGCGCGCAGCCTCGGAGGGCGCCTGTGGAGCCGCGCACACCGCCGCCAACAGGAGCAGGCTAACTGTTCTGAAACCACGCATGCTTGGGCGCCTTGTAGTTGACGTTAAGGTCCGGTGTCCGGACGAGCCCGCCGGTTCGCTTGGATTCAAACAGCAGCGCCAGCGTGCCCGACGTGATGACCGTTCGCTCCACCGGCCACAGCTCCTTGCCGGTCACGAACATCTCCTCGATACAGCGCACCAGCCCGTCGAAATGCGGCAACGGGCGCGTCCGCTCCGCCGGAGCGAACAGCGTCGAGACCGGCTCCGGCTGCCCTTTGATCCGCGCGGCGAACAGCCATTGACGCAGGTGCGGATTGATCATGTACACGGCCGCGTGGAGGCCGTCGCGGTAGTTCAGAAGGAACACGCCGGAACGGTCGCCTTCGCGCGCCTTCGCGAGCGGTACGCCATCGGGATTGCGCGCCAGCGCCGCCGCGAGCAGCGGGCGGCTCCACGCGCCCGACTCGCTGTCGTGCCATTTCCACGCGTCCTGGCCCAGAATCATTTGGACGGACTCGATCCCAGTCTCGCCGCCGGCGCGCCGTTCCACCATGCACTGCAGCACCTCCAGCGTATGAAAACCGTACGCGTCGAAATCGGCGTAGCCGACCGCGACGGCACTTTCCAACGGCGTTTCGAGCGGCAGCTCCAGGCGCGGCGTCCGGACGGTGACGGGGATCGAGGAGCCTGCCATCATCGGGAATTTCAGTTTGCGCGAACGCTGCCACAGCTCCTTCGCTTTCGGCCATTCGTAGGAGAGGTGTTTGTCGAAGAACGTTGGCACGGCGCGGCTACCGCGCTCGTAGACGTCGAGAATTTGCGAAAAAAGTTCGTAGCGCGGATACATCTTCTGACCAAGTTCGTTGGTGGGGTAGTTGCCGTGTTCGCCGATGAAGATCACCGCGTCCACCGCCAGTTTGCCGCCGCCGAGCGTGAGCGCTTCGCGGATCGACGGGTAGATCCGGAAGCCGTGCCGTGCGGCCATCTCGCGGCTCATATCGTTCTGCGGAACTTGCTCCGTGTGGAGCGAAACCAACCGCGTGCGTGGGGGCGTATGAACGCCGTTCGCGGAGTAGCCGCCGAGGATGCGGCCGAGGACCACATCGGCGTGCGAGTACCAGCGGTATTCGGTGACGATGGCGGCGACCGTCTTACGGCGGTCCGCCGCGAGCAGCGGCGCCACCATCGCACCGAGTGCCTGTCTCCGGGTCAGAGCGTGCATGGATCGATCTTAGCGCGGTGCCGCGCCGCCACCGGAGAAGACAAGCTGTGCGGTTCAGGAATGACGCACCAGTTCCGCGATGGGCTCTTCCGCGACGGCGATCTCCACCACCGGTTCCACGGGTGGCTCCACCTCGTTGCGCAGGTGTCGCAGGCCGTAGAGCGCCGCCGCGACGATGGGCAGTACCCCGGCGATGATGAAGACGCTATCCGGCAGCGCGCGCAGCCACAACAGCGTATTCACCCAGGGCTGCTGGTAGAACTCGATCGAGCGGGCCCACCAGAAACCGCGGTCGAAGCTGGCCATCGCCTGGCCGAGACCGACCGGGACCAGCGTGAGGAGAATCATGCCCATCAGACCGATGTTCAGTCCCCAGAAGCCGGTCATCAGCCAGTTCTCCTTCCAGCGGTCTGGCCGGATGATGTTGCGCAAAGAAAACAGAGCCAGCGCGATGGTGAGCATTCCGTATACGCCCATCAGCGCGCCGTGCGCGTGCGCGGCGGTGAGGAACGACCCGTGCTGGAAGTAATTCACAAATGGCAGATTAATCAGGAATCCCAGCACGCCCGCGCCGAACAGGTTCCAGAACGCGGTGGCGACCAGGAACCAGAACGCGGCCGCATACGGAAATTCGATGCCGCCCGCTTTGATGACACGGTACTGGCCGTAGGCTTCCACCATCAGCAGCGACAGCGGGATGACTTCGAGCGCCGAGAAGACACTGCCCAGCGCGATCCAGAACTCGGGCGCACCGATCCAGTAGTAGTGGTGCCCGGTACCGATGATGCCGCTGCCAAGCAGAATAGTCAACTGGAAGTAGAGCGCGCGCAGTGTGGATTGCGGCGTGACTAGCCCGAGGCGGACCATTAGGAAGCCGATCACGACGACGGCGAAAACTTCGAACATGCCTTCCACCCAGAGGTGAATCAGCCACCATCGCCAGTAGTCGGCCATGGTGATGTGCGAATCGCGGCCGATGAACAGGGCAAAGCAGTAGAACACCGGAATTGCCGCGGCTGAGTAGAGCAGCAAGTGCGTGAGGCCGCCGGCGTCGCGCTCGGCCTTGAGCGCCGCGCGCAGGCCGCGCCACACGATGAACAGCCAAACCAGCATGCCTGTGATGAGCAGATACATCCAGAGACGGCCGAGTTCCAGATACTCCCAGCCTTGCGTGCCGAGCCAGTACCACTTTTCGCCGAGCATACCCTGGAACGACAGCCACTCGCCGGCGAGGCTGCCCACAACCACGACCACGAGCGCGCCGAACAACACGTTGACGAGCACTTTCTGGCCTTTCGGCTCCCGGCCGCTCACCAGCGGCGCGGCAAAGATCCCCATGCCGAGCCAGGCGGTGGCAATCCAGAAGATGGCCAGTTGCAGGTGCCACGTGCGGGTGATGTTGAACGGCAGCCATTCGGCGATCTGAAGGCCATAGAAACTGGCGCCGTCGGCGTAATCGTGCGCCATCTTGCCGCCGAGCAACGCTTGCGCGGTGAACAGTAATAGCGCCACGACGAAGAACTTCGCGGTCGCCTTCTGCGAGGGTGTGAGCGGCATGCGTGTCAGGTCGTAGCGGTAGACGGGGTTCGTCACCTCGACCGGCTCGAGCCGGTAGCGCTGCCAGAAGAAGAGGATCAGCGCTAGGAAGAAGACCAGGCCGGCGACGCTGACTGCCGACCACAGCATCGCGCCGCCGGTGACGTTGTTGCCCGCCTTGGGGTCGAACGGCCAGTTGTTGGTGTACGAGTGATTCGCCTCGGGGCGTTTGGCCACCGACAGCCACGCCGTCCAGGTGACGAAGCCGGCGAATTGGCGCGTGGCGTCCGCGTAGACCGCCTCGTCGCCGCCGCCCTCGCGAGCCGGCACCAGTGACGATTTCGGCAGCGAGCGTTCCGGGTTGCCGGCGCTGTATTCGCTGGCGTAATTCCGCCTGATGCGTTCGAAGCCGCGCGTCTGGCCCTCAGTGAAGGCGAGCTTGCCGGTGGCTGCGTCGTAGCGGTTCCTACGCAGTTCGGCGGCGATCTCAGCATCGATGGCCGCCTGTTCGCCGGGCGTGAGCGAGGCGTAACGCCCGCCGCCGCGGTGCTCCTGCATGGCTTCGGTCATCCAGTGCAGCGCCTCGGCGGTGTAGTCGGGGCCGAGATAAGCGCCGTGCCCGAGGATGGAGCCGTAGTTCATCAGATTGCGCTTGCGGAACAGTTCCTGGCCGGCCTGAATGTCGGCGGCCGTGAACAGGATTTGGCCCGTGGGCGACGCCACGCTTTCGGGGATCGGCGCCCGCGAGCGATACATGAAAAAGCCGCCAACCAGCATGACGGTAAACCCGAATAGCATGGTGATCAGCAGGCCGTGCTTCCAGAAACCGGAAGAAGTTTTATGAAC
>CAYPUQ010000441.1:0-4976 GCA_964413655.1 uncultured Solibacteraceae bacterium | reverse complement strand
CGGCTAATCGGCCAACTGAACGCCGTGAACGCCGCGCTTCTTAGGACTGCCCGCCGCTAGGTACTAGGGGATAACCTGTAATGTGGCAGCGTTTTTAACACGTTTCTTGTTTTGGGCATTGCTACGCGCCCATTTCTCGGTTATCCTCAAGAAGGATCTCGTGGGAAGGGTCCGTAGCGAATGGAATACTTCGTACCATCTTCATTTGGCGTCCTGGTCCTGTTATGGGCGGTGTGGCGCTTGTACCGGAAGGCCTCGTCGCAGGCTGAAGAATCGATACCCGAACTCGGCTGGCTCGACGAGTTCTCTGTCCGCCGCTACCGTCCAATGGAGCGGCTGTTGCAAGAGGAAGACTTCGAATTTTTCCGGACCCAGCCCGGTTATCATCCTAAGATCGAGAAGTCTCTCCGCGCCCAGCGCCGGTTCATCTTCCGGCTCTACCTTCGCAGCTTGCGCCGCGACTTCGACCGGATGCACCGAGCAGCGCGGTTTATGCTGGTTCTCAGTCCGCAGGATCAGCCGGAACTCGCCAGCCAACTGCTTCGGATCAAGCTGGTGTTCCTCTATGCTTGCGCCGCTGTCGAATTTCGCCTCGTTCTACACTCCGTGGGAATCGGGCGGATTGACGTGGGGCAACTCTTGCAGCCCGTGGAAAACCTCCACGGTTGCATCCGCTCGTTAGTTGAGCCTCTACCGGTCGGCGTGTAGGTTGGCGGCCTGAGAGGCCGCCGCAGCGCGAGGCGCTGCGCCACCACTTACCTTAGCGCATATAGCGCAGCAGCTTTGCCCGGATGGAGCGCGCGTCGGTGTTGTCCGGAGCCACGACCAGGATGGTGTCGTCGCCCGCCACGGTTCCCACGATTTCCGGCCAATCCTCGCGATCCAGCGAAACCGCCAGCGAACTCGCATTGCCCGGCGACGTCTTCAGCACCACCAGATTCTGAGCCACGCGAACATCCCGCAGAAACTCGCCGGCGGTCGACGATAGGCCGGGCGGGTGCTCAGTTCCATCCAACTGGCGATATCCACCCGGTGTCTTCACCAAACCCAATTCGCGAATGTCGCGAGAAAGGGTCACCTGGGTCGTGGAGACGCCTACCGCGGCCAACTCGCGCGCCAAAACTTCTTGCGTGTGAATCCCTTTCCCCCGGATCAGGTTCAGGATTTGGCCCTGGCGAAAGCTCTTATTCATGGCCGTAAAGAGGACACCCGGCGGACGGCGTCCTCCAGCGAGGCCGCGACCGCATTGGGACCAGTACCGCCAGGCAGCTCGCGAGACTTCATTCCCGCCGCCGGATTCAGCAGTGCGCCCATCTCCGGCGTGAACTCCGGCGCGAAGGCTGCCAGACTGGCGCCGGTCCAGTCGGACGGTTTCTTCCCGGCGCGGACGCTATCGAGGACCAGGCGGCCAACCAACTGATGCGCCCGGTGAAATGGCATCCCGTTCCGCGCCAGCGCTTCGGCCAGGTCGGTCGCCACCACCCAACTCTCATCCGCGGCGGCCGCCGGTACGAGTTCCCGCAGAGTGACGGAATCGGCGACTGCCAGCGCCATCTCAAGGGACATAGCGGTCTGATCCACGGCGTCGAACAGCGGCTCCTTGTCTTCCTGCATGTCGCGGTTATAGGTCATCGGGAGACCCTTCATCGTAAAGAGCAACGAATTCAGGCTGCCGATGACGCGCCCGGACTTCCCGCGGATCAATTCAAGCGAATCGGGGTTCTTCTTCTGCGGCATCAGGCTCGATCCGCTGGTGACGCTGTCAGCGAGTTCCATCCAGCCGAACTCTTCGCTCGAATATAGAATCCAATCCTCGGCGAGGCGGCTGAGGTGCAGCATCGTCATCGAAGCGGCGTAAAGGAAATCGACGACGAAGTCGCGATCGGCTGAAACGTCCATGCTATTGCGTGTGATCGCGTCAAACCCCAGTTCGCGCGCAATGGCGTCGCGATCGAACGGAAAGCCGCTGCCCGCGAGCGCCCCCGACCCGAGCGGCATGACGTTGGTACGGCGGCGCGCCTGGTCGAAGCGCTCCCAGTCGCGCAGAAACATCTCCACGTACGCGAGGACATAATGGGGCCACAACACCGCTTGGGCGCGGCGTAAGTGGGTGTAGCCGGGCACGATAACGGCGGGATATCGCTTGGCCAGCCTCAGCAGCGATTCCAGGAAATCCACCAGCAGCCGCTGAACGCGCTCGGCTTCTTCGCGAAGCCACAGTCTTGTGTCCAGCGACACCTGCTCGTTGCGGCTCCGGCCGGTATGGATCTTCTCCGCCAGCGGACCGACCCGTTCCGTGAGCTTGCGGATGACCAGTGTGTGGACATCTTCATCCGTCGCGCCATCATAGAACGACGGCTCGGCGGCCGCCGAGCGGATCGCGTCGAATGCGGCAACCAACTGGCGGCATTCCTCCGCCGTGAGGATGCCGACGCGATGAAGGGACCGTGCCCAAGCCTGCGAGCCGCGGATGTCTACGTCGATGAGCCGGCGGTCGAAACGCAGTGAACCCGAAAAGCGCTCGAAGACCTCCGATGGTCCCTGTTCAAACCGGCCGCCCCAGAGTTTTCCGGACATGGGCGCGGTTACCGCTTGCGGCTCTGACGTTCCACCAGCGCGCGGGTACGAATCGGCAGACCCGTCAGGTTGATGAAGCCGAGCGCGTCCTTCTGATCGTACTCGGCGCCCATCGTAAAGCTGGCGATATCGAGCGAATAGAGCGAGTTCGGCGACTTCCGGCTGAGCGGCTCGATGTTGCCCTTATACAGCCGCAGAGCTACTTCGCCGGTCGCGCTGCCGCTGACGTGCGCGAAGAAGGCGTCGATCGCCTCGCGAAGTGGGGTGAACCAGAACCCGTTGTACACAAGCTCGGCGTAGTCGAGGGCGAGCTTCTGCTTGTAGTGAAGCGTGTTCTTGTCGAGCGTCAGCGACTCGAGTTCGCGGAACGCCGCCATCAGAATGGTTCCGCCGGGCGTCTCGTAGCATCCACGCGACTTCATGCCGACGAATCGGTTCTCCACCAGATCGATCCGGCCCACACCATGCTGGCCACCCAACTTATTGAGCGTCTCCAGCAGCTTCACCGCGGGCGTTTCCTTGCCATTCAGCGAAACTGGTATACCTTCGCGAAAACCGATGGTCACTTTGCCCGGCTTGTCCGGCGCGTCCTTCGGGCTGCGGGTCAACATCCAGACGTCGCCGGGCGCGGCGTTCGCCGGATCCTCTAGAGATCCGCCCTCGTGCGAGATGTGCCAGATGTTGCGGTCGCGGGAATAAATCTTCTTGGTCGTTTGCGAGATCGGCACGTTGCGTGCCGCGGCGTATGCGATGGCGTCTTCGCGAGAGACGATGTCCCACTCGCGCCACGGGGCGATCACCGGCAACTCGGGCGCGATAGCCTTGTAGGTCAACTCGAAGCGAACCTGGTCGTTTCCCTTCCCTGTACAGCCGTGCGACAGCGCGTCGCAGCCGGTCTTGAGCGCGACTTCGGCCTGACGCCTAGCCAGCAGCGGACGGGCAATCGAGGTACCAAGCAGGTACTTATGCTCGTAGACGCCACCGGAGCGGACGAGCGGCCAGAGATACTGCGTTACGAACTCCTCGCGCATGTCTTCGATGTAGACTTCGTCGGCGCCTGTACGCATGGCCTTTCGTTTCAGGCCCTTCAGTTCATCGGGCCCCTGGCCGATGTCACCGCAAACGGCCACCACTTTGCATCCGTAATGCTCTTTCAGCCACGGAATGATGATCGACGTGTCGAGACCACCCGAGTAAGCGAGCGCAACTTTCTTGGCTTGAATCATTTCCAAATCGTTCCTGTGAATCGTGTTTTCGTCAGCGGCCGAGCAGCATCAACAGCAAGGCTTTCTGTACATGGAGGCGGTTTTCCGCCTGGTCGAACACCACCGACTGGGGCGATTCCATCACGCTATCGGTGGTTTCTTCGCCCCGCTTGGCGGGCAGACAGTGCATGAAAAGGGCGCCCGGCCTGGCTTGCGACAGCAGCGCTTCGTCGACGCGGTGGTTCACGAAGTCGGCCTGGCGGCGATCAGCCTCGCTTTCCTGCCCCATGCTCGCCCAAACATCGGTGTACACCGCACCGGCGCCCTCGACGGCCTCACGCGGATCGTGGGTAACGGTCAATGTCGCCCCCGTTTGCCGGGCGAACTCCCTCGCAAGCACGGTGATGTCCGGGTTGGGCGCGTAGCCCCGCGGAGTTGCCACGGCGATATCCATGCCCAACCGTGTGCCGGTGAGCATCAGCGAATGAGCGACGTTGTTTCCGTCGCCGATAAAGGCGAGCTTGATGCCTTCGACGCGGCCATGCCGCTCGTGGATCGTGAAGACGTCGGACAAGGCCTGGCACGGGTGATAGAGGTCGCTCAGCGCGTTGATGACGGGCGTCTTCGCCCACTCGGCCAGTTCGTCAATGGTGTGCTGGGAGAAGGTGCGGGCGACGATTCCATCCACCCAGCGCTCCAGGTTCCGCGCGACGTCCTTGACCGGCTCGCGATCGCCGATCGGTCCGGAGACTGCCGCGCTATCTCCGCCAAGCTGCTTGATCGCAATCTCGAAGGTCAGCCGCGTCCGCAAGGAAGGTTTCTCGAACAGCAGGACGAGGTACCGTCCGGACAGGCCACGGCGGAAGCCGCCCGGATTGCGCTTCACCTCCGCGGCGAGCGCCAGCAACCGGTGGAGTTCTTCGACCGTCAGATCCAGATCGCCGCGGAGATCGCCCGCCGCGATCGAGGCCGGCTGCGCCGGGATCGCCGAAACCCGAGCCGACAAAGCCATGATGTCCTCTTTCTGCGTCAGCGAACCCGCCTTTCTGAATTTTTATTCAACAGATTGAATAATTACACATTTAGCCGCGCGGCGTCAACTCTCGTCGGCGTACTGTACTAGCACCGCTGGGCGGAAGCCGCCGCACTTTTCATTTGCATATCGCGGCGAGGCGCAATATACTATCGGAGATT
>CAYPUQ010000440.1:0-4982 GCA_964413655.1 uncultured Solibacteraceae bacterium | reverse complement strand
TAACATCGATGGCTTTTCAGCGCCGCTGGTCGGCTACACCAACAGCCTGCCATGGCTGCGTGCTGAAACCGGGTACTTCTATGTCGGCAGCATCACCAAGGTGGTGAGCAATCACACGATCAAGATCGGCGGTGAGTATCGCCGCCAGGGCGATGTCGCCGATCTGCCGGATACGTACGGCGTTCGCGGCGGGTTCGCGTTTTCCGCCGGCCCTACGTCCCGCAACGGCGATGCTCGCACTGGTTTTGGCAACTCTTTCGCCGCCTTTCTGCTTGACGCTCCTATTCGCACTTCGCGAGAATTACGCGGGGTCGTGCCGCATATCGAGCAAAACGCGCTATTCACGTTCATCCAGGATAAGTGGCAGATAACCCCAAAGGTCACACTCGACCTCGGTATCCGGCACGAGGTCTATCTGCCGCCTACTCCGCGCCATCCGGGCGGACTTTCGAACTATGACCCGGAGACTCATACAATGAGGCTCGGCGGTATCGGATCGATTCCGTCCGACACGGGCGTCATTACCGACTTGCGCGGGTTCGCTCCGCGGGTCGGGGCGGCGTGGCGCATCAATGAGAAAACCGTGTTTCGGGGCGGCTACGGCGGAAGTGTCTTCACTCCCGGCGCCGAGGTAAAGGGATATTACAACTATCCTGTGCGCCAATATTTTCTCACTACCGGCCCAAACACTTACACGGCCGCCGGCGCCCTGGCCACGGGTTTCGCCGAACCGCTCCCGCTGGTATTTCCCTCGGACGGGATTATACCCAATCCGCCTGACGCCGGAATCCGTTTCGTGTCCAAGGACTTCCGGAACGGCAGACTTCAGTCCTGGAACGCCGCCCTTCAGCGGATGCTCCCGGGAAAGTTTGTCTTCGAGGCCGCCTATGTCGGTAATCACGGATCGCGCTCGACGGTCGCTCGTGACGTGAACTCGGCACTCGTCCCGGGAACCGGCATCGCCGGGCAGCCGCTCTATGAGAGGTTCGGTGTTCGCTCACCGGTAGTCGACGACTACTATCCGACCACCACCAATTATCACTCGCTTCAGGTCAAGTTAGACCGAAGGTTCTCGGACGGATTTCTGTTGACCACCGCCTACACCTTTGGCAAGGCTATGGATTACTCCGGCGATTATGGCGGCCTGTTGATCAATGCTTTCCCAGAGCTGAACCGAGGCCCCAGCAACACAAATCCAGCGCACATCTTCGTGCAGAGTTACATCTGGGAGTTGCCGTTCGGACCGGGCAAACAATGGCTCAGGTCCGGACCGGCTAGTTGGGTGTTCGGTAACTGGCAGTTGAACGGTATCCTTACCTTACAGAGCGGCCTGCCATTGAATATCACTGCCCCTTCCGCGACGTTGAACGCACCGGGCAACGGCAACCGCCCGAACGTCACTGGGAAGCCGGAGCTTTTTCAGCGGGTCGGTGTCGGACAGTTGTGGTTCGACACCTCGTCGTTTTCCGCTCCGGAGCCGGCCACTTATGGCAACGTTGGCCGCAACATACTGAGCGGGCCGGGCTTCGTCAACCTTGATTTCTCGCTTTTCCGCCGTTTCACGATCACCGAGCGTGTCGCCACGGAACTGCGTATGGAGGCATTCAACGCCACCAACACGCCGCACTTTAACAATCCGAACGGCTCCTTCGGGAGCGCCGCGTTCGGCCAGGTGACATCCGCCCAGCAGGATCAGCGACTGGTGCAGTTTGGCCTTAAGGTGACGTTCTGACCGTCCCAGGAGTGATTACCAGGATGACAGCGAGCTTGCCCGGCCTTACCAGGCGATTGCTTTTCGCCACCCCCGCTCTGCTACACGCTGCCGGCGCCACGAAACCCGCAGCCTTGCGCGTCGGCGTCGCCACATATGCGCTTCGCAAATTTCCCAGAGCGCAGGCAATTTCGATGCTGCGGGAATTGGGTGTGCGAACCCTCAGCGTGAAGGAGTTTCATCTGCCTTACAAGGATTCGGCGGAAGCGCTGGCCGCGGGACGCCGCGAGTTCGACCAGGCCGACTTGGAATTAGCCAGCGGTGGGGTCGTCGTGACGTATCGCGAGGAAGACGGCATGCTTCGCCGTTACTTCGAGTACGGCCGGATCTGCCGCTTTCCGATGCTTATCATGATGCCGACCGAGCGCCAGTTGCCTCTGATCGAGAAGTTGGCCGCGGAGTTCGACATTCGCGTGGCGATACATAATCACGGACCGGAGGACAAGAACTTCCCGACACCAAAGTCGGTTTACGATGCAATTCGAGGTCTGGACCGGCGGATCGGTGTTTGCATTGATGTAGGCCACTCCGCACGAGCGGGTGTCGACGTTGTGAGCTCTATTCAAGAGTGTCGCAGCCGCCTTGTCGATGTGCACATCAAGGATCTGCGCGCGCTGGGCGGGCACACGGATTGCGAGGTGGGCCGGGGCGTCCTGCCCATTCCGGCGATCCTTCGCGCACTCGTTGCGGCTCGGTACTCAGGTTGCGTCAACCTGGAATATGAGGCCGAGCCGGAAAATCCAGTGCCGGGAATGCGTTCGTCCCTCGCTTACATCCGTGGTGTTCTGGCGGGCCTTGGGGCGTCATCAAAGTGACCGGTTACGGCATCTTCCGCCATGCGCTGCCCGCCCTCCTCGCCTTGCTCTTGCTCGCGACTGCGCAGTGGTTGTTCGTCGCAGACGGCTCTGCCGAAACCGGCATCGTTCCGCCCGCCTATAAGGTGATCCCTGCGGCTGCTACCGATCGTCTGACCCCTGCATCGCGTAGCATGGAGGGTGAGGGATCTGAATGGACTCGTTCTCACGGCAACGCGCATTCCACGCGCTATTCTGCGCTACGCCAAATCAATCGCCGCAACGTCGGGCGGCTTCAAATAGCTTGGGTTTATCATTCCGGCGACGGCAAGGGCAACATCCAGAGCAATCCGATCATCGCAGACGGAGTGATGTATGCACCCACGGTGGGGCAGTACATGGTTGCGCTCAATGCCGAAACAGGCAAAGAGATCTGGCGCTTCAAACCAGGCGGTCGACCGGCACATCGCGGCTTGATCTATTGGAAAGGTAACGGAAAAGTTGGCCCGCGGGTGTATTTCACCTCGGGCGATTACTTATTCGCGTTGGACCCCCAGTCCGGTCGTCCCGTTGAGACGTTTGGCAACGACGGAAAGGTCCCCAGCGGTGGTGTAGTGGCTCCCGCTATCTACCAGGACATCATTGTGGTCGCCAATTGGAATCGGATTTCCGGTCATGATGTGGTGACAGGGAGGCCCTTGTGGACCTTTCATGTGTTAGGCGAGCCTCGCCCGCGAGAGCCGCCACGACGAGGAGGTAACTGTTGGGGAGGAATTTCTCTCGATCCATCGCGTGGCATCGCCTATGTGGCCACCGGCTCGCCGCATCCGAATTTCATCGGCGTGAACCATCCCGGCCGCAATCAACACGCAAATAGTGTGATTGCCCTTGACGCCCGGACTGGCCGAGTGATCTGGTCTTTCCAGGAAATCCGCCACGATATCTGGGATCTGGATCTCCCAGCTCCTCCCGTTCTTGTTACGGTTCAGAGGAACGGCAAGCGTGTGGATGCCGTGGCGCAGGTCACGAAGCTGGGCAACACGCTCCTTCTCGACCGGCTGACGGGCGAGCCTTTGTTCCCGTTCCGGCTGCGTCGCGCACCCGCGTCGCGACTGACGGGGGAAAAGACGTGGGAGTATCAGCCGGACATTGAAACGCCGCAGCCGTTCGCACGGCAGGTCTTTACGAAGGACGACGTGACGGACATTTCTCCCCAGGCTCGTGCGTTCGTCATGGAGCAGATCGAGAAGGCGAATTTCGGATGGTTCGAACCATTTGAGGAGGGCCGTCCAACCGTGTTCTTCGGAATCTACGGCGGAGCGGAATGGCCCGGCGCCGCATTCGATTCCGACACCGGGCGCCTGTTTGTGACCGCCAACGAACTTCCGTCTATCATCACGGTGTCTCGATCCAGGAACCGCGTGACTGGCGACACCCAGTCGCCAGGAGCGAACGTGTACGGGACGCGTTGCGCGGCCTGTCATGGCGGCCAGCTTGAAGGCAGAGCCATGGCACCTCCGCTGACGGGATTGGTGGGACGAATGAGCGAACAGGAGATCGGTGACGTGGTGAGTAAGGGACGGAACGACATGCCTCCAATCAAGCTCACCGCTGAGGAGAGCGCGCAGCTTATGTCGTTCCTGTTTGGCCGCGATGCAGGCGCTTCCCCGTCCGCACTCAACGACGGGCCCAACTATGTTTCGAACGGGTATCCCAAGCTGCGTGACCATGATGGTTACCCAGGCTGCACTCCGCCGTGGGGCACGCTGAACGCCATCGATCTCAACACCGGCAAGATTGTCTGGAGGGTCCCGTTAGGCGAATATACGGAGCTGACGCGCAGGGGGATACCCCAGACGGGAACCGAAAATTTTGGCGGTGCCATCGTGACCGCCGGTGGCCTCGTTTTCGCCAGCGGAACTCGCGATCTGAAGATTCGGGCTTTCGATAAGGATACAGGCCGGGAGCTATGGTCGCACCAACTCCCCTTTGGAGGGTTCGCTCCGCCGGCGACTTATCAGGTGCGCGGACGACAATACGTCGTCATTCCGGCCACGGGCGGAGGCAAACTCGGCGGCGAGATGGGGGACGCCTACGTGGCTTTTGCGCTGCCTGCGAAGGACTAGTCTAGCCTCCTAAGGAACTCACCCCGCGGCCGTAATGTCCAAGAATCGGATCCGAATGGTGGGCCGTTACATGTCCGTGTGCCGCAGCCGTTGCTCGCACAGATCGGCAACGACCGAGTGGAAACTACAGTCGAACCAGCGCAGAAACGCGTTCAGTTCGAAGTCGTCAGGCCAGACGGACCGTAAACGATACCAGCCATTCAACTGCTCCTTGAGGATCTCGCTACTGACTGCTGCCAGATGTTCCAGCGCCTCTTCCTCCGTTTCCCGCTCCGGCAGCAGGTAAATCGT
>CAYPUQ010000439.1:0-4993 GCA_964413655.1 uncultured Solibacteraceae bacterium | reverse complement strand
AGACTGTCGCTCAGCTCGTTGGTGGCGGCGCTGTCGGCTGGCCCCGGCCCGTCCCGGGTGGAGGACTGTTTTCACGTCGACACCTCCCCCGCGAGCTCACCGACAGGACACACTAGTCGTTGAGTCTGCAGCAGTGCCAGGGGGGATTTTCGAGGGAGCTAGGAGGAGTTGACGGGCGAGCCAATCCACCAGGTGATGCCGTTCTGGTCGATGACGCCGGCGTTGCGGTGGCCGTAGGGCTTGTCCTCGGGGGCACTCTCGGAGGTCGCACCTGCGGCGAGCGCCTTGGCGTACGTCGCGTCGACGTCCTCGACCCACAGGTACAGGGCGGCGTTTAGTGGTTTCCACTGGCCGCCAGCCTGGCCCAACATGATCAGCGAATCGCCGATCCGGATCTCGGCGTGCATGACGGTCTTGTCGGGGTTTCTACTGCACGACGTTTCGACGCCGCCGAAAGCGGCCTTTAGAAAAGCCAGTTCCGCGTCGGCGTCGGGCACAACCAGATAGGGGGTAACGGTACGGTAGGTTTCTGTTGTCGCTGCCATGGTTCTATCGTGTCACGCGCCGCCGTGCGTTGGATTGTACAAATTTGACGTTTCCCGGAGGCATGCGATTGCGCACGCCTCCGGGAGAAGTCTCAATAAGGGAACGCCAACCGTCCCATTGTGTCCAGCGTGTCCGCGCCGAGGGGACTAATCGCCGACGTCTCTGCGGCGGCTCCGTCGGCGACTCCTTGGAGGTAGGACTTCATCGCCGTCTGTTCGGCGGCTTTGTCGCCCCGCTCCGCCGCTTCGGCGGCCCGCGCCAGCCAGCCGCGCAGATACTCGGCCAGACGGTTGTCGGGGACGAAGTACGAGGTCAGTCCGGCGAGGTTCTCGTAGCCGAACACCGCGTCTACCGCCGGTGAGGACCCTCCGTTATCGGGCGGGACGATGCCGGGCCGGCTCTGCCAGTTCTCGCCATACGCTCCGAGTTGCAGATCGTGCTTCGCGCCGCTCCAGAACGAGTAGGCGACACTTCGGACGGAACCGTCGCCGAAAGCGAGGTTAGCACCACCGAATGCGCGCTCCACGCTGTCGAAGCTGACTGTGCCGTCGGGACCCTTCAGAATGCCGATTGCCTGGCCGGCAGCACTCGCGTAGCGCCGGACCGATACATACTTGTACTCGGGGTCGGAGGCCATCGTTGGCAACAAGGCAACGACCTGGCCGATAGCAACCGCCGCGCGGGCGCGAACCTTTGCGAACATGCGCGCCCGGCCCTCCTCCGCCCCGGGCGCCAGCGAGGATTCGATCCGGAAGCCGCCGCGCACCGTTCCAGACGCGCGAAGCGTGTCCGAACCCGTTACGCCGGGGACGGGATTCATAGCCACCGTCCAGCCATTCGCGTCAGCGGCGTAAGAAGAAGCCTTGTAACCGTCCATCTCGCCGCTGGCGGGAAAACCGGCCGTCTCCAGCGCTTCGGCGAGGTTGGCCGGGAATGTCTTGTGTTGTTCGTGGTAGTTGTGCATCCCAAGACCCAGTTGCTTGAGGTTGTTGGTGCAGTTCGCCCTTGCGGCGGCCTCCCTGACCTTCTGAACGGCGGGCAGCAGCAGCCCGATCAGGATGGCGGTGGTGGAAATGACGACCAGGAGTTCGATCAGGGTGAATCCCGAACGGTTCCGGCCGCGGTTTACATTGCGATTCGTCGCGATAGTGAAGCTGTTCATTGTCTGTCTCCTCTTTTTCGATTGGAGGGGCGATTCGATTTGCCCTCTCACGACCAGCCAGGCGTGGCAAGCGGCCGGAACAGATCGCCAGGGCCGGTTCGAAAAGGCAGACAGATTTCCTACAGAGTTCCTACAGTGGGGAAGTAATTGAAAAAGCGGAGCCTATCGCGCGATGTTGGCCCACTCGCGGTCGTAGTAGCGCACGAGGGTTTGGTCGTTCAGACGATTCGGTTCGGCAGCCACGGGCTTCATGTCGCGCGGGAATTGGAACAGGGCCGCCAGATTGAGCGGCTCCAGGAAGCGCAGCCCCGCCGGCAACGCCGGCGGCGGCTCGTAAGAGGAGTGCTGCGCGGCCAAAACGAAACCCCATTCGCCGAACGAAGGCACGTAGACGTGATACGGCCAGGTATTCCATCCGGCGTGTTTGAGCGTTTCGACAATGCACCAGTAGCTCTGCCGCGCGAATAGCGGCGAGGTGCTCTGGATGGCGACGTAGCCGCCGGGACGCAGGTGGCGGCGGAGCGCCCGATAGAAGGCTGTGGTGTACAGTTTGCCGAGCGAATAGTTCGTGGGATCGGGAAAGTCGATCGCGATGAAGTCGTAGGGGTCGCCCGGACGGTCGATCCACAGGAACGCGTCCTCGTTGACGATTTCCACCCGTGGCGATTGCAGCGCCTTGCTGTTCAGCCCGGACAGGAGCGGATGGTCACGGAACAGATCGGTCATACCGGGGTCCAGGTCCACCAGCGTGACTTTCTCGATCACCGGGTAGCGCAGGACTTCGCGCACGGCCAAGCCGTCGCCGCCGCCAAGTACGAGTACCCGACGCGGCGCCGTGACCGCCGCCAGGCCCGGATGGACCAGCGCTTCGTGATACCGGTACTCGTCGCGCGAACTGAACTGAAGATGGGAGTTCAGGAAGAGGCGCAAGTCGTCCTTCCATTTCGTGACGACAATGCGCTGGTAGCGCGTGGTGCGGGCCAGGATGACGTCGTCGGCGTAGAGATTCGATTCCGCCAGATCGGTGATACGTTCGGCGCCCACCATGCCCACGCCGAGCACGGCGAGCACCGCGAACGAACCGGCCCGCAGCGACCGGTGGCGGCGGAGTTGCTTCGCGAACAGCCACGTCGACCACAGCGCCACGGCCGCGTTCAACATGCCGAACAGAATCGCCGAACGGACCAGGCCCAGCCGCGGCACCAGAATGATTGGGAACAGCAGCGAAGCGCCGAGCGCGCCGAGGTAGTCGAACGTGAGCACGTTCGCCACCAGGTCGTGGAACTGGAAGCGCTCCTTGAGAATCCTCATCAGTAGCGGAATCTCCAGGCCGACCAGAATGCCGATCAGCAGCACCAGGCCGTACAGAACGAAGCGAAAGCTCTCGGTATAGGAGAACGAGAGGAACAACAACGTCGAGGAGAAGCCGCCGATCAACCCGACCATCAGTTCAATAGAGATGAACCGCGCCACCATACCCGTCTGAATGAACTTCGACAGGTAGCTGCCGATCCCCATCGCGAACAGGTAACTGCCGATCACAGTGGAAAACTGCAAGACGCTGTCGCCGAGGAGATAACTCGCCAAGGCGCCGGCGATCAGCTCATAGATGAGCCCGCAGGCGGCGATCAGGAAGACCGAGAAGAGGAGAATCGGTGCCACGTTCAGCGGTTAGTGCACGGCGGCGGCGATGATGATGCACATGCCGAGCGACATAGCGCCTACCAGCACCGCCAGGGCCACGTTCTGTTCCTCGATGATCTCCTTCCACAGCGAATACGGCGTCAGCTTGTCGAGAATGTGAAAGGCCACGACAAAGAGCACGATGCCCAGCAGGGCGAAGACGAGCGCGTTGAGCACGTAAATGGGATGGAACTCGTGCAGCATTATTTCCCTCCAAAGTAGCGCGGCATGGCGCGGTAGTGAGCCCGGTAGGCGCCCGGGTTGTCGCGGACCGATTTGGGTACGCCCTTCACTTCATCGGCCGAGGTCAACCCGAAGCCGCGATAGTTGGCCGTGCCGATGAGACCGAGGATCGACAGGCCGTAAATCAGGTAAAGCGGATGTTGAAACATGATTAGTCGTCATCTCCGCTGGGAGCGTAATCGCTCTCAGCCCAGCGAGCGGATTCAAATTGGTGCCGCCGGATCGTCACGAGCACCGGCGGAATCAGAAGCAAGAGAAAACCTAAACCAAACATCCAGTAACCCGGCACGTCCCGGCGGACCTTAATCTGGTACTGGATATTCCAGCGCTGCGACGCGTCGGACTCCGGCTCGACCCGGAGATAATACCGGCCGGCCGGTATCGACGCCAGCGTGGCATCGTCGGAGCGGGATCCCTCGCTCCACGAGCCGTCGCTGTCGCGGCCGTGGTAGTAGCTGATTTCGCGGCCGAAATCCCACGCCTCGCCCGTCTCGTCGTTGATGAGCGCGAAGCCAATGTACATCCACTGGTTGTCGAGATTGGTGTGTGTCTCCACCTCGACGTTGCTGCGCCGGCCCTCGATCTCGAACACCGGCGTGACGAACGAGTTTTCGCCGGCCGTCGCGGTGGAATAGGAGTATGTCCGCTCAAAAACGACCTTGTTCTGCATCAGGAGCAGGGTGAGACACATAGCCGCGAAGAGCAGCCCCATCATCGCGAGACAGAATTTCCAGACGCTCGCGACGCGGCCATCGTGCGGCGACGGCTGGTTCGCGAAGACGCCGTAAGCAACCGGCGGACTGCCCGGCAGGTTGAAATGCTCCCAGACGAAGTTGCCGGTGCAGTACTCGCCCTCCGACCAGGTGATTTCGCCCGGATACTCCTCCGACGACAGCAGAAACGGCGGTGCGACGTAGTCCGACACGCGCACCGTCTCACCGACCTGGACGCGCCAGGGGAACTCACCCATTACGTAAACGGTCCTGGCGGTGGCGGTCTGAAAATGGCGGAACGTTCGATCCAGCCACTTCGCCGCCGGACGACCGCGTACTTTCGTCCGCTGCGGCAACCCCTTTAACGTCACGATGTCGTTCCAGTGGCCGTTGTATTCGCTCAGGTAGCGGAATCCCTTATAGGGGTTGAACAACAAGTACTCGCGCCACTGGTACGCAACCCCGTCCACCTCGATCTCGCGCGCTTGAAACCCGATCACTTCGTACGCTGTCCCGTGCAGCTTGCCGCGCGTACCGAGCGGGATCAGCGGCCGGATGCGCTCGCGCGCCTGAAACTTCTGCAACACGCGCAAGCCGGGGTCCTTGGCGTCAAGCACCGATAGGCACTGGATGCAGACCACCGTCA
>CAYPUQ010000438.1:0-4998 GCA_964413655.1 uncultured Solibacteraceae bacterium | reverse complement strand
TCGGACCGGGCGGCGCGGCTAATGGTCGAGTGGGCCGCCAATGAGCGGATGCAAGGAGCGCGGCGGGTTCGGGGTCCGGTGGTGGCCGCGGGCTCGGACTACACCGGGCGCGTGGAGATCGCCGGGTTGCCGCCGGGCGCGGGACTGCATTTGCGCGCATGGTTCGAGGAACCGGATGAGGGACGCGCGCGCTCGGAACCCGTGCCGGGGCGGCTGCGGACGCCGGGAACCGGTCCGGTCCGGTTCTTCTGGTCCGGCGATACCTGCGGGCAGGGGTACGGGATCAACCGCGATTGGGGCGGCCTGCGGATCTACGAAACCATGCGGAAACTGGCGCCGGACTTCTTCCTTCATTCGGGCGACACTATCTACGCCGACAATCCGATTGCGGCGGAACTGAAGACGCCCGATGGAACGGTGTGGAAGAACGTTGTCACCGCGGCCAAGAGCAAAGTGGCCGAGACGCTCGACGAGTTCCGCGGGAACTACCTCTATAACCTGCTCGACGATAACGTCCGCCGGTTCGGCGCCGAAGTGCCGCAGATCTGGCAGTGGGACGACCACGAGGTTCTGAACAACTGGTCGCCGGGCAAGGATCTTTCGGGTGACGGCCGGTACCGCGAGAAGGACATTCGCGTCCTGGTGGCGCGGGCGCGGCAGGCATTTCTCGAATACGCCCCGCTGCGGTTGGCGCCCCGCTCCGTACCGCGGATCTACCGCAAGATCGGCTACGGGCCGCTGCTTGACGTGTTTGTTGTGGACCAGCGGACCTATCGCGGTCCGAACACCTTCAATCGCCAGGAGGCTGAGGGTCCGGACACGGTCTACATGGGACGCCGTCAGGTGGATTGGCTGGCGGCGGATTTGAAAGCGTCGAGGGCGGCGTGGAAGGTGATCGCGGCGGACATGCCCATCGGACTAATCGTCGGCGACGGAAAGGACGAACAAGGCCGGCCGCGCTTCGAGAACGTGGCAAATGGCGGCGGTCCGGCGCTCGGCCGCGAACTGGAACTGGCGCGGCTGCTGCGCGAGCTGAAGCGGCGCGGCGTGCGCAACGTGGTCTGGCTAACGGCGGACACACACTACACCGCGGCTCATTACTACGATCCGGCGAAGGCGCGGTTCACGGATTTCGATCCGTTCTGGGAGTTCGTTTCAGGGCCTTTGAACGCTGGGACGTTCGGACCGAATCCGCTCGACGACACGTTCGGGCCGCAAGTCCGTTACTTCAAGGCGCCGCCGCCGGGTCAGTCCAACCTCGCGCCATCGGCCGGAATGCAGTTCTTCGGCGAGGTGGCGATCGACGCGCGAACGCGCGAGATGACCGTGAATCTGCGGGACCTGGAAGGACAGGTGTTGCACACCGAACTGCTCGCGCCGGCCTGATGCTGCGGGACGGAAGTGTAACTTTTTGGACGGCGGACTCACGCTAACTAGTAGAATCACAGAGATTCGATCTTAGAGGAGGCTGCCGTGGATACGGAGAAGGCCCCGCTGTGGCTGGCACTGCTGTTGGTGGCCGGCCTGGTGGTTGCGCCGGGAGCCAGACAGGGGGAAGTAAAGCCGGCGGCGCGTCCGGCGGTGTCCACGGTGGCGGCCGCGGACGCGGCGGGCAGCGGCGCTGAGGCGCTTCTGCGGACGGTTCGGGAGGCCCGCCAGGAAGGACCGTACGTCTTCCGGTATCTGATCTTCACAGTGCCCGACCCGGACGCCACGTTCCTCGGCTACGCACTGGATACCTGGCTGGAGGCGCTCCAGCGGGCGGCCGAAACCGCCGGATACATGTACGACCGCCACTGGTTACCTTGGCGGGGCGCCGGCGACACCGCTCAGGCCCGTCGCGAGCCGCCGGAAACGCCGGGCCTGATTCTCTTCCGGGGCGGCTCGGCGGCCGCGCCGGAGTACCTGCTGGTTTTCGTGGTCGGGGAGACGGCGAGCGGCGGGCTGAACCGGGCGATGTTCCAGCGCGCGGTGCGGAGCGTGCGCGAGGTCGCGGAGTCGTTCGAGACGCCGGAGCCGGGATTGCTGCGCGTAGTGGGACCGACTTTTTCGGGCTCGATGCCTTCGCTGCGTTCGGCAATTCGTAGTTTGCGGCTCGAAAACGGCGGGCTGCGGTTTCACGTGGTGACCGGAAGCGCGACGAATGTCGGCGTCGATGCCCTGGACAGCCTGGTTGCGGATAAGGAATCCGACTCGTTCGAGCGGATGATCGAAAACGACGGCGCGGTGGAACAGGTGTTTCTCGATTACCTCGACCGCAACTACCGGATTCCGAAGCGGAGTACGGCAATGCTGTCGGAGGCGGGCACCGCTTTCGGGCTGGGATTCGTGCAGAGCGGCCGGGCAGGCGCCGCTCCGAACAAGTTCACGTTTCCGATGGAACTGGCCCGGCTGCGCCAAGCCTATCAGCGCGATCCGGAGTTGAGCGCGTTGTGGTCCGGCCGGACGAAGGAATCCGGCCGCCAGGGGCTGGATCTGCCGATCAAGCCGGCTGGCGCGGCGACGGACCGGATTCCCACCTATTCGGTGGATGTGACGGCGCTATCGCAGGAGATGATCCTTTCGCAGATCGCCGGGGAGATCAACCGGCGCGAGGTGATGGCCGCCGGAATTAACGCGACGGACACGCTGGACACGGTCTTTGTCGGGCGGTTGTTGCAGCAGCGGTGCCCGGACGTTCGGCTGTTCACGTTTAATCCGGATGTCCTGTTTCTGCATCGCACGCCGAATCTGTCGTTTTTTGGAATGTTGTTGGTAGGGAGTTATTCTTTGCTCGGCGAGAACCCGGCGTGGTGGACGCAGCCGGGCGAAGCTGCGCGGCAGCACCTCTTCTTCGCGAATCAGACGACGCAGGCGACCTACAACGCGTCCCTGCGGCAGATCGCCGCGCTGCGGGGCGAACAGGCGACGGCGGCGAGCCTGCAGGGGTACTCCGATCCATTCCGGCCGGGTGCGCGGCAACCGCCGGTGTGGGTGACGGTGGTCGGCCGGGACGGTCTGTGGCCCGTTGCCGTGCTGCGTCCGGCGAGTGACAAGTCCAGATTGACGAAGGTCGAAACTCAAGTCGAGACGCCCGCCAGTCTCGAACCGCGGGCGGCGCGGCTGTGGCACCTCTGTTACTGGCTGGCGGCGGCGTGGAGTTTCTGGAGCCTGCGCCGGCTGTGGCGGCAATACGTAGGCCGCCGGCCGGCGAATTTGCCGATGCGCCGGGGCGACCCGGTGAGTTTCTACCTGATGGTGGACATCTGCGCGAAGTTGGCTATTTTCGTGGTGTTCGCGGCCCCCTATTTGACGCGGGCGATTGCCATGGGCACGGCGGACGTATCGCCGGGCGACAGCCGGGCGCGCGTCCTCCGGGAGATGCTGAAGGCGGCAACCGAGCACTTGGCGGTGCTTTCGGCATGGCTGCTGCTCGTGATGCTCGCCGCGGCGGCGATCTGGGTTCTGCTGGACGCAGTGGCCGCCGGCAGGCGCCAATCGTGGCGCGAGCGGTGGCTCGCACTGCCCCAATGGGGGCTGCTGGCTGCCATGCTGGCGGTCACCATTTCGTTTACGTTCGCGTGGGCCCATTTCTTCGAGTGGCGCAGCGTTGGCGGCGCGGTCGACGAGGTGGCCCTGTTCTTCACGGTGCGGGCCACGCACCCGTCGAGCGGCGTGTCGCCGGTGTTTCCGCTCGCCGCCCTTCTGCTCGCGGTGGTGGCATGGTCGGGTGTTCATCTCCGCCTGTTGCGGTACGGGGAGTTTTCCCCGCGAACGATTCCGGCGCCGAAGGACGCCGAGCCGCTATTTGCCGGCATCCGCCAGCAGATGGAGCGCCTTCGCGATCAGCAGGCGGCGGTCTACCGGCCAGGGGAATACGCGGTGACCGGAGTGCTGCTGGTGTTCGCCGTGGTGCTGGTTCAACCGCTCGATTCGTTCCGGAGCTTGGAGGGGCCGTCGTACAACGCCCTGTGCGTCGCACTGCTGAGCCTCGGAGCCGGCCTGCTGATTCTGGCCGCGCTTCGCCTCCTCGCGGTGTGGAGCAGTCTCGCCGCGCTGCTGCGGCGGTTGAAGTGGCATCCGCTGCGGGAGTCCTACGCGCGCATTCCACGTGAATTCGCCTCGCATCCGATGTGGGGCATGGATCACCGGCAGATCCACTTGCGCGGCTTGCTGACTTCGGCGGGAATCTTGCGGCGGGCGGCGGGACGCACGTGCCTGGACCGGACGGTGATCGAACAAGTGGAGGCGGATGTGCGTCCTCTACTGGAAGCCGATGGATGGGCGGCGCCTCCCGATCTGGATGCCCTTCAGCACACCAACGAGCGTTTGGACAGGTGCGCGGCCGCGCTGATGGAAGGACCGTTGGCGATCGCGTGGCGGCTGGATGCCGCGACGTTGGCTAGAGCGGGAATCGATCCGGAGGCGGTGAAGGCGGCCGAGGACTTGGTGGCAATCCGGATCTCGGCGTTCCTGCGGCGCGCGCTGGTTTATGCGCGGCACCTGCTCCGGTATCTCGGCGCCGGATTCGTGCTGATGCTGTTCGCGATTCATGCGTATCCGTTCCAGCCGCACCGGACGCTGGTCCTGTGCATGAGCGTGCTGTTTCTGTTCCTGGCGGCCGCCGCCCTATTCGTTCTGGTCCAGATGGAACGGAACCCGGTGATCAGTTGGATGAGCGGCAGTAAGCCCGGCAAATTGGACTTCGCGTTTCTGGTGCGCGTCGGTACCTTGGGTGCCATGCCGCTGCTAACGATCGCCGGAGCGCAATTTCCAGAATTCGGCCGGGCAATTTTCGCCTGGGTCGACCCCCTCCTCCAGGTCCTTCGCTGAGCGACGGCCAGCGAGGGCCGTCGCTGCCTGGTGCAACACAAGAATCCGTGGAGGGATTGTATCTGTACTGTTCGATCCGTCCGGTTCTTCGCGAGCGCGACGAGGCGGATCTCGAGCCAAAAGACCGAGACTCAATAGCTTGTAAGTGATTGAAAATGGGGTGGCTAGAGGGATTTGAACCCTCGA
>CAYPUQ010000437.1:0-5001 GCA_964413655.1 uncultured Solibacteraceae bacterium | reverse complement strand
TTTAGGTTCCAGCGCCCGCAAGGGCATGGGAGTTCGACCCTCCCCGTTCGCACCAAATTTCTCCCCTGTCACCATCCTGTAACGAAATCTAAGTCCGCCTGTAACCGCACTTCGTTACTCTGCGGTTTGATCCCATGAAGAACACCTTTCTCTTTGGTACACTCCTCATGTTTGCGCTAGCCCCACACGCGCCGGCGCAAACCGACACCGGCTCGCTCGCCGGCCTGGTGGAAGATTCGTCGCAGTCGGCCGTCGCCGGCGCCGCCGTCAATCTCACCAACAAGGCAACGGGCGCGAGAAGAAACGCCATCTCCGACGAGGCCGGCAGGTTCCTGTTCCCGCTACTGGCTCCAGGCGCCTACGCGCTCACCGTCGAAGCCAGTGGCTTCAAAGTCTTCCAGGACGAAAATGTGAGGCTCCAGGTGGCGCAGGTGGCTCGCGTCACCGTGCGGCTGGAGATCGGCAGCGTCACCGAATCCGTGCAGGTCGAAGGCTCCGTCACGCCGCTTGTGACCGAAACCGTGGCGCAGGGCACGGTCATTGGCGAGGAGAAGATCCTGGCACTCCCGCTGAATGGCCGGCAATTCATCGACCTCGTGCTCCTCGTGCCCGGCGCGAATGCCGGCGGACGCACGGTTCAGCAGAACCAGTTGCGGCTCGGCCAGAACGGCGGCTTCTCGGTGAGTGGCGGCCGCACGAACAACAACGCGTTCCTGCTCGACGGCGCGGCCAACACCGATCCCGACTACAACGCGCTCAACTACAGCCCCATCATCGACGCGGTGGCCGAGTTCCAGGTGCAGACGGCGCAGTTCAGCGCGCGCTATGGCCGCGCCTCGGGCGGCCAGGTGAACGTGGTGTCGAAGTCCGGCACGAACGAAGTGCATGGTTCGGCCTGGAACTTCCTCCGCAACCGCGTGTTCGATGCCCGCCCTTTCAACCTGAACCGGTCCACGTTGCCCAAGTATCAGCGCAACCAGTTCGGTGGCGCCATCGGCGCTCCGATCGCCAGGAACAAGCTGTTCGCGTTCGGCGCTTACGAAGGCCTGCGCATCCGCCAGGCCGGCGCCGGGCTCACCACCGTCGCCGTGCCAACCCAGGCCCAACGCGACGGCGATTTCAGCGCTACACCCGGCGGCATCTACGACCCCAGCACGCTACAGAACGGCGTCCGCCAGCCCTTCCCGGGCTTCCGTATTCCCACGTCCCGCATCGATCCGCTCACCAGCGCGGCCCTGGCGGCTGTGCCGCTTCCCAACATCGGCGCAAACCAGTTCGTCAACGCGGCCGGAATCCTGAAACAAGACGCGGACAACTACTCGGCGCGCGTGGACTGGGTGCTGAACGACCGCGTTACGCTGTTCGGCCGGCACTCCATCTGGAACGAGAACAACATCATTCCCGACGTGGTCCCAAATCGCGACCGCGTTGGCGGCTCACGGCCCCAGAACACCGTGGCCGGCTCCACACAGGTGTTCAGCGCGAACCTCGTAAATGAGTTCCGTCTTGGCTTCAACCGGCTCCAGTTCAACGACGGCCTTCCGGAGCCGCTGTTCGACGTGAGCGGCCAGCAGCGGGTGTTGCCGCGCTTCGTCGTGGCGGGCTATCCCGTGATGGGCGGCGCGGGCGGCTTCACCGGCACGACGGGCGGCGGGCAGGTTCTCGTCCGCAACAATACGTTCCAGATCTACGACAACCTCTCGTGGCTCAAGGGGCGGCATTCGTTCAGTTTCGGCGGCGAAGCGCTGTGGCTCCAGTACAACCGCTTCGAGTCGGCCAACGTCACCGGCCAGTACCAGTTCTCCAACGGCTTCACGACGCGCACCGCTTCGAACGACGGCACCGGCGACATCCTCGCCAGTTTCCTCCTCGGGCTTCCTCAACAGGGCAATCGCTCGGTGGGGCCGAGCCGCATCGACGGCCGCCAGCAGGTCTATTCGCTCTACGTCCAGGACGACATCCGGGTGCGGCCCAACCTCACCGTTAACCTCGGCCTGCGCTACGAACTGGCGCCGCCGCTCTACGACCACCGCCAGCAGATGGGCAGCGTCGATTACGCGAACGTCCCCACGCCGCACGACATCTTCACCGAGGGCCGGCTGAACTTCTACCGGCCAACATTCTTCATCTGCGGCCAGTCCGGTTATCCGAAAGGATGCGCCATCACCGACAGAAACAACTTCTCGCCTCGCGTTGGCATTGCCTGGACCATGATGCCGAAAACGGTGCTGCGCGCCGGCGGCGGCGTTTTCTATGCTTCCACCGACGCCAATCCGCTGTTTCGCCTGGCGGCCGTGCTGCCCGGCAACATCGCGCAGACGGTGGCCGGCAACAACTTCATTCCCTCGTTCCAGAACTTCGACATCTTCGGACCGGCGATCGTCGGTCCGGTGGAGATCCAGCAGGCCGGCATCGATCCCGGCCAGCGCACCAGTTACTCGGCCCAGTGGACGTTGACCCTGCAGCGCGAGCTGCGCAGCGACATCGTGATCGAGGCAGGGTATCTGGCGACGATGGGCCTGAAGCTCGAACAGAACGTCCAGACCAACAATGCCCAACCCGGATCGGGCGCGGTTCGCGCGCGCCGGCCGTACGCGGCGATGGAGTTCGCGCCCGGCACGCAGTTCCCGGATTACGTCACCGTGGTTGGCAACTCCGTTCCGGTCGGCTTCATCAACTATCTGCCGCATTCGGCCCAGTCGAACTACCACGCCGGTTACCTGCGGCTGGAGAAGCGTTTCTCGGGCGGGCTGAGCTGGTTGAGTTCGTACACGTTCTCGAAGGCCATCACCAACGCTCCGCAGTTCCGCAACGCCGGCGGCGCCAACGGCGCGGAAAACTCGCCGCCGCAAGACTCGCACTTCCTGCGCGGCGAGCGGGGCCTCGCTTCCTTTCACGCGGCGCACCGCTGGGTGAACTCGGCCGTCTTTGAGGTTCCCTTCGGCCGCGGCCGCAAGCATCTCCAGGAAGGCGCTGCATCATGGATTCTCGGCGGCTGGACTCTCTCGGGGATTCACTCTCTGCAGACCGGGTTCCCGTTCACCGTCAACCTGGCGGGCGATTCCGCGGGCATCGGTGGAGGAACCGGCGCCATCCTGATCCGGCCGGACGCAGTCCCCGGCCAGAATTGGCGTATAGCACCGGAACAGCGAACGACCGAGCGCTGGTTCAATACCGCGGCATTCGCCCAGCCAGCCGCGTTCTCGTTCGGCAACGTCGGCCGCAACACGGCAATCGGACCGCGACTCGCCAACCTCGACTTCAACGTGGCGCGCGGTTTTCGTCTCACCGAGGGAACTAATCTCCAACTCCGCGCCGAGTTCTTCAACATGTTCAATACGCCCAATCATTCGATCGTCGGGCGTATCATCACAGCTCCGACCTTCGGCCGTGTGCTGAACCAGTTGCCGCCGCGGCAGATCCAGTTCGCCGCGAAAATTTCGTTCTGACCGTCAATATTCCCGGTCGGTCTTGATGCCTGGCTCCGGCACGGGGTACTTGCCGTCGGGACCCATTTGTAACGGAGCCGGGCCGTCCATCGTGAGCTTGTCCACGTTGGGCGCGAACTCGTGTTGCGAGTTGAGGATCTGATCGTAAGTGACGATTTGCCCGGTGTGCGCGGCCATGCGGCCCATCGACGTCACTAGGCTCGCCTCCACGCCGCGCTTCACTTCGTTGAACGGCTTGTCCGCGCGGATGGCCTCCATCATGTCGTCGAACTCGTACTGATAGGGGCTAATCTCGGGCTGCGGGAAGGCCCAAATGACATTCGGATCCTCGGATAGCGAAAGCTGGTCGCGACGATTCACCCAGGGTATCTTGTGCCCCTTGTAGATGCGCGTAATCCCCGGCGTATGCGCGAGCGTCGAGATCACCGCCGAGCCCTTCTCGCCATGCGCGTAGCTGGCAAACTCGTCGCGGCAGCCGCGCATGTTGCGGCCGTCGAAATACAGCTTCGTGCCGTCCGGATAGGTGTACTGAACGGAATACGTATCGAAGTTCTGGTCGAGCGAATCGCCGCGATAGTGCCGCCCGCCGATTCCGTGCGCCTCCACCGGCCACGCGCCCTTCATCCAACTGCACTCGTCGATCTGGTGGATGTAGTAATCGCTGAAGACCCCGCCGCTCGCCCACAGAAACGCGTGGAACCGCTGAATCTGATACGTCAGCTCGCTCACGCCTTCCGGCCGCGGGCCGGCGGTGCCGCCGCCTTGCCCCATGCGGTACCCGCGCATGGCGATGATCTCGCCGATCCAGCCATCGCGGATCTTTTCGAGCAGCGCCTGCCGCGCGCGGCAATGGCGCACCATCAGTCCCACGCCCACTTTCAGGTTCTTCTGGACCGACAGTTCGCCGAGTTTGAACATCCGTCGCGAAGTGGGGCCATCCACCGTCACCGGCTTCTCCATGAACGTGTGCAGTCCCTTGTCGATGGCGTAGCTGAACTGCACCCAACGAAACGCCGGCGGCGTCCCCAGGATCACCACGTCGCCGCGCTTGAGCGAATCCATCGCCTGGCGGTAGGCATCGAAGCTGAGAAATCTCCGCTCGGGCGGTACATCGACCTGGTTGGCGAACTGCGACTTCAGCTTGTCGTAACTGGAGTTCAGCTTAGCCGGAACCACATCGGCCATCGCCACCAGTTTGGCCGGACCATTCTTGACCGAGAGCGCATTGATCGCGGCTCCGGTACCACGGCCGCCGCAGCCCACAAGCGCCACCTGAATCGTGTTGTTCTCGGCGGCATGAACCGGCGGCAGCGCGATTCCGGCCAGAACCGAGGCTCCTGTGACCCGGCCCGTAGTGGTGATGAACTGCCGGCGCGAAGTCGCATCGGCTTTGTTTTCGCTCATGGTGGTGTCTCCTTTCCTGGAAACGCCAGCTTATCGCATGAGGAGGGGCGGGTGGCGGCCTCAGCGGGCGATGTCCATTGGTAATATCTGGAAACTGGCCGCCAGCGAGCAGGGACCCAGCGGATTGTGAGGCGCAAGGGGTGTCTAG
>CAYPUQ010000436.1:0-5086 GCA_964413655.1 uncultured Solibacteraceae bacterium | reverse complement strand
CTAGTAATCCGGTGCGCCTTAACGCTGGGAGCGCTCGGGACGGTCGCCCCAGCACAGGAGTCGACGCCTGCTCCAGAGACACTCGCGGTGGACCAGGCGGTCCGTTACGCTCTTGAGAAGAATCCTGCGCTGCGTACGGCGGAACTCGAGGTTGAGAAAGCCGGGGACAGCCTGTCGGCATTTCGCACTCGCCGGCTTCCTTCTTTTAAGTGGAATGTGCTGGGCGGGCAACTGCTCAGTAAACCAACTGTCACGTTTGAGCGCGGCGTCTTTGGCAGCTATCCAGGTGTTGGCCCCATACCGGGCGAAGAAGCCAATGTAAAGATACCTCGCAGGCCCACGGCGTTTGTGTTTGGCCAGATTCTGCAGCCGCTCAGCCAGCTATACCGGCTCGGCCTCGGGGTCAGAGCACACGAACTGGAACGGCAGTTCGAAGCGGCCAAACTGGCCGAACGCCGAGCAGCCGTGGCCGAGCAGGTACGCAAAGCCTACTACCGGTTGCTCGAGACACAAAGCGCCCTCGAGAGCGTGCAGCAGTCGCTTCCGCTGTACCGGGAAACGGTACGGCTCGCTCAGGTCGGTCTGCGCTTGGAGACTGTTCTGCCTAGCCAGCAGTTGAACGCCGAGGCGGAAGCCGCCAGAGTGGAACTCGAGGCGCTCAAGCTGCGCAACCCGATCGCTACACAAATTGAAGCGCTCAATGAGCTCATGGGCCGGCCGGTGAATACGCCTTTTCGGACGGTCGGCGTCGAGCAAATCGTTGAAGAAAGACTGGATGTCGAAGGGGCTATCGAAAAAGCTCTGATCCAGCGGCCAGAGGTGCGCCAGGCGAGCCTTCGAGTTCAGCAGGCCGATCTCGACGTCCGGGTTAAACGATCCGAGTACATTCCCGACGTCAGCCTGGCGCTAACTTACGGCTCCGCTGTCAACTTCCAAAACGCTCTGCCGCAGAATGTCGCCAGTGCCGGCTTGTTGCTCGACTGGGAGGTGTTCGACTGGGGCCGCAAGAAGCAGGAGATGAACGCGAAGCGGCGCACGGCCTCGCAAGCGCGGGTCGCCGAAGAAGCTCTCGATCGCCGGATCCGCGTGGAAGTTGCGCAAGCGCTCCGGCAGTGCGCCGAGACGGCACAACGGGTGAGAGTGGGCACACTTCTGCAGCGGGCCGCACGTGAGGGTTTGCGCGAAGAACAGAGCGCCTTCGGCCGCGAGGCGGTGCTGTGGAAAAACGTTCTGCAATCGCAAACGAATCTCGCGGCGGCGGATGACGAACAACGTCGCGCGCTCGCCGCGTATTGGTCCGCGAGGGCCGAATTGAAACGAGTTTTGGGGGAACAATGAAAACGCACACCCTTTTTTTCGCCGTGCTACTGGCCGGCGGCCTGCTCGTCCTTAGCGGGTGCAGAGACGGAAAATCAGACGTACAAGCTGCGGCGGCCATACCTGTGCAGACAGCCGTGGTTGAAGAAGTGGCGGTGGACACGACCACTCACTACTCGGCGACTATTGAGCCGGACACCACCGTCGAGATGGCGTTCAAAGTCGATGGCTATGTCGAATCGCTCCTCAAGGTTGGCGGCCGCAATGTGCAGGTAGGCGACTTTGTTGCGAAAGGAGCCGTGCTTGCGCGGGTCCGCCAGAGCGACTACCGGGCTGGCCTCGATGCATCGCAGGCGCAGGCGCTGCAAGCCGCCGAAGGGCTCAATGTGGCCATGTGGCAGTTGTCGCAAGTGGAGGCGATCTACACAAAGGCTTTGCTCGACGCTGAGCGGGCAACGGCTCTCTACCAGGAGAAAGCTCTCACCAAACCGGACTATGACGCCGCGCGGGCACAACTGGATTCCACCCGCGCCCAGGTGGAGGCAGCCCGGAAGAACGTGGAGGTGCAGCGCAATCTGCTGGAGAGCGCCAAAGCACAGGAGCGATCGTCCACCATAACGTTCGAGGACACGGCGCTGGTAGCACCCTTGTCGGCTGTAGTGCTGGAAAAGCGGGTGGAGCCAGGCACTCTCGTTGGGCGTGGCATGCCCGTCTTTCGGCTGGGCGATGTCGGGACGGTCCGTATGGCGTTCGGCGTTCCGGACACGTTCGTAACCAGAATGACGCTCGGCGCTGTCCTCCTGGTCCACGTTGACGCGTTTCCGGACAACTCGTTTCAGGGCCGGATCCGCGAGATCGCCGCGGCAGCGGATTCGGCGACGCGGCTGTATCGAGTGGAGGTGGCGATTCCGAACGTAAGGCAACAACTGAAAACCGGCATGATGGGCAAGGTCGCGGTTCCGGGAACTCAGTCGGCCGCGCTGCTGGCCGCGGTTCCGGCTACCGCACTGCTGCGGTCACCTTCGGATCCCAACGCCGCCTCTGTTTTCGTCAGCGATGGCGGATCGGCAGAGACTCTGGCGCGGCTTCGAACCGTCCGCCTCGGTGAATTCGTGGGTTCTCGCGTCACTGTGCTCGCCGGTCTGAAGAAAGGGGAGCGAGTCGTGACAGGCGGGAAGCAGAACCTCGTGGATGGCGCGCGCGTCCGGGTCGTGGAGTGAGAGGACGTACATGGCACACATAACTGATCAGGAAATGATTGCGCGCAGCCGGTCGAGCGCGCGCTACGTCATCAACCATCCGCAAGTCGCCTTTGTCGGCCTGGCGGCGGTTCTTGCCTGGGGTGTATTCGGCTACATAAAGATGCCACAGCGGAAGGACCCCGACATTCAGGTTCGCCAATGCATGATCGTGACCCCGTGGCCGGGAGTCGAGGCTGCGCGCGTCGAGCAGTTGGTCACGAGAAAGATCGAACGCCAGGTTGGACTGAATGCGCGTATCGATGAGATCAAGTCGATTTCACGCAATGGCCTTTCTGTTGTGTTCGGGGAGGTACAGGAGAAGGGCAACTTCGACGTGTTGAAGGAGTTCGATGACCTAAAGGGCAAGCTGGATGGCATTCGGGACTTGCCAGACGGCTCCGGCCCGATCTACTTCATCAAGGATTTCGGCGATACGGCGGCGCTCATGCTGACGGTGGCGTCGCCGAGAGTTGGCGCAGACGAGATCACGTGGCGTGCGGCTGAGATTCGCAAAGCGATCGAGAATGCCCGGCGCGGGTTGCCAGGTGGTCGAGCGGCAGTTGTGCTGGCGCATCCGGTCGGCATGGATCCGGAGTTACTCCGAAGACCCGCGGAGATGCTGCGCTTGTCCTGGGTAGGCCGCAAGGTCGGGGAACGAATACAGATTCTCCAGGGTTCTGGCTATATCGCGCTGGATCTCGCCACTACCCGTTCGGAAGAAGATCTGCGCACCGAAGTGCTGCGTTTTGCGGAGGAGAACATACGCAGCGACCAGGTTCATCCCGACCTGTGGGTTCCGATCATCGTGCGCGATCCCGCGGATACGGAGAGGCTGCTGGCTTCCATCGCTGGCGACAAATACAGTTACCGGGAGATGGACAATTTCACCGACGTCATCGAGCGGCAGTTGAAACTCATCCCTTTGGTCAGCAAGGTAGAACGCGTGGGGGTGCTGGATGAGCGCGTGTATCTCACCTATTCCCAAAACCGGCTCGCCGCCTATGGACTTTCCCCCGTCGCCTTCCTACAGGCGCTGCGACAGCGAAACGTCACGGCTGCGGGCGGCGAGGTTAACGCCGGAGGAAGGAACATTGCGATTATCCCAGCGGGCGAGTTTCGCTCCGTTGACGAAATCGGCAGTGTCGCCGTCGGAACGGCGCCCGGTGGCGCTCCGATTTATATCCGCGACATCGCCGAAATACAGCGCGAATACGAAAGTCCAGCGCAATACTTGAACCACTATACGCGGCGCTCTGACGCAGGAACCTGGATGTCGACGCGCGCAATCACTCTCTCTGTTCAGATGCGCAAAGGAGAGCAGATTGGAGAATTCGGCAAGCTGGTCGACGAACGAATGGAGCAAGTGAAACGGCTGCTGCCCGCTGACCTCGTTCTGGCCAGGACGTCCGATCAGCCGCGGCAGGTGACGGAGAACATCGACCTTTTCATGAGTAGCCTCTGGGAGGCAATTCTGCTGGTCGTGGTGGTCTCGTGGATCGGGTTCTGGAGTTGGCGTTCCGCGATTCTCATGGCGCTGGCCATCCCAATTACTCTCGCGATAACGTTCGGCATGATGTACGTTCTGGGAATCGATTTGCAGCAGGTTTCCATCGCCTCACTAATTATCGCGCTCGGCCTTCTGGTGGACGTCCCGGTAGTTTCCGGCGACGCGATCGAGCGCGCGATGGGCAGAGGACACAGAAGATCTGTTGCCGCATGGCTGGGACCGACGAGGTTGTTCACGACGATGATGTATGCAACACTCACGAACATCGTCGCCTATCTGCCGTTCCTGATGTTGACGGGAGACACCGGCAAGTTCATGTATAGCTTGCCCATCGTCATCACGTGTTCGCTGATTGCTGCACAGATTGTGGCGATGACGTTCGTACCCCTGATCAGCCGCTATCTGCTGAAGCCCAAATTGGAGGTTCCCATGGAGCAGCAACGGACTACCGGGTACGGCAAATGGTATTGGAAGGTCGGCTCGTGGGCTATCGCTCATCGGAAGCTCTGTGCCCTTGGATCGCTGAGCGTTCTGGCCGTCGGGTTCACGGTTTTGCGGCAATTGCCACTGCAGTTCTTTCCCAAGGATCTGCAATACCTGTCGTACGTAGATGTCTGGCTGCCCGAGGACGCTCCTTTGGAGGTGACGGGGCAGGCCAGTCGAAAAGCGGAGCGCATCATCCAGGAAGTGGCAGAAGAATACGGCCGGGAGCACAAGAAGCCGGAGGGCGTGCTGAAATCTCTGACTACGTTCATAGGCGGAGGTGGGCCTCGGTTCTGGCTCTCGGCGACCCCGGAAGCGCGGCAGGCGAATTACGCACAAATCGTAGTTGAAGTCGCCGACAAGCACGATACTAACCACCTGGTAGGTCCATGGCAGAACGCGCTCACGGCTGGCGTTCCTGAGGCACGTCTCGACGTGCGCCAACTGGAGACTGGCAAGCCCATCGGCATACCGGTTCAGATTCGCCTCATGGGAGACGATATCCCCACCTTACGAGACGAAGCCGAACGTTTAAAGG
>CAYPUQ010000435.1:0-5089 GCA_964413655.1 uncultured Solibacteraceae bacterium | reverse complement strand
TGAAGAAGATCGACGTGGCCGCCATCGAGGCAGCGCGGCGAGGATGACGTGAATACGCCGACATGTCCTTATTCGCCCTGGATCACGCGCCAACGGGAGGTTGAGATCCGTGGAACAGGGCCCGTCCCACTTCTGTTCCACTTAGCGGGAGTTGCATGAAGAGTTTTTCGATAGGTACAAGCACCTTGACCAGGCAACAACAGCATGACCAACCCTTCGTACGTATCCGGTGAACTAACGCATTTTCTCGGACGGTCTCTGCCGGATGATCAAAGCCGATACGCGCTTCTGCGTGAAATCCTGCGCACCGGGTGGCTCAAGGCGAGCCATCGCGATCAACTCGGCCCCGGATTTGTCGGGCACAGCGACGGCGGGAAAGCTCTCTCTGGCAATGACGCCATCAACTGCACGTCCGTGTGCTTCTGTGATATTCCCGTAACGACTCTGGGGCTTCATATGAAGAAGTACAGCCCGTTCGGGGTTTCCTCTTCAGACTTTCGCCGCCTGATACGCCGCACGGCCACCGCCTGATGGGGCAGTTTTCCGCCATCGAGAATGATCTGGACTTCCTCGTCTTTGGCCAGCTCAAGTTCTTCACCGTTGGCCTTGCCGGAGATGACCCCGACAGTTTCTACATGGAGCGCGAATGGCGGGTTCCCGAGGGTTTTGCTTGCCGTCTCGACGATATCGCCCGGGTCATAGTGCCGCGGGAATTCGCCGATCAGTTGCGCTCTGACATGCCAGAGTATTCCGGACCGATAACGATTGCCGAAGAGGCGTGAACCGAGAGTCGGCGACGCGCTCTTCCTTCGGCAACTTTTCCCGTTTGTGCCAACTGGCAGACGTCGGAGTTGTGGTCGGATAACGCCACTCGGAAGTTGGCGTCTGGCAAACTCGAAGCGATCAATCCTGCCGACCCCCGAACGTTTCCACGGAACGTTTACCACCAACCGCTCTGCAGATCGGGAAGCTGTGTCTTCAACCGCAATCTCCGTTTCGCACTCTGCGGCGCCTCCCCGCGGCTAAGCTGATGATAAGGGGCTGTAACCACGGCACATCAGTCGAGTTGACTCCGTACTCCCACTCGACGGAGTCGCCCAAGCGCGAGAGAATCGCCGGGAGGCGGCCCAAAACCGGGTGAATCAGAACGTGTACTTCAACGCAAACTGCATCTCCCGGTTATTGATCACGGTCGAAGTGATCCGCCCGAAATCCGCTCCGCCCAGCGACCGGCCCGGCGCGCTGAATTGTGGCGTATTCGTGAAGTTGAAGGATTCCCACCGGAACTGCATCCGGTGACCCTCGCGGATACGGAACTCCTTGAACAGCGCGAAATCCCACGTTTTGAGAGCCGGTGCGTCGAACAGACCGGGTCCGGCGTTGCCATAACCCAGTGGCCCGAGGAAGATCCCCTCGCCCGCGCAGCCATCGCATTTCGACCGGACGAACGCGCCGGTTGGAAACCATTGGTCCGGCGTGCGATCGCTCCAGACGCGGGTCACTGCCGCCCCTTGCGCCACGTGCGGGCGCTGGGCGCTGCTCGGGCCGGTATTGTGCGCGTCCCCGACTTGAGTCACCGTGACCGGCAGGCCCGAAGTCAACTGGATGATGCCGTTCACCGACCAGCCGCCCAACAGCAAGCCGGCCAAGCCGGGCTGGTTGCGCATCCAGGGAATCTCATAGACGTGGCTGAACACGAACCGCAGCCGCTGGTCGATGTTGGACCGGCCATAGTCGGCTCTTCGGTCCCGGGGGTTCTGGGGCACGTTGGGACCGTATCCCGCCCCCTCGTTGACACCATAGCCGATGCTCATCGCGCGCTGGTAGTTGAACGCGGCATTGAAGGTCAGTCCGTTCGAGTAGCGCTTCTCGAGGCGCCCCTGTAAGGCGTTGTAGTTGGCGCTGGCCGAGCTTTCCAGGCGGCGGACGGTGCCAAGCGCGAGCAGCCTGTCGGGCTCGCGCGAGTCGACGTAAAACTGTACCGGGCGGCGGCCCTGCACCGGACCCAGGCCGGGGTCGGGGTTGTTCCAGTTTGCGACAGTCTGGTCGAGGTGGCTCGACGCGCTGCCGACGTAGGCGATGCCGGCCACAAAATTTTGGCCAAAGCTCCGTTCGATCTCCGTCGACCACTGCCAAATGTAGTTGTTGAGGTAATTCGAACGGTTGCCCCGGTCCTCCTTGAGACGCCCCAGCATGATGATGGCGGCCGGACCCGCGCCAGGGGTGATGCCTCCAAACGGATTGTCGAACGTAGCCTGTGGGTTGTTGCGGTCGTTCTGGAAAACGGTCGATCCGGAGCCGGGCGGATTCAACCCGAGAATGTTGAAGTTGTTCATCTGCTGCGGGCTGAAGAAGAGGCCAGAGCCCATGCGCAGCACGGTTCTGCCGGTAATGCGGTAGGCAATGCCCAGCCGGGGCATGAACTGTTTCTTGTTAATGTCGTACAGCGCCTCGTGGGTCAGCGGATCGGGCACTAACATGGGCGCGGTGACGCCGCCGATCGTGCGCAGGTGGCGGTCCTCGAAGGAAAGGTTACGCGCGCGTCCGTCCCGCTCGGTCACGGCCCCGAACAACTCGTAGCGCAGACCCATATTAACGGTGAGCCGGGAAGTCGCTTTGAAGTCGTCGAGAAAATAGAAGCCCATCTTCTGCTGCCGCATGAGCTGCGGCGGCATACCCTCGGCGGAGTTCGTATCGTTGGGGAAGCCCAGCAGGAACGCCGCGAAGGCATCGGGAATGCCTACGATGTCGCGGGTGAAGTTCAGTCGGCCGCGCGGCAGGTTGCTCATGAAGTTGTCGACCGGACTGTAACGGTACAAACCGCCGAACTTTAAGTTGTGCCGCCCGCGGTTGAGCGTAACGTTGTCCGTCACCTCGTACACCGTATTGTTGTTGAGACCGGCATTGCCGGAGCCCAGTCCCGTGAAGCCGGCGATCGGCATGGCCGGGATGCCTTCCTCGATGGGTGTCAGCGTGCGGTTACCGTCCGCGATCACCCGCATGTCAAACCCCAGGTCCTGGTGGCTGAAGCCGGTATTGGTCTGCAAGGCGAGCGAGTTCGCGCGCATCCGGTTGAACCCGAAGCGCAGTTCGTTGAGCATCGCCGGGCTCAGGATCTTCATGTATCCAACGCCCAGGTTCTGCGCCCGGTAATCGTGCGTCGTGCGGCTCACGCGGGCAAGCGGATCGTTGTCCCAAGCCGACTCCACGATGACGTAACGGGCAAACATGCGGTCGTTGTCGCCGAAGCGGTGGTCTACCTTGCTCAAGATCTGGTCGCTATCGAGTTTCTGTTCGTTCGTTCCAGCGAGGTTCACGGCGCTGCCCGCCGCGCGTGCGCGATCGTCGATATTCGGGTAGGGCAGGAAGCCGCCGTCCGCGAACGGACTCGTATCTTTCCATGTCAAAAGGTTTCGCGCCGCCGGATGAATGAGGCTCGCCGGAATGACGTTCTCCGGAAACGGAGTGGTGCTGCCAGGGTAGCGGATGGCGCGGGTGACGGCTGGATTGGCGTCTGTGCGGTAGTACCGGTTGCCGGGTTGAACGATCTCCGAGAAATCGCCCGCCCGCATCTCCATTGTCGGAACGGCGATCTGCGCCGGAGATCCGCGGCGTTCCCGCCGTCCTTCGAAGTTCGCCAGCCAGAAGGTCCGGTCCTTGATAACCGGGCCCGACACGACACCGCCGAACTGATTGCGGCGCAACTTGTTCTGCGGCGCGTCCGGCTGAAGGAAATAGCCGCGCGCGTCGAAGGCGTTGTTGCGGAGGAAATGAAAGACGCTGCCGTGGATGTCGTTGGCGCCGGACTTGATGGCGACGTTGGCCTGCGAACCCGAGTTCATCCCATACTCGGCCGAGTAAACCGCCGACTGCACTTTGAACTCCTGAATTGCCTCAATCGACGGCGAGAACATCATCGCCGCCTTGAAATCGTCCACCGCCGTGACGCCGTCGAGCGTGATGTTCTGATTGATGTCGCGCTGGCCGTTCGCCGATAGCCCGATCATCTGGCCGGGCATGGCGCGCTGCGCCATCGTCTGCTGGCCGTCGAGCCCCATGCGGGTGACCCCGTAGGTCACGCCCGGCATCAGCGTCGCCAACTGGCCGAAGTTCCGGCCGTTCAGCGGCAGCTCGACAATGCGCTTCTCGTCCACCACCGAGCCCAGCGTGGCATCTTCCGTGCGCAGCAGTGGCGCCACTGACTGCACTTCGATCCGCTCAACCTGGTCGCCAACCTGGAGATGGAAGTCGATGCGGGCCTTCTGTTGGAGCTGTAGGACGATGCCCCGCCGCACCTCGGTCTTGAAACCGGCCGACGAGCAGGTAACCTCGTGCTCCCCGATGTCAAGCAGCGGAAAGACGTAATTGCCGGTGTCATTGGTCATCGTGGTGCGCACGTCGCCCGTGGCGACACGGCGCGCCGTGACGGTGGCGCCGGGAATCGCCGCGCCAGTCGGGTCGGTCACCAGTCCAAGGATTTCCGTGGAGACTGTCTGGCCGGAGAGCGGGGCCAGAACCGCGAAAGCCATCAGCAAGGACGGCAGGAGCCGGAAAGTCATCGACGCCTCCTCATACCGAGAGTTGCCCAGACCGTTCGGAGTGGTGGCTCAAGATATACAACAAGGCCGCGGCGTTGTCTACCCCCTCAGCCGTACCCAGCCGTACCCAGTTCGTGGAATGGAATGGAAACGGAAAGTGAAACGCCTGCCGTTGCGCCGGACGGAAAAGTCCCTTCCCCTATCGCCTCTTCCTGCGAGCAGCAGGCGGCCAGGAGGAAAAACGGGCGCGGCACGCGCCGTCCCCCGGCCGCCGCGACGTTCGCCGGCACCCGCTGCGGCCTCGTTCCCATCACCGCCGCCGATCTCCGGCGACGGTTCGGAACGGCGGAACCCTCGGCGTGCGGTTTCGCGATGTCCGCCCTCGCGCGCGCGTTGGGGTGTCGTCTAGCCGGCAAATCGGAGCGAACGCCGGCGAACCCCTCCAGCGATTGGCCGCCGATCCGCGCCCCGCTGCGGACCTCGCTCCCGACCGCCGCGGTTCACTCGTGGGGCATCCGCCGATGGCGCCAGGATCGGCTAGGGCGGGGCGC
>CAYPUQ010000434.1:0-5095 GCA_964413655.1 uncultured Solibacteraceae bacterium | reverse complement strand
AAAGAAGAAAGGCCCTAGGCTGGGAACCTAGGGCCTCGCTCAGAGGGGCTGATGGCGAGCTGGGCCTCGCCATCGGGGATGCAATCAGTCGATGACGACTTATGTTGCCCTTTATAATGCATCCGCGATGCCAAACCCTGCCGCGAACGGTTCGATTGATTCTAAAGGACTTTAGGATCTGAATACATCGAAACCGCTATGCGTTTTCACCCTACCGGGTGAGAATGCGCACCCACCGGCTGCGTACTGGCGCACAGACGCCGGTAGTAGTCGAGAAACGTGCGGGCATAGCGGTCGAGCGTCTCTTCCGCGCCACCGTGAAGCAACGGGGAGCACATCTCATAGGCGACCGATCCACGGAAACCGGCTTCGGCAAGACCCTGGAAGAACGCGTCGTAATCGATGAATCCTTCGCCCATCGGCACAGCCTGCGAGTAGGAGGTCTGGAGTTCGTAGTTCACCAAGGCGGCGTTATAGCGGTAGCGCGGCCGTAGCTGATAATCGGCCACGGTGGTATGCACCGAGACAGGGCCGAGACGGCGCGCCGCCTCGCGCAGGTCCTGGCACTGCAAGGCGGGCGCCCAGGCGTCGAACATGGCCCGGCAGTTCGGCTCGTTGACTGCGTGGATCAGGTCTTCGGTGGTTTGCCAGCCGACTCCCACGTCGTGATGGTTCTGCACGCCCAGGGTGACGTTAGACGCCGCGCAACGCTGAGCGCACTCGCGGAGGGTGGAGACGATCAAGTTCCACTGGGCGAGGTATGAGGAAACCGGGTTGTCGTAGCCGGTGAAAATGCGGATGTAGTTGGCGCCGAGATCGCGGGCGAGCCGCGCCAATTCGCTGACGTACAGGATCTGAATTTCGCGGTGCGGCACTTCGGCGTGCTCGAGGTCGGCCGTGAAGTTCGTGTAGGCGGCGATCACCGTCTGTTTCAGGCCCCGCTGCTCGATCTGTTCGCGCAGGGCGGCGCGTTCGGAAGCGTCATAGTCGAGCGGGCTGAGGTGCGGCCGCTTGGCCATCAGCATGACGCCGTCGAAGCCGAGATCGGCGGCCTTATCGACGAACTGGGAAAGCGACAGCGATGCCTGGCCCCAGGAGCCGGAATAGCTGACCGAATGAAGAAGCGCGGGTCCAAACATAGTACAGCGCTGAGTATATCGCGGCCGGCCCGGTCTCAGAGCGCGTAGGCGTAGAACATGGTAATCAGTCCAAGCACCGAGGCCAGGAAGATGCTGTGCCGCATCGTGAAGCGGAACAGGCGCCCTTCCTGGTCGGGCTTCATGCCGGTGGCCGCGGCGGCGATCGCGATGCTCTGGAGGCTGATCATTTTTCCCATCACGCCGCCGGCCGAATTGGCCGACGCCATCAGTACCGGGTCGAGGCCGAGCCGGCCGGCCGTGACCACCTGGAGGTTTCCGAACAGGGCATTGGCCGAAGTATCCGAACCGGTCAGGAAGACGCCAAGCCAGCCGAGCATCGCCGAGAAGTAGGGGAATAGCACCCCGGTGGCGGCGAACGCCAGGCCGAGCGTGGCGGTGGCGCCGCAGTAGTTCATCAGGAAGGCAAGCCCGAGCACGGCGGCCACCGTCAGGATCGACAGAAACAGTTGCTTGGAGACCGCGATCAGAATCCCCCAATAGCGAGCCGGCGAAACACGCAAGGTAAGGGCGGCGAAGAGCGTCGCGAGCATGCACGCCGTGCCGGCGGCCGAACCGAAGTTGAACGTGTATTCCGCCGGGTAGCCGGCGGCCTGGCCGACCACCGGAGGAATCCGCTCGACGGCCATGTGGAGACCGGGCCAAGCGAACTTCCAGAGCACGTTGTTGAGAACCGCTTTCACCGGTTCCAGGCCCCACAGCAGGACGAACACGACCAGGTAGAGATACGGGGACCAAGCCAGGACCACCTCGCCGGTGGGATGCTTCTTGGGTTTCGCCACCTCGGTGGTTTCGCCCGCCAGATGGAACTCGTCCTTCGGCTTCCAGACCATCAGCAGCGCCACCAGCGAGCCGATGGCGGCGAGTGCGCTGAGGATGTCGGTGAGCTGCGGCCCGATGAAGTTGGAGACCAGCACCTGGGTGACGGCGAAAGAGATTCCGCAAGCCGCGGCGGCCGGAAGGACTCCTCCAAGCGCCTTCCAGCCGCCCATCACCATCATCAGGTACGCCGGGATGAAGAGCGAAACCGGTGCGCAGATGCGGCCAACCCAGGCGCTCAACTCCATGAGCGGCAGTCCAGTGATGCCGGCGAGAGTGAAGATCGGAATCCCGATGGAGCCGAAGGCGACAGGCGCGGTGTTGGCGAGCAGGCAGATGCCGGCGGCGTAGAACGGGGAGAACCCGAGCCCCGTCATCATCGCGGCGGCGACGGCCACGGGCGTACCGAAGCCGGCCGCGCCCTCGATGAATGCGCCGAGCGCGAAGGCGATCAGCATGGCCTGGAGGCGGCGGTCGTCGGTGAGGCCGCCGATGGAGTCCTTGATCACCTCAAACTTGCCGGTCTCCACGGTAATGCGGTAGAGCACGATCGCCCAATAGACGATCCAGCAGATGGGGAACAGACCAAAGGCCGCGCCGTAGGCGGTGGAAGTAACCACCAGGTTCACCGGCATGCCGTAGACGAAGATCGCGACGCCAATGGCGGAGCCGAGTCCGGAGAGCGCCGCGATCCAGGCGGCCCGCCGCCGGATGCCGATCAGGTAGAGCAGAACGAAGATGGGGATCGCCGCAACCAGGGCGGACCAGCCGAGGCTGTCGGCTATCGGCGTGTAGTTTTGTTGCCACATGACAAACTGACTGTCTTATTAGAGTCGGGTGGGTAAAGTCAAGAGCGGGAAGCAAATTGGCCGCGCGGGGTTGATGCTGAAGTGTTCGCAGGATTGCGGACACGGCACGTTTGAAACGTGCGCCACGTTACGCGCTATCGTTGAATCCGCGCCGAGCCGCCCTTGGCGAACGCTCGAACCTGGCCGACGCTGGCCATCGTGGTGTCGCCGGGGAACGTTGTTAACAGCGCTCCATGCGCCCACCCTAGCTTCACCGCCTCCCCGGCCGGCTCTCCGGTGAGCAGGCCATAGAAGAAGCCCGCCGCGAAGCCGTCGCCGCCGCCGACGCGATCCAACACATCCAGTTCGGCGGTCGGCGCGACATGGGTCTGCCCATTGATCCAGGCGACCGCACTCCAACTGTGCCGGTTGGTTGAGTGAACCTCGCGTAGCGTCGTGGCCACGATCTTGACCCGCGGATGCTTCTTCACCACCTGGTCGATCATGCCGAAGAAGGTGGAGGGGTCGAGTTTGGACTTCGCCGCCATGTCCGGACCGGGGATACCGAGCCCCTTTTGCAGGTCCTCTTCATTGCCTACCAGTACGTCGACATTCTCGACGATGCGGCGGATGACCTCGACGGCGCGGTCGTTGCCGCCCCAGATGTTCCACAACTTTTCGCGGTAGTTGAGGTCGAACGAAGTGACGGCCCCCGCCGCCTTGGCCGCTTTCATCCCCTCGATGATCAGCTCGCCGGTGGTTTCTGAAAGCGCGGCGAAGATGCCGCCGCTGTGAAACCATCGCACGCCGCCGGCGAAGATCGCGGACCAGTCGAAGTCGCCCGGCTTCAGTTGAGCGGCCGCCTCGTTGGAACGGTTGTAAAAGACCACGGGGGCGCGAACGCCCTGTCCGCGGTCGCTATAAACGGTGGCCATGTTCGGACCGTTCACGCCGTTGTGCTCGAAGTGCCGGTAGAAGGGTTTAACGCCCATCGCGCGGACGCGTTCGGCGATGAGGTCGCCGATGGGGTAATCGACCATGGCGGTGGCGATTCCGGTCTGTAGGCCGAAGCAGTCCGCCAGGTTGGCAGCAGCGTTGAATTCGCCGCCGCTAACGTGGATGTGGCATTCGGTTGCCTTGCGAAAGGGAATGATGCCGGGGTCGAGGCGGTGGATGAGGGCGCCGAGGGAAAGAAAGTCGAGGGCGCCATTGGGAAGGATATTGAGGCCGTAGTTCATGGATTCCGGTTCAATATAGCAAATGGGCCGTTTGCTTCGGGGAATCGTGACGCAGCATGACGGTTGAACGCGCCGAGCCGGGTGGACTACGAGGCCGCTACAACCCCCACTGGCACCTCACGTGCTTCACCTCGCCCCGAGTCCCATGCCGAGAACGTCGCCGCAACAATCCTGGAAAACGAGTGTTTACAAGGATGTGGCGGCTCTGGCCGGAGTCGAGCCCGACGCCCAGTTGATGTTGCGGGTTCGAGACGGCTGCGCGGAGAGTTTCACGTGCCTGCTGGAGCGCCACCGGCTCCCGGTTATCCACTATCTCTTTCGGATGGTGCAAAGTAGAGCGATCGCCGAGGAGTTGGCGCAGGAGGTGTTCCTGCGTGTTTACCGGTCGCGAAGTACTTACGAACCGGCGGCAAAATTCACCACGTGGTTGTTTCGTATTGCCACACACCTGGCCCTAAATTGGCTCAGGGACGGCAAGAAGGAACGACGGCAGGAGAGCCTGGACGAGGCTGGTGCGAGTGGGGCGGTCCGGCAGTTGCAGGATGGCCAGCCGAGCATCGAGCAGCGGCTTGTCCGGGAAGCCCGGCTCCTGGAAGTACGCGAGGCTATCAACCGGCTGCCTCCCAAGCAGCGGGCCGCCGTGCTGATGCACAAGTACGAGGAGTTGGAGTATTCTCAGATAGCAGTGGTGTTGGGCTGCAGCGAATCGGCGGTGAAGTCGCTGCTGTTTCGCGCCTACGAGACGTTGCGGGGACGATTGGCGCATTTTAGCCTCTGAGGGAATTCCGCAACGCGGGAGGACAGAGGGTGAATTGCCCGATGCATGGGCCGGATGGGTTCGAGGTCCTGCTTGCCTACGCAAGCCGCAGACTCGATCCCGTCGAAGCGCAAGAACTGGACCGGCACGCCGCGGAATGCGACGCATGCCGGACATTGCTCGCCGAGCAATGCGCCGTCTGGGAGGCGTTGGAGCGCTGGAAGCCAGGTCCCGTTTCGCCGGACTTCGATCAGCGATTGTTCGACCGCATCGAGCGCGAGGGCCAGCGGGGTTGGGCGGCGCGGCTGCGCACCGCCGCGGCCAATCGCCGGGTGC
>CAYPUQ010000433.1:1255-5133 GCA_964413655.1 uncultured Solibacteraceae bacterium | reverse complement strand
TCCGCCTTCGTTAGCAGTTCGCGGCGTTCGGACTCGGCGGCAAACGGAACATCCGGACTGCGATAGTACGCCATCTCCTTCTCCCAGCGCCCGACGAGTTCCTCGCGAGCAGCCTTCACCAGCACCGGCCGCGAGCCGCGCAGCACATACACCGGGTTGGTGTGCGCCCAGATCTCCGGCTCGCCTTCTTCGGCGCGAGCCTGCGCGCGCGCGGCAATCCACGAACTCTCGTCGATGCCGATGCGGGTACTGAGCGAGGCGCCCGTTCCCAGCGCGGCCACCTTTCCATTGACGACGATTTCGATGCGGACAATCGGCCGGACCGACCAGGCCGCGGCGGCTGCCGTTATCGTCGCCGACTCTCCCGCCCAATCGATGGTGGCGCCTGGCGGCTTTCCGTTCACCGTCAATTCAAGCAGCGGGCCGTTGGACACGACCACATTGCCCCCGCGCACCCCATCCGCCCACGCTTCGTACGCCGACGCGCCGGGCTTGGCCTTCACCAAGGTCCGTTCCGGTCCGAGGAGAGGCACGGTTCGCGGCCACGCCTGCGCCCGGTTCAACGGAACGGGGAAGTCGCTGCCGGCGATGCCGGTGACGCGCAAACCGGCGTTGAGCAGTTTGTACCACGGTTCCATCTTCAACACGCCGAACTGGAAGACTTCCAGGAAGTCGATGGCGCCGTGCGCCAGGTCCATCAAGAGGGTCGAGTGTGGCTGGCTTCCGTCGAAGTGCGCGAAACCCACCGTTGCCCCGAGCCGCCGGCCCTGCTGGAACAGCAGCCACGGAAACGGATATGCGCCAGGCGAGTTGGCATACATCGCTCCGACACTCAGCGGCCGGACGATCTCGCGCCCGCCGAGGAGGTTCACGTGGCCGAAGTAGTGGCTGCGCGATTCCTGGCCGGACCGGATGCTGTAGCCGGCACGCCGCGCCTCGGCCTTCGGACCAAAGCCGTATTGCGCGGCGGCATCCATTTGCCGCTGGAGTTGGAGGAAGTTCCCGACCGCGAGATCCTCGGCATCGAGCCACCGGAGAAACACATCGTCGTCTTCCGGGGCGCGTACCAAGTGAATGTGATCGTCGCCCGCCAGCCACTGCTCCTGACGGCCGGGCGCCACCGGCTCCAGTTTCAGCCGCACTTCCCTGGTCTGTCCCGCCGTCAATTCGAACTCCTCGATCACGGGCCGGTAGAAGAGGCCGCGGTGGGCCTCGACGCGATACTTGCCTTGCGGCAGTTCATACGTTCCGCGTCCTTCGAGCAGAATGAAGTGCGAGGTATCGCGGGCGGTTACTTCGAGCGTCCGCGCCGTTGCGCCGGCTTTCCACAGCCGCTCGCGGTAGAACAAGTCGACTCGCAACGGCAGCATCGCATCGACCGGGCTCAGGCGGAACGGCCGATCGTCCTTGAAGAGATACACGCGCGCCGGTAGGTTCGTGGATAGGTCGAGGCGCGCGGCGAGTTCCGGCAGCCCGGACAGCCGAAACTGCGCATAGGCGAGCGCGGCCAGAAAGAGTGCGAGGAAGGTAACCCGGCGCATGCCTTGCCAGTGTATTACGCCGCGGCGTTCAGCGGAAGTTCTCGACCAACATCAAGTCGGCCTCTATCTCGTCGTACGGGCATTCATTCAAGCGCAGGAATCATGAAAACGACGTGGCGCAGGCGAGACCTCGAACTGAATCAAATGGGAATGTTGGTCTTCTGTGGCGCAGACGCGGCGCGCATGCGGGCTCGGGTGAGTGGGACTGATCGAGGAGGCGGTGGCGCTCCGGGGAGAGCCTCGCCCATCCTTACATCGACGGCAACAGGCGCACCGCCTTCGCCGCGACGGTCACGTTTCTGGCGATCAATTGGGTGCAAGTGACAACGGATGCGGAAGATACCTTCATCTCGACGAGGATGCACGAAAACGGGACGTTCAGCTTCGAGAATCTCGTCCCGGTGGCTGCGGCGCAACGTCAAAGGCGGCACATAGGCGGCAACCTGCACGTGGAAGCGGACGGCAGCGTGAAGGAGTGCGAAAGCCTGCTTGCCCGAGTATCCGAGCCTCTTCTGCGCGATTGCCATGATATACTCCAGACGCGCTTATGGCCCGCGATCCCCGTAGTGAAACGAAAATCGACCTGACGCTCGGCGAGCAGCCCCAAGCCCGCGAGGTTGCCTCCGAACAGACTTTTCAAGTTCTCGTGATCGGCGATTTCTCCGGCCGCACCGAACCATCCTCGTCACTCCACTTCGCCGACCGCGACGAAATCGACAACCTCGTTGCTGCGGTCAAGCCGTCCATTGAGCACCAAGCATTCGGCCGCATCGAGTTCAACGAACTGGAAGACTTCCATCCGGACCACCTGCTCCGCCGCGTCCGCCTGCTGGAGGAACTGCTCAGCCGGCGGAACCACCTTAACTCGCCGCGGACCTTCCAGGAGTCGGCGCGGCAGATGCAGGATCTGCTCGGCTCGGCGCCAGAGCCGGAGCGGACTGTCCGCGAGTCGGACGTAGTGGGCGCCGCCGGCGGCAGCCTGCTCGACATCGCCGTCGAACAAGCCGAGGCGCGGCAGGAGGGCCGGCCGGTTTCGCGGCACGTCGATCCGTTCTCGGCGATGCTGCGTGACCTGGTTGCCCCTTACGTAATCCCGAAGCCCGATCCCGAGCAGGAAGAGATGGTCCGGCAAATGGAGCAGGCGATCGCCGGGCAACTGCGCGCCCTCCTCCACAACCCGCAGTTTCAGGCGCTGGAGGCGGCGTGGCGCGGGCTCGATTTCCTGGTGCGCGACGCCGACACGGGCGAGGACCTGAAGATCTACATGCTCGACCTGTCGCGCGAGCGCATGAACCGCGAACTGCGCACCGCCGAGGACGTACGCCGGACGACGCTGGTCCGGGCGCTCACCAGCCGGCGCTGGGCGGCGGTCTGCTGCCTGTATTCCTACGGCCTCGACATGGACGAACTGTCGGAACTCGGCAAGCTGATGATGATCGCGCGCGCGGTGGAGGCGCCGGTGATCGCGGGGGCTAAGCCGTCGCTGGCCGGATGCGATTCGTTCGGGACCACACCGGACCCGGCCGATTGGAAGGCGCCGGCAAACGAGAGTTGGCAGATGTGGCAGGCGCTGCGGCGCATGGCCGAGTCGCCGTGCGTGGGCCTCGCGGCGCCGCGATTCCTGCTGCGGCTGCCGTACGGCAAGGATGGCGGTTCCACCGAACTGTTCCAGTTCGAAGAGATGACCGATCCGCCCGAACACGAGGCGTTCCTGTGGGGCAATTCCTCGCTGGCGTGCGCGGCGCTGCTCTGCCGGTCGTTCTCGGCCGACGGCTGGGATCTGCACCCCGACACCAACCGCCGGCTGGATGGACTGCCGTTCTTCACCTATCGCGAGCACGGCGAGGCGGCGATGAAGCCGGTGGCCGAAGCGTTCCTGACCGACAAAGCGGCGCAACGGTTGATGGACGACGGGATTATGCCGCTGCTGTCGGGGCGGCACGAAGGGGCGGCGCTGCTGAACCGTTTCCAGTCGATCTCATCGCCGCAGCGCGCGCTGGCGGCGCGGTGGCGGGGTAACCTCGGGTAAGGCTACACGCCGTGGAAGAAGAACGCGTCGCGCACGCGCAACGGGGGTGAGAGATAGACCTCCTCGCTGGCGGAAAGATCTGGAACCTCTAGATCCTGGACGGCCTTGTTCAGTACCGTGATGCGGTAAGTGCGGAGCACGTGAGCGATCCGGTTGCGAAGTTCCTCCAGCTTCGCGTAGTGCGGTTCGCCGGTGCTTTTGTGGAAGAACTCCTCCGGGTCGACCCGGTCGCCCGTCTTTTCGTTGAAGACATAGAAATCGAGGTCCGGCAGCGAATCACTGCCATCCTCGAACACCTCGTACTGGGC
>CAYPUQ010000433.1:0-1155 GCA_964413655.1 uncultured Solibacteraceae bacterium | reverse complement strand
TCGTAGCCTTCCGTTTCGGTTTGCCATCGCAAGGAAGCTCCGGCGATCTTCCGAAGATCCAACTCCAATTGGCCGTGAATGCGATAGAAGTAGAGATCGTCGCCGAAAAACTGTTCAACGACGCCGTCGGGCCACAGCTTCTCAATGGCCGCCGCCACGTTCCGTGGAATGGCGCTCATTCGGGTCCAGAGTACCATTGCCCGAAAAGTTGCCGAGTAGCTGGCGCTGCTCGGGATGTTCGCCGATCCACACCACGCGCCCATTGCGAATGTTGTAGATTGCACCAACCAGCTTCAGACTGCCGGTGCCGATCAAATGACGAGCGATCTCGCTGCCCTTGATCAGGTCGGCCATCGACTCCAGCACGTTCTCCCGGATGCAGTCAGAGAGCAGTTCGTCGCCTTTGGCCTCGGGATGGGCGCTTTGGGCGTGTTCGACGGCCTCCTGGATGTGGACCGTGAGCCGGTTGAGCGACTCGGGCATCCGCTGATGCTCGACGACGGCGGTCACCGCCCCGCACTGCGTATGGCCGAGCACCACGGCCAGCGGCACGTGGAGGTGTTCGGCGGCGTATTCGATAGAAGCGATCTCGTCGTTGTTGGAGACGTTGCCCGCCACGCGCACGGAGAAGATATCGCCGATGCCCTGGTCGAAGAAGATCTCCGGCGGAACGCGCGAATCCGAACACGACAGCACCACGGCGAGCGGATGCTGGCCCTTCTCCGCCGTCTCCAGCAGGCGCTTCTTGCCGGAGTGCGGGTGGCGTGCCTTTCCGGCGAGGAACCGCTTATTCCCTTTGGCTAGTTCGGCCCACGCCGTATCGGGCGAAGGCGGCGGGAGTTGGGGGTCCTTGGCGGCCAGCACCATGGGGAGGATCGCGAGAACCACCGCGCATCGCCATGAAGATAGTTTCATCAGTTCAAGATCCTGTTATCTTGAATATAGTGGAGATCTGGGCTCAAGGCAATGGGACTGCGAACGCGAACGCTCTCCGTTAGTCCGATACTCAGGCGAACACGAACGTACCGGGTGCTTAACCGTTTTGGGGATCACGGCCCGGGACCATGTTGTAGGCTTTCGCGGGGAGCAAACTCTGACGGACGGTGAGTTCCAGTTGAGCCAGGAGGAGATGAGCACGACGGGGAAGATTCCTAC
>CAYPUQ010000432.1:0-5156 GCA_964413655.1 uncultured Solibacteraceae bacterium | reverse complement strand
GAACCCGTTTACCTTCACCGGGAGATGCAGGCCACCTACCGCAAGTTGCTTCGCGAGGAGATGGCCGCGGTTGAGCGAATCGGCGATAACGTGCGCCGCATCCTGTGGACTTATATTGATCGTCTCCGGCTCCCGCTGTTGCTGCTGATCCCTTGCGTGCTGGCTTCCCGGCGGGTTCGGCCGCTGATGGTCATTCTCGGGTTAGTGCTTGGCGCGGCGTTCCTGGTGCGGTGGGTTAACCCGCACTACATTGCGCCAGTGGCGGTCGTCTTTGCGGCCCTGCAAGTGGAGGCAATCCGGCGCCTTCGAATCTATCGCCGGTCTGGTCTGCCGGTAGGGCGAGTGCTTGCCCTGTTCGCCCTTCTGACGATTCCGGCGCAGTTTGTGGCTAAGGGTGCGCACGAATGGTGGGGAGCGCGATTCCCGCCGGGCTGGGAGATTGAGCGGGAACGCATCGGGAACCAACTCGAGTCCGGTGGCGGCCGCCATTTAGTTCTCGTGCGGTACCGGGCCCGTCACGATCCCTTCGACGAATGGGTGTACAATCGCGCGGACCTGGAGGGCGCGCCAGTGGTGTGGGCGCGTGAGATGTCGCCCGCGGAGGATCGAGCGCTGATGGATCACTACAAAGACCGCCGGGTGTGGCTCGCGACGCCGGACCGCTTCCCGATCTTCGTGCTTCCTTACACGCCGTTTCCGTTGCCTACGGGCGAACTCGTGGGAACTGGCCAGTGAGAGTGACGGCGTTGCGGCCCGGGCGCCTCCCTGCGCCACTCGCCCGGACAGAACTCCAACGGAACCCCACCCCAATACCCCCTTTACATTTCCGCCGATTCAGGTATACTTCCTTAACGGACGATCTGCCTGGAGTAGCGAGGGCCGCATCGCTCCACTCTTCGCCTTTGGCGATACCGCCCATCGCCAGGCCGGTCACTGCTACTCCGGTACGGTCGCGGGGTTCGCCTCACGCGCGGCAGACCCGCACCCTGCCTCAGTCGGGCCTACTCCGCCTCGGCCCGCAGCAGACGGGCGAGCCCCGCTTCCGGCCTATCGTCCACGCGGCTTGCTCAGAGCCGTCCGCCGTCGTACAGGTGCTTAGCGATCCGGCTGACGTAATTCCGGTCCTTAGCTTGTGTCAGAGGCTTGATCGCGGCCAGCACCAACGGCGATTTGTGACCTTCCTCATCCAGGACCGTGATCGCTTCGAGCCGGATGCCCTGCAACCGGTGCTTCAGGGCCTCAAGCAGTACCGGTTCGGCTTCAGCCGCGCGACCCAGCCGAATCAGTGCGCGCGCCGCAGCGATCCGCACGGCCCACGATTCGTCACGGAGGGCGGCAAACAGTTCTTCCAGCGCCGGCGCCGCATTCTCGCGGAGGTTGCCTAGTCCAGTGGCGGCCCACCAACGGGCGCTCGCGTCCTTTTCCTGCTTCAGTGCCGCTCGGAGTGCCGGCAACGCTTCGGGTCCAGCGGCCGCGAGCCGGGCGAGTTCGCGGAGCCGCTTGTTCAGCCCGGCGGCTTGGGGCTGGCGCAGAATCGCGTACCGGCTGCCCAAGGCCTCTTCGCGGAGTTCCAATTCCGATTCCGGCAGCAGCCCGGTATCGAGGGTCTCGTCCATCCATCGCTCATGTTCGGCGCGCAGCCGGTCGAGAACGGCGGTGTGGCGACGGTCGCCGGCCAGATTGCGAATCTCGTGCGGATCGCGCCGGAGGTCGTACAGTTCCTCCGGCGGTTTCATCACCGCCATGAACTGGGCCGCTGCCGTCGGCAGCATGCCCGAAGCCTGGACCCGCCGAAGCTCCTGCATCGTAGGTCCAGCCTCAGCGGTGCTCATAAACTGGTAGTAGGGCTTCCAGGGTTGATAGTTGCGGATATAGCGATAACGGCTGTCGCGCACCGAGCGAATGATGTCGTAGCGCTCGTCCATGCGGTCGCGGTGGCCATGGATGTACTGCCGCGGTGATCCAAGGCTTTCGCCGAGCAAAGCCCGCCCTTGGAACTGGTCGGGTGCCGCGACGCCGGCGACGCTTAACACCGTCGGCGCCAGATCGATCATCGAGATCAATTCCTGCGACACCGTGCCCGGCCGGCCTTGTCCGTAGGCGCGATATCGCTCCGGCACCCGAACGATGAGGGGCACGCGAGTTCCCGAGTCGTACAGCCAGCGTTTGGCGCGCGGCAGCCCGTCGCCATGGTCTCCCCAAAAGAAAACGACCGTTTCGTTACGGAGGCCGTCTTCGTTCAGTTCGCGAAGCCGGTCGCCCACTTCGTAGTCCATCGCAGTGACGATCTCGTAGTAGTTAGCCCAGTCGCGACGGGATTCCGGCGTGTCGGGTCGATAAGGCGGGATGCGCAGCCGTTCCGGCTTCTGGCGGTCGGATGGGCCGAGGCGGGCGGTAGTGCTGGCGAACTCCTCGTCCCGCTGTGGAATGCGGCTTTCGTGCGAGACCGTGATGTTGAACACCGCGAAGAACGGCTGGCCCTGGCGGCGGCTGCGCCAATGGGCCTGCGGGCCGGATTCGTCCCACGCGCCGGACGGCACTGGGAAGTTGTAGTCCGTCTTCGAATTGTTCGAGCAGTAATACCCGGCTTTGCGTAAAAATTCGGGGAAGGCGCGGACATTCTCCGGCAGCCGCACGCTCGACCGCATATGCATTGAGCCGAGCGTGGTCGGATACACCCCCGTGATAATGCCTGAGCGGCTCGGTGCGCAGACGCCGGCTACCGTGAACGCGTTCACGTAGCGCACTCCCTCGCGGGCGAGGCTGTCGACGTTCGGGGTGATGGCGCGCCGGTCGCCATAGCACCGGATCTGCTGTCCGGTGTCTTCGCAGGAGATCCAGAGAATGTTGGGACGGCGGGCGGGATCCTGGGCAGCCAGGCGGGCGAGGAGGGCGGGAGCGAGGCCGCCGAGCAGGTTCCGGCGGGAAAGCGAATGGCTCATGAGTCTTGTTTCAAGCTAGCGGAGGAAGCCCGAGTACGCGGGCGGCATTATTGTAGTAAACCTTCTTCAGGATCTCATCCGGAAGGCCGACTCCGGAAATCCGCCAGCGTCCCTGCGGCGGGATCCGCGCCGGGGCGTAGTCGAAGTGCTCGTCTTCGGTTTCCAGGAACCGGTAGTAGATCTCGTACAGCTTGTCGACAAACACCTGCTGGGGATACTGGTGGCCGTGGGGGACGGCGTCGGTCCCGAACAGAATCCGGTCCTGAAACCTGTCGAAGAATTTGCGCGTCATCCGCGGCTGCCGCCCAAGTTCGCCGATCCGGGCGCCGAACTCGACGGACATGTTCGGGTAGCGGTCCATGTTCTCCGCGATATAGGGCAGGTTTTCCGAGTTCCCCATGTGCAGGACGACAAAGGTGGTCCCTGGGTGGCGCGCCAGAACTCGGAACCGCGCTTCCTGGAGTTCGCGGTCCGACGGATAGTCCTGGCCGTGGAAGCTCCAGTCGGGGTGGGCATTCAGTTCTTCGAAGCGCTCGTTGAAGCGGTCGATTGGGAGGAAGAACGCTTCCGGATCGGAGGTGTGGATGGCCACCGGCATCTTCAGCGCGCCGCAGGCCTCCCACATCGGGTCGAAACGTTTATCGTCGACGCGAATCAACGGCCCCTTGTGAAACTTTTCGCGGACAACTAGGCCGAGGGACTTCAGCACCTTTAGGCCGCGCGCGCCGGCCTTGTGCGCGCGGCCGATCTCGTCGCCCTGCCACTTCGGGTAGTCCGCTTGGGCCACGCGGGGAAACCAGGGTTGCGTGAAGACAAGGAACCGGTCCGGGTGCGGTTTTTGAAGCTGTATGATCGTTTGTTCGAGGCTGCGCCCGTAGCCGCCCGTGAGGTTCACCATGATGCGAATGTTCTTGCGGTCCATGAGCGCGAGCATCTCGCCGGCCGGCATAAGCAGTTCGGATTTCTCTCCCTTCGGATCGCCCCAGGTGAGGTGGCTGTGAAAATCGATAACCGGGTGCCGCGCCCGCGGAACGAAGGTTTCCGGAACGTGCAACATGCTGCGCGGCTCGAACTGGCTGAGATCGAGCGGCTGCGGCTTCGGCTGAGTCCGGCGTTGAGCGGCGGCGCCGGCGGCAAGTGGGCCGCCCAAAAGAGCGGCGAACCACCCACGCCGCGACCAATGGAAAGGATAAGAAACGCTCATTGGGAGCCATCATAACAGCCTTGCCTCGCGGCGTTGTTTCGCGGCCTGCCGCCCCCGCGACGGTGCCGTGACCACAGGTGAACCGGGAATAGGTGGAGGTTTTGTGCTCCAATGTTCCAATCTGGCTAATAATTCGGCTTCGCTTGCTTCGCCCGCCTTTCCCCTCTGTCCAGCGTGGCATGGCGACCATATCATCCCTGTCATCCCTGACTTGGATCACCGGACGGTACCCGAGTGACAGCGGTCACGTCTCTCTCTCGCGCGATGGAGTGCGATGCGTCGGTGATCCCGGCTGATGCTTGTATGATTCGCTGCCTGCCGCTGTTTCTTGCTCTGTCGCTCGTCCCACTGTGTTCGGAAACCCTGGCCACCGTGCCGCCGGAGTCCGTGGGGATCTCAGGCGACCGGCTGACGCGCCTGAACACCACTATGGAACAGTACACGAAGGAAGGGCGGATCGCCGGCGCCGTGACCTATATCGCGCGGTACGGCAAGATCGCGTATTTCCGGGCCTACGGTATGGGCGACATCGAGAACAACCGCCCCATGACCACAGACACGCTGTTCCGCATTGCATCGCAGACGAAGGCGGTGACCAGCGTCGCCGTGATGATGCTGTGGAGGAGGGCGCGAGTGCGGCTGGCCGATCCGGTATCGAAGTTCATTCCGGCTTTCAAGCAGACGATGGTCATCGTGCCGCCTCCCCTCGGCGCGCCCACTGGATCGCCCTACGGACCGTGCCGGAAAAGCGAGCGATCACGATCCGCGATCTGCTGACGCACACCGCAGGTATTGGCTATGGCGTGAACGCTGCGGAGAAGCAGTACAAGGACGCTAATCTCCACATGTTGTATTTCGCCGACAACGACGAGCCGCTGTGCCACCGCGATCGACCGTTTAGCGACGCTTCCCTCTGATGCCCAGCCCGGCGAGAAGTACGTTTATGGCTACAACACCGACATTCTGGGGTGAGTGGTCGAGGTGGCCTCCGGCGTGAGCCTGGAGGAGTA
>CAYPUQ010000431.1:0-5157 GCA_964413655.1 uncultured Solibacteraceae bacterium | reverse complement strand
CGCTACGGCTCGCCTGCCAAACGTCCTCCGGGCAGGAGCCGCAGATGGCGGTCGCGCCAACGCACAGTGTTGCCCCGCAGCGCCGCGATCCATAGCGCAACACCAATCAGGTCGCGGAGCGGCACCAGCGGGAAGTACCGGGCTGTTATGCCGCAGCGGAGGACGCCAACACCGGCAGTGAGAGCCATCAGCATGCGTAAAATCAGCAGCGTCGCCGCAAGCCACCAGTAACCGGCCAAGCCGGCGGCGAGCGCCCAGAGCGTCGCAAAAGTGACCGGCAAACCAAGATAGCCGTCGAAGCGCGACACCCGAATCGTCCGCATCCAGCGCAACTGGTGCCGCCACACATCCAACCAGGACCCGTGCTGCAGCGACGTCTCCACGGCTACCTTCGACAGATGTACCCGCAGACCGAGCCCGGTGATTCGCCGCGCCAGTTGATAGTCGTCGGCGAGGTAGCCGGCAATCGACTCGAAACCGCCGGCGCGTTCGAGGTCCGCGGCTCGGAATAGCAGCGTCGAGCCCAGCCCGAATTCACGAACGCCGACGAAGGGCGCCACCAGAGTGCTTGGGGCGAAGTCGGTGGCGATTCCCAAGGCTTCCAGTCGCGCGGCGAACCCTTTCGCCGAGGCCCGGTACAAGCAGGTGACGAGCCCGACACGCGGGTCTTCGAGCGGCACGACAATCCGCCGCAGGTAATCCGGCTCGACGCGGATGTCGCTGTCGTTCACAAGCATGAGGCCATGCCGCGCCTCGCGAACAAGATCGATCAGCACCCCCACCTTGCCATTCGGAGCTTGCGTATGGCAGTGAATCAGCCGGATGGCGCGCTCAGGGAACTCGGCCTGAAGCTTCCGGATGGCGGGTACCGCTGGATCGGAAAGATCGGACACGCCGAACAGAGTTTCGAAGCCCGGGTAGTCCTGCGCCGCATGTGAGCGAATTGCCTCGCGGAACCCGGGGTCGAGACCCCGGATGGGCTTGAGGATCGAAACGGGCGGCAAAGCTTGGGCGGAGGGCTCGCGCCGGAAGATCTGCCGGAGCGAGGCCAGGATGGCGGCGAGTTGATAGCCGCCGGCCAGTCCGCAAACAACCGCCAGCAGCCAGGACATCACTGTTCGAGCAGCACGACGCCGCAGGCCACCAGCAACGCGCCCGCCCAGCGGCGCGCTTCGACCGGTTCCCGCAGCAGCAGCCGGGCTAGGATCGTCTCAAGCACCAGGCTGGCGGCAGTAGCCGGAACCGCGAAGCTCAGGTCGGCGATCCGCAGAAGCTGGAGAAAGGCAAAGAACGAGACGGCCATGCAGCCAACGGCCAGCAGAATTGGCAAGCGGCGAAACAGCGCGGCTAAACCGGAGAGGTTCTTCACCTCGCCCTGCCGCCGCGCTTCCCAACTCTGGAGCAGATCGGCCGCAGTCGTGGCGGCCACAACGATCGCTACAAATAACCACTTCATGGCTGCGACTCCCGAGCAGTTGGGTCCGGGCGGGCCGAGGGCCCGCCGCAGGGCGTGGCCCTGCCCCACGGTCCGCTGCGCGGGCCGTGCGTCTGAAGAGTTGGGGTCACCAGAACAGCACCCAACACAATTAGCCCCGCGCCAACCCATCGCGCCGGGCTGACCAGCTCCTGAAAGAAGACCCGTCCAGCGACCACGTTCAACACATAGCCCAGCGAAGTGACCGGCAGCACGAACGTCAGGTCGGCCCAGCTCAGCAGCGCCAACCGCGCCAGCGTCCAGCCGGTAAGCAGCGCGACGCCGAGCCCGATGGCCGGCAGCGCGATGTCGTTTTTCATGCCCCAACTCAGACAAAGGTTGCCGGCGACGTTCGAGACGATGACGATGATGACGAAGAGAGCGGTCTTGGCGCGAAGCGGCATCAGTCGGCGAAAGCGCCCGTAGCCTGTCTGCCAGCCTCGCGCTGTTCTTTGACGAACCGCTTCCGCTTTGAGCGGAGCGCGAGGTATTCGCGGGCTTCCTTGTATAGCCGCTTCCGCTCCCCACCGTCGAATAGGGCTTTGCGAACGACACGCCACGCCGCCTTCGGACGGAAATAATACTCGCCGTAAAAGCGCTCTACCCAGTCGACGAGTTCGCCCCGGTCCAAGCCCGGGTAGATGATGTTCGGAAGCTGGTGGCCCTGCTCGTCGGTCATCGAGTCGATGGTGATGAGGCCGTTCTGTTTGACGTAGTCGTAGAACTCGGTGCCCGGATACGGGTGCGCGATAGACACCTGTATCGTCTCCGTGTCCAGTTCCTTGGCGAAATCGATAGTACGGCGGATGCTTTCACGAGTCTCGCCCGTCAACCCGACGATGAAGTCCCCGTGAACGGTGAGGCCGAGTTTGTGGGCGTTCTTCGTGAACCGGCGCGCCATGTCGACGTTGGCGCCCTTTTTGATGTTCTTCAGGATTTGCGGATCGCCCGATTCGTAGCCGACGATCATCAGCCGGAACCCGGCTTCCTTCATTTCCCTCAACGTTTCGTAGTCGGTGGTCACACGCGACGTGCATGACCAAGTCACGTCCGGATGCCCCATCTCCGTGCGGAGGGCCTTCAATTTACGGCAGATCTCGATGGTGCGGTCGCGCTTATAGTTGAACGTGTCGTCGTCGAAGAAGACCTCTTTGAGGCCGGGGAAGTTCTCAATGGCCCACCGGACTTCGTTCACCACGTCGTCCGACGAACGAAGCCGCCAGCGGTGGCCCGAATGCGTCTGCGGCCAGAGGCAGAACGTGCAAAGCGCCGGGCACCCGCGCGAAGTGTAGAGGCTGACGAACGGATGGCGGAGGAAGGGCACATTGTATCGGCGGAAGTCGAGATCGCGTTGGTAGACCTTCGTTACCCACGGCAGGCTGTCGAGGTTCTCAATGTATCCGCCTTCCGGGTTGTGCTGGAGTCCGCCGTTCTTCCGGAAACTCACGCCGGGTAAATCCTCCAGCGGCTTGCCGTTAGCGTAATCGACGATTTGATGGTCGAACTCGCGGCGGACGACGAAATCGATCGCGGCCGACTGGAGGCATTTCTCTGGTTCCACCGTCACTGGCGGGCCGACGAATACGACCTTCAGGGCCGGGTTGACATCCTTCATCATCCCAGCCATCTTGACGTCCACGTCAAAGCCGGGCGTCGAAGTGAACAGGACGAGCAACTCGAAGTCCTTCGCCATCGCGACGGTCTGTTCGATGGAAATCTTGTGGGGGGGCGCGTCGATGACCTTGCTGTCCGGCAACATGCCGGCTGGATAGCAGAGCCAAACCGGATACCAATACGACTCGATCTCGCGCGTGGCTGGCCAGCGCGAACTGGCTCCTCCGTCAAAACCCTCGAAGGAAGGTGGATTCAGGAACAGCGTGCGCATGGAGGACTCTCTTCAGGGGAAGGGAACCCCTCGATAATCGGAGTGCCGTTGAGCGGCTCGGATTTGCCGTTTAATTGCCAAGGTCGGACCACGAAGCGACTTGTTGCGAGCGCTCCGGCTCGTCGGAATCGGCTTTGTGGAAATTCCGGAACGTAATGTCGATCTCGGCCTCGCCGATCACGCGGGTCTGAATCACGCTCGACAAGTGGGTCGGAATCGCGTAACCGGACCGGACGTCGTAGTCGCGGATGAACTCGACTTCTTTCAGGAAAACCGATGGCGATTTCGCCAAGCGGCCCTGTTCCCGCACTGGCAGGCCCGTTTCGTCATGAATCCAAATCCAGCCCTCGAACAACCCTTCCTTCTTCTTGCGCGGCGTGAGTTCGAACAAGTGCAGGGTCCAGTACCCGTCGCCGTGCGATCCGAAGTACTTGAACTTGTAGTTGTCCGTGGTAATCCCCAACCCGGGTCCGCGCTTCAGTGCCTCCGTTTCCGCGGACATGTAGCGGGCAATTACGTCGCGCTTCACCTGGTTGTCGCCCTGGAACGTGATGGCACGATAGGTGATCTCGCCGACTTTGGAAATCCGCCGCAGGCCACTCAGTTTGCCGGATTTCTTCATCCTCGGCAGATTTCCTACAATGTCCACCTCCATGGTGGCACCTTTGAGATGATCGCGCTGTTCGGCGGTGACCTGGAAATACCTCTGCAGCACCTGATCGCCGGTCCTCACGTCGCGAGTTGCCTCGGCGGGCAAGGTTGCTGCCGGGGGGAAGAGAGCTAGGGCTAAAAGAAAAGAAAGCAAACTGGATTTTCCTCGCTATGGAGAGACGTGTCCGGCCGCCCGGTAGCGTTTCACTTCTATGAATGTAACAAAACGCCGCTGGGATTCCACGTTAAGAAAGACGATGCCGCCCCGCCTCTCGTTCCTTTTTATGTTAGCAGACGCTAGCCCGGCTGCGCTACCATAACGGCGATGCAGATTCCTCTTGGCGCGAAGGGGCACGTCGACCTGCTCGTCACCAGCGACGTTGCCATCGATTTCCTGGGCGTGGAGGAGGCCCGGGTGCTGTCAACGCCCAACGTTGTGCTTCATCTCGAAATGGCTGCGCGAAACGCCATCAAACCGTTGCTCGACGAGGGATGGGACTCGGTGGGTGCAGCAGTTGAGATGAAGCATCTGGCCGCCACGCCGCTCGGCATGCACGTCCGTTTCGGGGCCGTTGTCACCGCCGTCAACGACCGCCGGATTACCTTCCACGTTCAAGCGCACGATGAAAAGGAAAAGATCGCCGAGGGGACGCACGAGCGGTTCCTGGTGAACATCGCCCGCTTCGCCGCGCGGGTGCAGACTAAGGCCGCGGGCGGATAAACGGATTGACAAGGCAACGCTTGTCAATCGAGGATGGTTCGGTGATCAGGAGCCTGAAAGGCCGGGGCTTGAAGCGCCTTTACGAGACGGGCGACCGGAGGGGGATTCATCCGGGCTTGGCCGACACGGTGGAGCGAATTCTCGCCGTACTCGAGTCAGCCACGTCGGTGAAGGCACTGGACGTGCCCCGCTATCGCCTGCACCGGTGATCGCCAAGGCTATTGGGCTGTGACGGTCCGGGCTAACTGGCGGAATCGTTCGCTACGATTGTCTGGGGCCTCTCGGCCTAAGCGTCACGGCGGCGGCCAAGATCCTGGGCGTTAGCCGGCGTTGGCCGCCAGGCGCTGAACAATATCGTCAACGAGAAAGTTGGTATCTCCGCCGAGATGGCCATCCGCCTGACGAAGGCATTCGGCAGGACGGCGG
>CAYPUQ010000430.1:0-5176 GCA_964413655.1 uncultured Solibacteraceae bacterium | reverse complement strand
CGCTCGAAGCCGATGCGCTCGTACAGCACCAGCGCGTCCTTCATCACCGGAAGCGTGTGCCCCAGCACTTCCGAATAACCAAGCCGCCCGGCTTCGGCGAAGATGTGTTCGAGCAGCATCCGGCCGAGGCCATGGCCGCGCCAGGCGGGGTGAACATAGAGACGCTTGGCTTCGGCGCGCGTGGTGTCGAAGCGGCGGAGAGCAACGCAACCGGCCGGCTGGCCATCGACCAGGGCCAGCAGGAGCGCTCCGTCAGGCGGTGCGTAGCCGCCGGGGAGCGCGGCGAGTTCTTCGGCGAAGCCCTGAAAGCAGGGGGTGAATCCGAACGACTGCCAGTACTCCTCGAACAGTTCGCGCACGGCGGGAATTTGCGCGGGAGAGGCCGGGACGATCTCGATTTGGGCAGGCATCGCCGATTCTCCGATGATATAGTGACTCACACCGCGACTCAGGGAGGCGGCACCGATGCAGATTCGATCATTCGCGATTGCAGGAGCACTTTTCATTATGGAAGCACTGTCGGCGCAGCCGGCGTGGGAGAACCCCGTCAAGAAATTACTGCGAGAAGGAAAGCCCGTGATTGGGGCGAGCATTCAGGTGTCCAGCGCGGAATCGGCCGCGCAGATCGCCAACATGGGCTTCGACTTCTTGTGGATTGAGATGGAGCATAGCCCAATCACGCTCGAAACCGCGCGCAACATGATTCTGGCCACGCGCGGTCTGAAAGCGGTGCCGTTCATTCGCGTTCCGGTGAACGAGATCTGGACGGCGAAGCGGGCGCTCGACGCGGGCGCAATGGGCGTCGTGTTTCCGTTCACCTCGACGCCGGAACTGGCGCGCCAGGCGGTGGCCGCCTGCAAGTATCCACCGCTCGGGCGGCGCGGCTCGGGCGCCGGTCTGGCGATGTTCCGGTGGCCTCCAGGCGCCGAATCCTACCAGGACATGGCCGATAAGAACGCCATGGTGATCACGATCATCGAGGCGAAGCGGGCCGTCGATGCGGTCGACGCGATTGCCGCGACGCCGGGCATCGACGTGCTGTTCATCGGGACCAGCGACCTTTCGTTCTCCTACGGCAAGCGGGGTGATTCGGAGGACCCGGAGGTTCAGGCGGCCATCCGGAAGATCGTCGAGGCGAAGAAGAATAACGTGCCGGTCGGGCGTCCGGCGGGAACTCCGGAGGCAGTGAAGCGCTTCATGGAGGAAGGGTTTACGTTCTTCCAGGGGCCAACCGAGTTGGGCATGATCCGCACGGGCGCGGCCCAGCTTCTGACGCCGTTCGACAAGACCGGATTCGATCCGAAGAAGCAGCCGCTGTATTGAGGCGCCCCGGTCCGATGAACAGGTTCTCGCGCCGCACGCTGTTACAGGGCGCCACCGCCGCGTCCGCCGGGACGCAGGCGGTGGCGCGGCCAAATGTTCTGATGATCATGACCGATCAACAGCGGTTCGACTGCCTGGGTGCGAACGGCAACCCACTCATCCGCACGCCGAACCTCGACCGGCTGGCGGCGCAATCGGCGAACTTCACCAATGCCTTTGTCCAGGCGCCCGTGTGCGTGCCGTCGCGCATCAGCTACTTCACCGGGCGCTATCCGCACAGCCACCGGAATCGCGTGAACTACACGCCATGCGACCCGCGTGAAACGTTCCTGCAGCGGGATCTGAAGGACGCCGGCTACCGCACCGGATCGGTGGGCAAGCTGCACCTTCATCCGCCGACGAACGAACATGCGCGATCCACTGGGTTCGACCGGGTCTTGCTCGACGACGGTGTGCCGCGCACCGACCCATACTCGGACTATGTGAAATGGCGGGCCGGGAACGATCCGCGCAGCGGGGTCCATTACAATGCGATTGTGCCGAATCCGCGGCCCGGCGAGAACCCCTATCGCGGCGTTGTCGACTATGAGTATTCGCCGACCGCGTGGGTGGGACTGAAGACCCGCGAGATGCTGAGCGAGTTCGCCGGCGGAAGCCAGCCGTTCTTCCTGTTCTCGTCGTTCTTCAAGCCGCACTCGCCGTTCACAATCCCGGCGCCCTACGATGCGATGTACAACGGCGTCGAGATACCGCTGCCGAAGCCGGTGGCGTTGGAGGAGATTGAGCAGCTGCCGCTACCCGTGCAGAAGCTGATTCTGCGCGGCAAACCCGTTTACGACATGGACCGCACGGAGCTGCAATGGGCGTGGCGCAGTTATTACGCGGCCGTCACGATGATCGACCGGGAGGTTGGCCTGATTCTCGATGAGCTCGAAAAGACCGGGAAGGCTGGGAACACCGTCGTGATCTTTTGTACCGATCACGGCGATCAGATGCTCGAGCACGGGCTGATGGGGAAGAACGTGTTCTTCGAGTCATCGGTCCACGTGCCGTTCCTGCTTCGGTATCCCGGCGCCGTGCGTCCGGGCGTGTATCGCGAACTCGTCGAGATGGTGGATGTGCTGCCATCGGTTCTCGACTTCTGCCGCGTTCCGCTTCCCGTCAATGTGCAGGGGCGCAGTTTCGCGCCGCTGATCGGCGGGGGGCGGGGTGAGTACCCGACGAGAGAGTACGTGTTCGCCGAGAACATCATCCCCGAGGTGATTACTTCCGGCAGCCTGAACATGTCCTATCAGCCCGGTGAGGGCATTGCGGGCATCCGGCATCCGGACGCTAAGATGGTGCGCTCGGCGCGGTGGAAGCTCAACTACTACCCCGGGCACGGGGGCGAACTCTACGATTTGGCGGACGATCCCGCCGAGACGCGGAATTTGTTCCGAGAGATGAGCCGGAGAGGCGTGGTGGACGAGTTGAGAAGTGCGCTTCTCGACTGGATGATAACGGCAGACGAGACCGACCAGATTGCTCCGCGCTGGCTGGTATGATGTCAGGCCAGTCGCGGCAGGTCGCGTGGCGGGACTCGCTTGGGCGGGTTTGAGACCGGTTCGGAACGTTCGACGCCGGGGAGGCGCAGGCTCGGCAAGTGGCCGCTGACCATCACATACCCCGCCAGGAGCCCGGCGCAGAAGGCCAGGATAACGGTCGTGATCCAGAGGTGTCTCAGTGCCGATCGCATTCGAAGTGTCCCTACCTCATTAATACGCGCAAGCCCCGGCAAAAGTCCTGTAGATCCTGTCAATTTTTCGTAAAGTTTGTAAAGGCGCGAGGGCGCGTGGGGGATGTGACACACTATGTCAGATGAACGAACCCTTTCGATTGGATGGAAAAGTTGCGCTGGTGACCGGCGGCGCGAGCGGCATCGGCGAAGCCTGTAGCCGCGTCCTGGCGGGGGCCGGCGCGAGCGTTTGGATCGCCGACGTGGATCTGCCGAGGGCCGAGGGGCTGGCGAAGGAACTGGCTTCCGCCCGGCCGCTGCATTGCGACGTGAGCAGCGAAGAAGCCGTGCGCGGAGCGTTCGCGCAGGTGGAGACGCTCGATGTCTTGATCAACAATGCGGGCATCGGGCTCGTCGGCTGCATCGAGGAGACCGAGCTTGCCGATTTCCAGCGGCTGTTCCGTGTGAACGTCGAGGGGATGTTTCTGGTGACGAAACAGGCCATGCCGAAGTTGTTGGCGGCGCATGGGAGCATTGTGAACATCGGGTCGGTGGCCGGCGTGATCGGAGTGAAGCGCCGCTATGCGTATTGCGCCACCAAGGGCGCGGTGGTTGCCATGACGCGGCAGCTTGCCGTGGATTATCCGACGCAGATCCGCGTGAACTGCATCTGCCCCGGCACCGTGGACACGCCGTTCGTGGAAGCGTACTTGGAAAAATACCATAAGTATGAGAAGGAAAAGGTACGGGCGGAACTGAATCAGAGGCAACCGATAGGCCGGTTGGGGCGTCCCGACGAGATTGCGCACATGGCCCTATACCTTTCCTCGCGGGAAGCCGAATTTGTGAATGGGGCTGTTCTGAGCATTGACGGCGGTTGGACTGCAGCTTGAGGGCCATTCCGCCGATGGACAAATGGGCAACAAAGTATTGACAGGCAATAGGCTATGGGAGGAAACTTGAAGCGATGAAGCAGGTTTTTCGTCTACTGCTCTCGTTCGGCGTAATCATTTCATTGTTCAGCACTTATCCGCTCCATTCGCAGACCGCCAAGAAGAAGGCGGCGAAGAAGACGGCGGTGAAGAAGTCTTCCGCGGCGGCGAAACGAACCACTGCGGCGCGAAGAACCGCTGCGGCGGCGAAGAAGAAGCAGGCCGCGAAAAAGCGGACGGTGCGCCGCCGGGTGGTCACGCGCAGTCCGTGGAAAGAACCGACGTACGCGGATTCCACGCTGGGCGACTTCGTGGACGGCGAGGACCTCGTGGTTCGGCGGGCGGCGGTCGAGGCGCTGTGGCCGTATAACGGGTCGGTGGTTGTGGCCGATCCCACGACGGGCCGGCTGCTCAGCATCGTGAATCAGAAACTGGCTTTCAAGGGCGGTTTCATCCCGTGTTCGACGGTGAAGATCGTTGTTGGCATGGCGGCATTGCAGGAAGGCTTGGTGGAGCGCGAGACGCCGATTCGTGTCGCGTCACGGACATCTATGACGCTCACCGAGGCACTGGCGCGTTCTAATAACCCCTACTTCGCGACTCTCGGCAACCGGTTGGGGTTCGAGAAAGTTTCCTACTACGCGAAGCTCTTCGGGTTGGGCGAGCGGGCGGTGTTGGGTCTCGACGAAGAAACGCCCGGGCGGTTGCCGGCGGCTCCGCCGAAGAATGGCGGCGTCGGCATGATGTCCAGCTTTGGGGAAGGTATCTACCAGACCCCGCTCCAGCTTGCGGCGATGCTGACGCCGATCGCCAACGGCGGAACGCTCTACTACCTGCAATGGCCGAAATCGCAGGAGGAAGTGGAGACCTTCGTTCCACGGGTGAAGCGCCATCTCGACATTTCCGGTGGGATTCCGGAGATCAAGCCGGGCATGAACGGCGCGGTGGAATACGGGACGGCGCAGCGCGCGAACTATAGCTCGGAGGAGCCGTTGTTCGGCAAAACCGGCACTTGCACCGATTACGGCCAGGCGGCACACATGGGCTGGTTCGGATCGTTCAACGAGGTGGGTGGCCGCAAATTGGTAGTGGTCGTGATGCTAACAGGTGGCAAGCCGGTGAACGGCCCGGTAGCATCGGGGATCGCCGGCGAGGTCTACCGGCGGCTGGCCGAACAGCAGTACTTCGCCCGCGACCAACAGCGCGG
>CAYPUQ010000429.1:0-5199 GCA_964413655.1 uncultured Solibacteraceae bacterium | reverse complement strand
AGCTTGTACGCGCTCCGCCCGATTATTGCGATCACCGCCGCGCCGATGCCATAGAACATTCCCTGCATCCAAGGAAGGCCGCCGAGCCGCAAGTACATCGTGGCAAGCGCAAGGACCATCAGAAAGGACGGAATCACGAATGCCACGGCAACCAGAGTGGCTCCCACAAGGCGGCCACGCACCCATCCGAGGTAGATGGCCAGCTGCGCTGCGAGCGGCCCGGGCGCCAACTGCGCCAAGGCCAGTCCCTCCTTGTACTCTCTGACGAGACCCAGCGCCGTACCTCAACGAGGTCTCGTTGCATGTACCCCGCCAGCGCGATCGGTCCGCCGAAGCCGATTGCGCCGAGGCGGAGGAAGTACAACGTGAACTCGGTCAGTGAAGGCGACGAGGTCATGCTGAGAATCCTTCAACTGTACACTTGAAATCTGAAGATCATCTGAAAGGCGGCGCTTCAGATGATTTTCAGATTGAATGGGTAGTTTGGTAAGGACAGATGCGTCTGCTGGTGGTAGAGGACGAGAGGCGGATGGCCGACCTGCTGAAAAAGGCGTTGCAGGAGGAAGGCTACGCTGTTACTACAGCAGCGGACGGGAAGACCGCGGTTGAAATGGCCCAGGCGAGCCAATTCGAGCTGATCTTGCTCGACATCATGCTTCCCGGCATCGATGGGTTCCAGGTGGCACAGCGGCTGCGCCGGGAAGGTAACCGCGTTCCCATTCTTATGTTGACCGCGCGGGATGCGACGCCGGACATCGTTCAGGGCCTCGATCTGGGCGCGGACGACTATCTGACCAAGCCGTTCTCTTTCGAGGTCCTCCTGGCGCGCATCCGGGCGCTGCTCCGGCGCGGGCCAGCCTCGCAATCCGTGAAGCTGCGCGTGGGCGATTTGGAACTGGACCCTGGATCTCACGAAGTGATCCGAGGCGGCCGGGCGGTCAGTCTCACCCGAACGGAATTCAATCTTCTGGAATACCTCATGCGGCACGAAGGCCAGGTGATTCCCAGAGACACGTTGATCGAGGCCGTCTGGGGATACGACCGCAACATCGAGAGCAACACGCTCGACGCGTTCATCAGGCTGCTGCGGTCCAAGGTCGAAGGAGATAGCGGCCCCAGGCTCATCCATACAGTTCGAGGCGTTGGCTACGTGGCCAGAAAGCAGGAGGCGGAATGAACCGGCGCTCCATCCGTTTTCGGCTGGCGGTCTGGTATTCGGCCGTGCTGGCGCTGGCGCTGGTTGCCTTCGGCGGCGTCTCCTGGATAGCGATTCGTCACGTCCTGTTCCACACGGTAGATGAAACGCTGCGGGACCGGGTCGAAGGCGTCCGCCACTTTATGAACGAGCAGATCGGCGCGCTATCGGTCGAGGAGATCCGCGACGAATTCAAGGAGCACTCGGTGCTCGGACCCGGCGGCGACCTCTTCCAGGTTTGCGACGCCCAAGGCGTCTGGCTCTATCGGTCGGTACCGTTGGAAAGCGGCGGCGTGCCAATCCCGCTGCCGCAGAGCCTCCCGCCCCAGGGCGTCGGCGAAGACCGGACTGTCGGCGGGTCCGAACTGCGCTTTCTGGCGCGCCGAGTCGATGTTCTCGGCAAGCCTTACACCATTCAGGTGGCGGTTTCGATGCACGAGCTGCGGGAAGGGTTGTCCGGCTATGCCTGGGCTCTGATGATCCTCATCCCAGCGGTTCTTATTATCGCCACTGCGGGAGGCTGGTGGATGAGCCGGCGCGCGCTCAGACCAGTCGATCAGATCATTCACGCCGCTCGATCCATCGGCGAACAGAGCCTTGCACAGCGACTCCCGGTCCCGGAAACGCAAGACGAGCTACAGCGCCTCTCTGAAACCCTGAACCAGATGCTTGAGCGGATCGAAAGCGCATTCCGGCGCGTCACCGAATTCACCGCGGACGCCTCGCACGAGTTGAGGACACCAGTTGCCTTAATCAGGACCACGGCGGAAGTCGCCCTTCGGAAGTCCCGGGCGAGCGAGGAGTACCGTCAGGCGCTGGAAGATGTTCATGCCGAGTCTGTCCGGACAACGGAGTTGATTCAAAATCTGCTCACCTTGGCCCGCGCGGACGCCGGCAAGGCGGCCCTGGAGCGCCGCCAGATCGATCTGGCGCCGATCGTCCGGGAGGCGAGCCAGCAGGGTCAAAAGCTTGCCCAGGCGAAAAGCCTCGGATTCAGAGCCGACATCCCTGACGCAGCAGTGCACACGCTCGGCGATGCAAGCGCGCTGCGGCGGTTGCTGCTGATCGTGATCGACAACGCGGTGAAGTATACGCAGGAAGGCGAGATCACGGTCCGCTTGTCCTCCGCCAACGACCGGTCCGAGATACGAGTCAGCGATACCGGTGTTGGTATCTCCGAATCGGACCTTCCCCGCGTTTTCGAGCGGTTCTACCGCGCCGACAAATCGAGGAACCGGGATTCTGGCGGCGCCGGGCTCGGCCTTTCCATCGCAAAATGGATCGCTGACGTTCACCACGGCGCAATCGAAGCGCGCAGCGAGTCCAATCGCGGCACCACCTTCGTGATTACGCTGCCGGGAGTGCAAGCGTCGTGATGACACGCTTCCTTCTCCTCGTGATCGTGGCGCCGCTGGTGACGTCCGCCCAGGCGACCGTAATCGGCCGTCTCCTCGATCCGTCTGACACGCCGGTGAGCGGTGTGGTCCTTGTCCTTCGACACGGTGATCGCGAGATTTCGACCGTAACATCGGAGACCGGCCAGTTCCGGTTCGACCGCGTTCTACCTGGCGAGTACGAGTTGTTGACCACCGTGCCCGGCTTCGATCCGATCCGCCGTCGGATCGGCGTGGGCCGGCAACCGCTGCGGGAACTGATCGTCCGTCTGAAACTCGCCTTCCTGAAAGAGGAGATCAACGTTGCAGAGCAGGATCGGCAGGTCTCCGTCGCGCCCGGCCAGAACGCCGACGCGATTTCCGTAGAGCGCACGATGCTCGACAATCTCCCGATTCTGGACAACAACTACCTGAACGCGCTGGCCAGGTTCCTGAATCCTGGTACGCCGGGCGACGCCGGAACCTCGGTCATTGTGGACGGTATGGAGTCCCGCAATGTCGGCGTCACTGCGTCCGCGATTCAGGAGATTCGCATCAACAACAATCCGTACACGGTCGAGTACCCGCGATGGAGCCGGCGCAGGATCGAGGTGATCACGAAGTCCTCGGCCGACAGCTATCACGGAACCTTTAACTTCTTGTTTCGCGATTATCATCTCAACGCCCGTGACACGCTGGCCGCGCGACGACCGCAGGAGCAGCGGCTGATCTTCGAAGGCAGTCTCTTCGGCCCTGTGGGCAAGAGCAGGAATACCTCGTTCTTGTTCTCCGGTGCTCGGGAGCATGACGACCTCGTCACGGTTGTGTTCGCGCAATCGCCATTCGGCCCGGTTAACGACAACGTCTCGACGCCCCAGGTGAATACCGTCGCGTCTCTACGGATCAGCCGCCAATGGAACGAGAATCAGGCGATGTTCTGGCAGGTGAACTTCCAGGACCGTTGGCAGAACAACCTCGGCGCCGGAGGGACCACGCTGCGCGAAGCCGCCGCACAGAACCGCTTCCGCGAGGACGAGTTCATCTTCAATCATCGCGCGATCATCAATCCCAAGTTCCTTTCACAGTTCCGAATCCTGATTGGCAGGTACTGGTCGCCCACAAGAAGCAACTTGAACGCGCCGAAGGTCGTTGTGACGGACGCCTTCACCGCCGGCGGCGCGCAGGCGGACCGGCTCACCACCGAGTTCCACACTTCCATCACCTGGCTGCTGACGCAGACCGTTGGCCGCCATACGCTGAAGTACGGGTTCAATGTGCCGGACTGGAGCCGCCGGGGACTGCGCGACCAAACGAATCAGATCGGTACTTTGTCCTTCGCCTCGTTGGCGGATTTCGAGACGGCGCGCCCTTTCGCCGCCGTCTTGCAGCGAGGCGACCCGAGAGTGGTCTTCATCGAGAAAAATCTTGGTGGGTTCTTTCAGGACGAGTGGCAGATGCGGCCGAACCTGTCGATCTCGGGCGGTTTCCGCTACGACTGGCAGAACTACTTCGGCGACCGGAACAACATTCAGCCCCGGCTTGCGATCGCATACGCGCCCGACAAGTCGAGAACATGGGTTCTCCGGGCCGGTGCAGGTTTTTTCTTTGAACGATCGGGTCCGGGTCCGATCTTCGATATCCTCCGGTTCGACGGCTCGCGTTTGCGCCGTTATGTCCTGAGTGGCGCCTCTGTTCCTCCGGATCCGGATTCTTTCGATGGAACCGGATTTCCGACGAGCATCCATCGTCTGGAGCCAGGTGCCGAGTTGCCGGGAGTCGTGCAGTTCAGCGCGGGCATTGAGCGTCAGCTCTCCAAGCGCAGCCTTTTGGCCGTCGCCTACAATGGCACCCGCGGAGTGCAACAGTTTCGCTCACGCGACGGCAACGCGCCGTTGCCCCCCACTTTCGTGCGCCGTCCGGACCCTGCTGTGAACGTCATGCGCTTCATCGAATCCGCCGGCAGGCTGGAGGGCAATTCGCTGGAGATCACGCTGCGAGGCGACATCGCGCCCCGAGTCAGCGGCATGGCGCAATACCTCTTTGGCAAGACGCTGACCGACACGGGCGGCATCAACTGGTTCCCGGCATCGAGCTTTGCGCCGGCTGGAGAATGGGGCAGAGCCGATACCGATCGCAGGCACCAGTTCAACTTCCTGGGAACTGTGTCGGCACATCGCTGGTTCAACTTCGGCGTATCCGCATCTTTGTTGACAGGTCCACCTTTCAACATCACAACCGGCCGCGACGATAACCAGGACGGCATGGCGATAGAACGGCCGGCGGGCGTCACGCGGAACACCGGAATCGGCCCGAACACCGTCGGGCTTGATGTGCGGTGGTACCGTGAGTTTCGGTTCGAGCCATCGAAGAAGGATAAGAGTCCGTCGATCACCGTTAGCGCAGACGCGTTCAATGTATTGAACCGCGTGAATTACCAGAACTACATCGGTGCGTTGACTTCACCGTTCTTCGGCCGGGCGGTCGCCACCCTGTCGGCGCGCCGAATGCAGGTTGCGCTCCGGTTCCAATTCTAGTTACCGGATCAGAGCCTACGGACAAGCTTCGTGCCGTTCACAGGCACCTCGAGCAGCATGCCCGGTTTGTGCAAGTGGTGCTTGCACAATCCCCATC
>CAYPUQ010000428.1:0-5200 GCA_964413655.1 uncultured Solibacteraceae bacterium | reverse complement strand
CCACGCCGCCGGGCACCGGCGTGTAGGCGCCCGCGTGGCCGAGTTCGGCGGGGTGCACGTCGCCGACGACCGTGGCGCCGTTCTTTTCGAAGGCGGCGAGGCGGGTGGCGTTGCCGCGCAGGAGATCCTGGGCCTCGGCTGGATCGGTCACGCGGTTGATGCCAACGTCGATCACGGTGGCGCCGTCGCCGATCCAGTCACCGCGGATGAGACCGGGCCGGCCGATGGCAGCGACGAGGATATCGGCGCGGCGGCATTCGCCGGCGAGGTCACGCGTGCGGGAATGGCAGATGGTGACCGTGGCGTGCTGGTGGAGCAGGAGCATCGCCATGGGTTTGCCGACGATGTCGCTGCGGCCGGCGACGACGGCGCGCTGCCCCTTCAGCGGGACTTCGTAACGGCGCAGCAGTTCCATGATGCCCGCGGGGGTACACGGCCGCGGGCCGGGTCGGTTCGCCACAAGGTTGCCTGTGTTGATGGGGTGGAAACCGTCGGCGTCCTTCTCGGGCGCGAGGGCGTCGAGGATGGCTCGCGAGTCGACCTGGGGCGGCAAGGGCATTTGGACGAGGATGCCGTCGATTTCGTCGCGAGAGTTCAGTTGGTGGATGAGGGCGAGGAGTTCGGCGGTGGTGACGCTGTCTGGCGGTGTGTGCTTTTCGCTGAAGATGCCAAGCTCCTGGCAGGCTTGCACCTTGTTCCGGACGTAGATCTCCGAAGCGGGGTTGTTGCCGGCAAGGACGACGGCGAGTCCGGGTGGGCGTTTCGTGTCCGCGAGCCGTTTCACGCGCGGCGCGAGTTCCTTCAGGATCTGGCCGCGCACCCATTTTCCATCGAGTATCTTGGTCATGGTTTTGGGGGCTAGGAAGCTTGGGGCGGACGCGCCTTCAGGCGCAGGCGGTAGACCAGTGCGCCGGTGGCCACGGTCAGGAAGGCCATCGAGCTCACCTTCCACTCGAGCGTCATGCCGAACACGAACATCCAGGCGCTGACCAGCAGGAAGAACAACGGGATGACCGGCCAAGCGAAGCTGACGACACCGAGGCGCTGCCAGCCGGGCCGCTTTCGCAGACGGAACAGCGAGGCGACAGCCATCACGGTGAAAAAGTTCAGCGTGATCCCGATGTAGAAGAGCAGTTGCTGAAACGGGGTAAAGCAGATGAGCATCGAAACGGCGCCTTGGCAGAGGATGGCGGGCACAGGTGTGTGCCAGCGCGGGTCGACGCGCGCGGCCCAACTGAAGAAAGCGCCGTTCTTAGCCATCGCGTAGTACACGCGGGGTCCGATCGTCACCATGGCGTTGACCGTGGCCATTAGTGCCGCCGCCATGAGGATGGAAAAGACGCCGGCAATTTCGGAGCCGAAGAGGGCCTGGGCGGTGACAGACCCTACGGCGATCACGCCCTTCAGGTTTTCGAGCGGGACCGCATAAATGAATACGAGGTTGAGGCCCACGTAAAGGATCGCCACCAGGGCCGTGCCCCAGGCCAACGCGATGGGCAGCGTGCGGGCAGGGTTCTTGAGTTCCTCGGCGACGTAGGTGGCCGCGTTCCAGCCGCTGTAGCTGACGTAGACGAAGAACAGGCTGACGGCGAACTGGATAGGCAGCGGATTCGAGGAGGTACGGGTGGCCGGTTCGGCGAGGTGGCTCCAGTCGCCGGTTCCGACGGCAAAGCCGAAGAGGATGAGGGCGGCGATGACGCCGACCTTGATGGCGGTGAGGAGATTCTGCAGGCGCGACGCGGTCTTGATGCCGAAAACGTTGATGATAGTGAAGAGCGCAATCAAGGCACAGGCGAGAGCCTGTCCGGCGCCGAACTTCAGCGCCCACGCCTCGGGGCCGAGGGTGAAATGGGCGTTTTCCTGTTTGAGCGCGGGCCAAAAGATGCCCAGGTAGTCGGAGAATGCGAGCGCGGCGGCGGCGATGGGCGCCGAGAAGCCGGCGAAGAAGGAGACCCAGCCGGTCATGAAGCCCCAGGTGGGGCCGTAGGCGCGCGTGAGGTAAACGTATTCGCCGCCGGAGCTGGGGAAGTTGATGCCGAGTTCGGAATAGCAGAAGGCCCCGGCGAGGGCGACGACGGCGCCGATGCCGTAGATCAGCAGGACGAGCCAGGCGGATCCGAGGTCGCCGGCGAGGAAGCCGGTGGTAGTGAAGATGCCTGTCCCGATCATGTTGGACACGACGAGCGCGATCGCGCTCGTGACGCCTAGCTGTCGCAACAAGGGGACGGCGCTCCGGCCCTCCTGAAAGAGGACGTTCGATTTGGGAGCCGCCACCTCGTCATTGTAACGGAGGAGTCGATAGAATGGCGGTAGCGGAGGAGCCGGCAGGATGGCTTTGTGAACCGACGGCTTATATTCGCGGCGCTGGTCCGGGCACTGCTTGGCGCGCAGGACGATCCGTTCACGGCGAAACGCACCGCGATGGTTCGCCAGCAGATCGAGTCGCGTGACGTGAAGGACCGGCGCGTGCTGGCGGCAATGCGGGCGGTGCCGCGCCATCTATTCGTGCCGGCGGATCTGCGCGGCAATGCGTACAACGATCATCCGCTGCCGATCGGCTACAACCAAACGATCTCGCAGCCGTACATCGTGGCGGTGATGACGGAATTACTGGATGCGGGGCCGGAAACGAAGGTGCTGGAGATCGGGACGGGGTCCGGTTATCAAGCGGCGGTGCTGGCGCGGGTGGCGGGGCAGGTGTACACGATCGAGATCGTGCCGGAGTTGGCGAAGTCGTCGGCGGAGTTGTTGAAGAAGTTGGGGCACGAGAACGTGCATGTGCGGCACGGGGACGGGTACAAGGGGTGGCCCGAGGAGGGTCCGTTCGATCGGATCATGTTGACGGCCGCGCCGCCGCGTATTCCGCGAGCGCTGATCGATCAGCTTAAGCCGGGCGGGCGGATGGTGGCGCCGGTGGGGCGGACGGTGTTTTCGCAGGAACTGGTGGTGATCGATAAGGACAAGCAGGGGCGGACGTCGCGGCGCTCGGTGTTTCCGGTGCGGTTTGTTCCGATGGTGCCGGGGGAGAAGGAGTAGGGCGGGTGCGGCGGTGGGGTGGACGACTGCTGCGGGCCAAGACGGAGCAGGCGGACAGGGTGTCCGCCGCGGACCGAGGGTCCGCCCCACTTTTCTTCATCAACTACGGTGGGCTGCGGGAGCGGGTAACTGTTCCTTGCGCTCCTCGTACTCTTCCGAAATCAGCCGAAATACGGCAGCGAGATCCACGAGAGCTTTTTCTCGAGTGGGCATGAGGGCATGACATCCGGGAATCGCGGGGATTTCCGCGATCCGTCCATCCGGCTGGTTGCGATGGAGCACCACTTTGTATCCATCGAACCCAATATCTTTTCACTGCGTGCTTGCCGCTACCTTCGCTTCCAATTCGGCCCAGCGGTCGTAGAGAGTGTTGACCTCGGCCTGGGCGGTTTGTACTTCTTCGTAGGCGGTTCTTAACCGGCCCGCGTCGGCGGCCGAGGCGGCGGCGTTCATCTCGTCGTGCTTGCGCGCGAGCAGTTCCTCAGCCTCGAGAATTCGTTCCTCGATGGATTCCCACTCGCGGCTCTCCAGATACGACAGACGCTTCTTCTGGGTGGGCTGCGCGCGCGGCGGGGCGGCGGGCCGTTCCTCCTTGCGGGACTTGGCGGACTGCCGCTCGTCGATCCATTGTTCCCACTGAGCGTAATCGGCAAAGAGTTCGGCTTGGCCTTCGCCATCGAGTCCGAGCACCGTGGTCGCCACGCGATCGAGCAGGTAGCGGTCGTGCGTTACCAGCACGAGCGCGCCGGGAAACTCAAGCAGGCTCTCTTCCAGCACTTCGAGCGTTTCTATGTCGAGATCGTTCGTCGGCTCATCGAGCATCAGCACGTCGGCCGGGCGCAACATCAGGCGCGCGAGCAGCACGCGCGCCCGTTCGCCGCCCGACAGGCGGCCCACCGCGACATCCAATTGCTCATTCCGGAACAGGAACCGCTTCGCCCAGCCGGCCACATGGACCGGGCGTCCGCGATAGATCACGGAGTCGCCATCCGGCGCCAGCGCACGCCGCAGACTCACCGCCAGGTCAAGCTGCTCGCGATTCTGGTCGAAATAGACGACCTGAAGGTTCTCCGCGTGTTCGAGCGTGCCCGCCACCGGTTCCATCTCACCTGTGAGCACCTTCAGCAGGGTGCTCTTGCCGCTTCCGTTCGCGCCCACCAGGCCGAGGCGCATGCCGGGTGAGAGCCGCAGGTTCAGCCCTTCGAAGAGTGTTCGACCGCCGGCCGCGCAGGCCAAGTCGCGGGTTTCGATCAGCTTCTTGGTACGCCGTTCCGAGCCCGTGAAATCCACCTGCGCCGCTCCGGTCTGCCGCCGCGCGGTCACCTCGTCGAGTTGTTCCATGAGCCGGCCGGCTTCGGTGATGCGCGCCTTCGCCTTCGTCGTTCGCGCCTTGGCTCCGCGCCGCAGCCATTCGACTTCGCGCCGCACCTTCGTGGCCAGCGACTCCTGGAGTTTCGCTTGTGCCGCCAGGAACTCGGCCCGCTTCTCGAGAAAGCGGCTGTAGTTGCCCTCCACGCGAAACAGTCCGCCGGGAAACGCGCGATTCAACTCGGCCACCGATGTGGCGACGTTCTCCAGGAAGTAGCGGTCGTGGCTCACGAGCACCACCGCGAACGGAACACTTTTCAGCAGTCTCTCCAGCCAGGCGATTCCCTGAAGGTCGAGATGGTTGGTTGGTTCGTCGAGCAGCAATATGTCCGGCGAGCGCACGAGCGCCTCGGCCAGCGCCAGCCGCTTCCGCCAACCGCCCGAGAGGGCCGCCGCTTCCTGGTCGCGGTCCGTGATTCCGGCGAGGCCGAGGGTGGTGGCCAGTTTGGCCTGCCGTTCGCTTTCGTCGAGATGCAGGCCGTCGAGGGCAGCGTCGAGCACGCCGTGGATGGTGACGCCGGATGGAAAGACGGAATCCTGGGCGACGTAGCCAAGGGTTACGCCTTTGCGCACCGTTGCCTCGCCGGCGCCGGGCTCCTGGAGGCCGGCGAGGATTTCGAGCAGGGTCGATTTGCCGCTGCCATTCGGTCCGATGAGGCCGAGGCGGTCTGCCTCGGAGACGGTGAAGGAGAGCTCTTCAAAGAGAGGATCGGCGCCGAAGGATTTGGCCAGCGACTGGCAGTTCAGCAGTAGGGACATCCAGATTCTATCGTAGCGACCGGGTCGGCTTCTCCGG
>CAYPUQ010000427.1:2141-5210 GCA_964413655.1 uncultured Solibacteraceae bacterium | reverse complement strand
CGGAAAAGAAACTCCTGAAGCTGCCGCGAATTGCCCGGCGTGTGCGAGCCGAGTCGCCCGCCGGTCTGCCGGGCGATCTCCTTGGCGATCAGCAGTTCCTGGTCGCGCTCCCCCAGCGGCGGGCCGCCGGTCTCGTGCAGCCACGAACGAGTCAACTCGTTCAGCGATTGCTCCAATTCCTTGTTGGCGGACCGCCAGGTTCCATAACGAAAGAACGCCTTCCGGCGGCCGACTCGAATCATTACGCCCACAATCTCTCCATCCTATAACGGCACGCTCAATCTGCCCCATCCCAGGCGGCCACTCCATCTGCCGGCCGAAGCGGACCCGGCGCGCGGTGAATGCGCACGCCTCGCGCGGCCAATTCTTCCAGAAGGCAAACAACCGCCTCGGTCGCCGGCGCGTCCGCATCGAGCGTTACGGCCCACTCCAGATCCTCCCGGAACGCCTTCAGACGCAACCGCCAACGCTCCTCGGACGGCGAAGGCGCCGTCCCGCCCGCCGGCTCAATCCCCGGCAGATCCCACTGGCGCGCCAACTCCCGCGCGCGCCCCGGACTCGGTAGCGGCCCTTCCACGATCCAATGATTGTCCCCGTGGACCAGGATGCCCAGCACCGCTCAGTTCAGCTTCCCGCCCGCCCAGCGCACCGCGTTCCTTACCAGCCGCCGGTACCCTTCATTCTCATGCGCCTCGCGGCCGTGGCCCAACTGGATGTAAATCACGCGCGATCTCTCATAAGGGCTGATCCAGGCCACCGGCTTGTCGCCTTCCGGGTGGTCAATCTCCAGCAGCACCCGGACCGTCGGCAGAATCAGCATACCCTTGTACGTCTCATCGAAGATCCGCATCGCGCCAATGCCGGCCAGCACCGGATGCTTCGCCACCGGCTTCACCTCCAGGTCGAGGTCGTGCTTGTACGTGGACGCCGGACGCCCGCCCTGCGGCTTTTGAAGATACCGGCCGCCGATCAGTTCCAGATACCAGTCCCAGTCGTTGTAGCTCACCACCGAGTGATGCAGCCCGACGATGCCCCGCCCGCTCTCGGCGAAGGATTTCAAGTTCGCTCGCTGGCTCTCGGGAATCTCCTGCACCATGTCGTACAGCACCAACACATCGGTGTTCCGCCGCAAGTCGCCGCGGAACGCCGTCGGGTGCCCGTCCACCATGACCCGCCAATCCCTCTGTCCCTCGAAAACCGAATAGAACGACGGCTCGTGATCGTGCCCACCCGTGATCACGCGGACGCGAAGCGTCTCGTCGGCGGCCATCGCCGCGGCGAGCGAAAGGAGACAGACGGTAGTCTTCCACATAGATCTGCTATTTCATCACGACTGCCGCCCGGCGTGAATCCCTAAAACAACCGCTCCTGAAGCCGCAGCGTGCCGAACGAGCCGATGTTGGCGATGGCGAAGGCAACGCGGAACTGGTTCTCCTGGCGCGTGCCGAAATTGAATCGCCGGTACTGGAAGCTCAGCCCGCAGCAATCGGAGTTGTAGGTCACCTGGGTGGTCGCAAACTGCATGCGGTTCTCGCGGAAGTCGTAGTTGGCGGTGAATCCCGTGCTCCAGCCGCGCATGTCCGTCCGGCCATACCCGATCAACGCGAGAAGCTGGTTCGCGCTCGGCGTCAGCACCGGGGAGCTGCGGACCTGGTAGTGACCACCCGAGACAAACAGTTTGTCGCGCCGGAAGTTCCCGAGGATGCCCGAGTTGGTGATCCTTTTCCGCAACGGGTCGTAATCGGTACGCCACTCGACGCCAAGAGTCGGCGTCGGGTTGATTCGCATCGACGAAGCTACCGGCGAGTACCTTCGTTCCGTGTCGAGGAACGTGTAGCCCGACAGGCCGATCTGCGACGCGAGCACGTTGCGAGAGCCCTCCACTACCGCGCCGCCGAAACCCGGATCGAAGAAGCGCATCTGGCGAACTTCCCAACTCCAGACTTCGTGGACTACCCCGTTCCGCTTGGCGTACAGCCGTTGCGTCAGCGAATAGTCGAGTTCCCGCGTGTTGGCCAGCAGATCGAGTTCGTCGAACCGGAGGATCCGGCTGAAGTCACCCACGCCGCGGACCCAGCGGAAACCGGCGCGCGGCTCAATCACATGCTTCACCTTCTCGCCCAACCACCGCGGGCCGTCATAGACGCGCGCCAGCGACGGCATCAGCAATTCCGCGCCGGCGTCGGCTGCGCTGCGAAGGATACCGTCGCCGCTGACGGCGCCGTCGCGAAAGCTGGAACCGTACTGGGTTTCGCGCAGCGAGAAATAGGGCAGCAGACTGAAGTCCTTCCACCGGACAGCGGTCATCACACGCGGCGCAAAATCGATGCGCTCCACGAACTGCCGCGTCTGGAACAACGGCTGATTCCGGCGAACCAACCCAGCGCTCGACTCGAGCGACCACCATAGCGGCAGACTCTTCGCGATCTTCGTGTCGCGGCGGTTGTACTCCACCGAAGGGAGTTTGCGAATGACGATGCGGTCGCCCGGATCGGTCGTCTGATAGTTCTCCCCCCGCTCGAAAACGATGTTCAACGCATTAGCCGACCAGTGGCGCGTCGCAAACCCAACCGAATGAACTTCGGAAAAAACCGCTTCGTTGAAGGTCTGGGTAAAGGCTTGGCGGAAGACGAACGAACTCAAGTAGTTCAGTTCGCCGCGGCTTTGGAACCCCCACGGGAGCTCGGCGTAGCCTGTCGCGATGATCTGGTACCCGCCTTCCTTAATGCGCTCGCTGCTGCCGGGGGGCGTCCGTCCCTGATCACTGACTCCGAACAGCACGGCATTGAAGTCGGAGCGCTGCGTCGGCTTTCCGCGAACCTCCACGTTGTGCGCCAGCCCGCGTTCCGTAAACCACTGGCCCCGATAGGTAGCGTCGTAACTCCGGCTGATCGCCCAATAGTATCCGCCGCCGACGATCTGCCCCCACCGGCTGCTGTTGCCGATGTTTGGAATCAAGAAACCGCTTCGCCGCGGCGCCGATTCCAGCGATTTGTAGAACGCCGGCGTGTAAAAAACCGGTATGCCCCGGACGCGGAACGTCGTCTGGCGGCCGATCGCGCGCTCGCC
>CAYPUQ010000427.1:0-2041 GCA_964413655.1 uncultured Solibacteraceae bacterium | reverse complement strand
ACCCGTTCGGCCCAAAGCTGCTCGCCGGTATCGAACTGCTGGAATCGCACGTTGCCGCGCGCGGCGGCCTCGCCCGTCTCTTCGTTGTAATCGATCTCATCGGCGAACAGCACCATCTCCACCGTCTCAAGGCGGGCCGATCCGCGCAGATGGTAGATTGGCCCCTCCTTGGTCTGCGTGGCGGCGCCGATCTCCATCTCGCGCGGATCCAGCTCGAGGGCCCGCGAAAATGAGGGCGGAGTGAGGGAAGTCTCTTTTTCTTCAGCGGTTACGGACCTACATATGAAGCAGCTAATGAGAAAAAGCGTGAAAGTCGATAAAAAGTAGTGACAAAATTGGACAAGTATGATATCTACAGGAGACAGGGAATGTCCATGCGAATGTCGCGGAAGCCTCAATGGTCAACCGTAGCATGGCTCCCCGCAGTGGGCAAGCACGGGAAGGGAGGTCGGAGGCTCTGACAAACGCAGCTTTAGAACCAGTGGTTTGCAGCGTCTGCGGGTCGGCGAACGCAGGCGAGGAGCGGCGCTGCCAGCGCTGCGGACGGCGGTTCGATGCCGGTCCGCCACGTACGGGCCCCATCCCGCATCTCGTCGTCAGAAGCACCCCGGCAGCGGCGCCTCCGGCGGCGACAGGCCCGGTTCAGGGAAGTTTGTTCACTGAAGCGGATCTGCCCCCGGTACGCCTCAGAACCGTTGACGTCCGCCGGCACCGGCAGTGTCCGTCCATCCCCGGACAGGGCCGTACCCGCAAACAGCGCCCCCCCAAGAGGTTGGCCGCCGAGCAGCAGACGCTGGAATTCGCGGTCATGATCGCGCCTGAACGGACGATGGAGAGCCAGGCCGAGGCCGCGCGCGGCTGTGACACGCCGGTCGCTCCTTTGGCCTCACGCGCCCAAGCCGCCCTCATCGACCTCGGCATCGCGTCGGCCGCCGCCCTGCTGATCGTGATCGCGCTCCACTATGGCCCGCTCGAAGGCCGGATGCCGCTGGTCACCCTCGGTTATTTCGGCATCCTCACGACCGCCATCTTCGTCGCGTACAAAACGTTCTGGTGTCTGTTCGACACCGAGTCGTTCGGCATGCGAATGCGAAGGCTGCGGCTGGTCGACTTTGACGGGAAGCTCGTCCACAAGAATCACCGCCTAGTCCGGTTGCTCGCCGGGCATCTGAGCGTAGTCGTCGGAATCGGTCTGCTCTGGGCGGTCTTCGACGAAGAGAACCTCTCCTGGCACGACCATATCTCGCGCACGTTCCTCACCGCCGATCCGGAAAAGTACTGATTTCGCAGTCCGCTCCGTGAGCCGTTTCAGGCTCTGCGTCGCTATACGTTAATAGCGAACAATGAAGGAACCAAAGAGAAAAGAACCGGCACGGAAGCGCGTGCCGTGGCCGCCCGCCGATGCCGGCAGCAAACGCGAAGTCAACCTGAACGACAACTGGTGGACCCTGGCGAAGGAACTTGGCCGCGATCCCTGGGACCTGATCGTCTACAACTTCGATACGCGCGATCCGGACGAGGTGAATTGGTATCTCTATCACTGGATCAACTGCCGCGCGGTCACCCCGGACGGCAAGAACTACCGCTTTGGGCCGCACGACCTGCGCAAACCGGTCCCGCCCGGCCCGGCGCCGAAACTCCACATCTATATCCCGCCGGCCGCTTGGAAGCCGGACGACGATGCCTCCGCGCGCCAGTTCGTCAGGCAGACTCTGTTGAGCCCAGCCGCGCGCAGCGTGCAGTTCACCATGCCAAAGGCAACCATCTGGCCCGGACAGATCGGCAATGTCGGGATGTTGGTTTCGGACAACCGGATCACGGTCCGGTATGCGCCACACCTGGCGACGGCCGGGATTGGGGCGCGGTACGAGCAGGAGTCGAACCTGATGGAGATTGCGTCGTTGTCGGCCAACAACGCAACCCGGGCGAAAATCGTGCACGAAGCGGTGCACGCTTCATTCGACGCCAAGAAGTCCTATATCCTCGCCCTGGAGGAGGAGGCCGTTGCCTACGTGGCCCACTGCTATTACCTGCAACTGGT
>CAYPUQ010000426.1:0-5241 GCA_964413655.1 uncultured Solibacteraceae bacterium | reverse complement strand
CGTCTTTGTAGCGAAGCCGGAATGGATACGAGGGCGGGTGTTCGTGGCCGAGCCTAGCCGCGAATCCTCCCTGGCCATCCGCTCGCAGACCCATTCCTGAGTAGCGGAAGAGCGCTCCTTCGGTGATGGACCCGTAGCCCGCATTTGCGGGCAACTGGAACGTGAGCGGAGGCGCGGCCCACTGTCCGGCTGGGACTTCGGAGACGAGTTGTTTGGTGTGGTGGTCTTCGTAGTGTCCTTCGAATTCGTGGTACCAGACGGTGCTGCCGGCGGGCAGGCGAAAGGCGGTTGCCTCGTCCGGCACGCGCCGTTCATCCGGCTTGCCCGGAACGACGAAGCGGAACGCGATGCCGTCGTCGTGGGCGCGCGCCTCGATGGTGTAGGACAGGCCGCTCTCCGCGTGCTTCACCGGAACGAGCAGGCCATTGTGATGGTCGCGCGCGATCGATTTGCTCCCGTGCCAGGGGAACCGCTCGTCCTTCCGGTACCGTTCCGGTCTGCCGAATTCAACGCCTTGGGCGACGGGGATCCCGTCGACCGTGATGCCGAGCGGCGACTGCTCGATCACTCGCTGGCCCTTCAGCGTTGCTTCGAAGACTGCGGCGCCATCGCGCGTGGACAACTGGAAGCGGACCGAATTGTTTGGGCTGGAAACCCGGAGGCTCTGCGCCGATGCGGAAACAGCCATCGACAGCACAAACAAGAGAGGAATGGCAGGGGATTGCCGGGGCATGTTTGTGGGAATCGTATCATCACCTCAAGCGGGATTGCTGCTCGCACTTACTCCACAACGAACTTCTGCGAAGTTTCGTAGTCCTGTTCGCCCACTTCGTCGCGCACATGTACGGTTATGGTGTATTCGCCCGGCGCCAGGTCCTTGGTCAGGTTGAGGCTCAACGACCCTTCCATGTAACGCTGCGGATAAAAGGATTCCTCCTGCTGCTCGGCCGCTTTCGGTTCCTTATATAGCGACGAGCCGCTTTCGCGCAGCACCTCCAGCCCGTACCACACGCGGAAGCGGTTGTTCCCGGCCATCTTGTAGCCGGTAATGTCGAATCGCGCCCACACGGTGTCGCCAGGACGGTAAGCCGCAACCTGCAGATGTACGGTGTCGCGCTCAGTCCTAAAGAACCGGAAGCGCTGCACATCGAGAGTTTCGGTGGGCCGGATATTTGGTCCGCGCACTTGCAGGGGAATACGCCGCTCCGCCGTCGCCCCGGCAATCTCGTCGCGAACACGGATCTCGATGTGGCCCGTGTTCGCGAGCGCCAAGGGCGGAAGCAGAAAGTCGTAGTGAACCTTCGGCTTCCATTCCTTGTCCTGCACCGCGAGCGTCGCCTGAATCGTATCCTTTTTGGTCTCGACGTACTTCACCCCGTCCGCATCCACGGCTTCGATTTCATAGGACAGCCGGATTACATCCTTTTCCACCACTTTGTAGCCGTCGACGAGAAAGCTCACCCACACATACTCGCCGGCATGAAACTCGTGCGCTCCGGGCAGCGGGGGACCGCCATCGAACTGGTGCAGCGCCGGTTGAAGGATCGTCAGGTTGCGCGTCTGCGCGCTTGCCGCCAATGCGAGCAGGCAGCCGGCCAACGAGCGCAGCAAACAGCGGACATCCACATCTTCATCTTACCGGGACTCGTGGCCCCCGGCTGGTTCGACTGTCGCCAGCGTTGACGCGCCGGCGGGGATGCGCGATGCTCGGTCTATGGCGTCGCCGATCGTGCCGGCCGATCTTCGCGAGCGGCTGGAGGCAACAAGATTGGACCTATTGGCGCTGTACCGGTCGTTGGACCGCATGGCTTTTGCGCCCGAGGAAATTCCGCAGCGGCTCCTTCGCCAGCTTTACGAACTCGACGCGGACTGCGCCGAAGCACTCTGGGCGCTGGACCAACCGCCCGGCACTCTGAACTTGCACGCCATGGTCCGCGACACATTGGCGGCGCTCGATCAGGCGCCCGAAACTGCCGCACGGCTTCGCCGGAACCTGCCGCCGCGGGCCCTTCCCGTTCTGGCGCATCTCGAAGCGGCCATCCGTGAACGGCTGAATCCCGCCGAAGCCTACCACTCGATTCCCGGTCTGGACCCCGAGTCCAGCCAGATTTCGGCCGGATCAGAGTTCAGCCGGCAACGGCGTCGCCGTCGTTCCGTCCGCAAGACGTAACGGCACTTCGATGAGCGCCGTAACCTCGCGGTCCGGTTCGCCGCCGTCGGTGACTCGCAGGCGGTAATTGGACGGCTCGACGTCGAAAACGATGGTGCCCGTCAGCGTGTCGCTCGGGCCAATTGTGCGCAATAACCCAATCCACTCCGGCAGCGGGCCCACTTCCGTGATCTCCTGGAACACGTTGCCCTTCTCATCCTCGAGTGTCAAGAGCGGAACGGCGATCTCGTTGTTGGCCGCATTGGTTATGGACAGATGAACCACGACGAAGCGGTTTTGGGCCAGCAACGGCTGACCCTCGCGGGTCCACTGGCGGTCCCAATCGGCTTGAATCAGCGAGTACGTGAGCGGCCCCACTCGAACGCGCTCGCCGGCGCGCCATATCAATTCCGAAGACCGGCTGCCGCCGCAGGAGCATCCGATAAACAGTGCGACAACGACCGGTAAAACGAGAACCGCCAACCGGCGAGAAGCCGATGCGGCGTGGACATGAGAAAGTAGAGTCAAGGCGCTTCTCCGCGAGAATCCTCGTTTTCGATGCTAAGTCATAGGGGAAAGAAGATGCAATCGGTACCGTTCGGCATCCGTACCATGGCGGCCCTGATCGCGCTGGCCGGCGCAATTGCCGGGTGTCAAGCGCAGACCGGCGCCCATCCCGTCACCGGCCGCCAGATTGCGCCAGTCATGGGCGCGGGTGGCGCCGACTGGCTGATGCGCCCGGAGCGGGCGCGCGAAGAGGAACCGGACAAGGCGCTGGACCTGGTTGGCATCCGCCGCGGTATGGCCGTCGCCGACATCGGCGCCGGCGCGGGTTACTTCAGTCTCCGGCTGGCGGAACGCGTTGGTTCCGAGGGTAAGGTGTACGCCAACGATATCCAGCCGCGCATGCTGGAACTGCTGCGCGTCAACGCCCGGAAAGCGAAGGCGGAGAACATCGAACTCGTGCTCGGCACCGCGACCGACCCGAATCTTCCGCCCGGCTCGATCGACCTCGCGCTGCTGGTCGATGTTTACCACGAGTTCTCCCAGCCACAGGCGATGCTCGACGGGATCCGCGCCGCGCTGAAAGACGACGGCCGGCTCGTTCTGTTGGAGTACCGGAAGGAAGATCCGGCTGTGCCGATCCGCTTCGAGCACAAAATGAGCATCGACGAGGTGAAGCAGGAACTCGCGCCGGCGGGTTTCCTGCTCGACGAGGTTCTGCACGATCTGCCCCGCCAGCACGTCCTGATCTTTCGCAAAAAGCTTCAGTAGCGCGGCGGCGCTTGGTCCGCCCTGCTACAATCAACCAGTGTCGGAGCAGGCCGGCAAGCAGGAATACACGCGGAAAGAAGTGCTTCGTGTGCTCGGCCTTACCGGGCGCCAACTGGGCGCGTGGGAGCGCCGCGGCCTCGTCGCCCGCCGCGAGGTCTATCGCTTCTCCGACTTGATCGCCCTGCGCAGCGTGGCGAAGTTGCGCGCCGAGGGAGTTTCCATTCCGCGCGTGCAGAAGGCTCTCGCTTCCCTCAAGCGCACCCTGCGTGATTCCACCGACCCGTTTCGCGAGTTTCGCCTTTACGCCGATGGCGGCAAGGTCCGCGTTCAAGTGGGCGAGCACAAGATGGTGCCAGAAAGCGGGCAACTGCTCCTCGATTTCGACCGCTCGGAGATCCAACGGCTGGTCAGCATGCCGCGCGTGTCGCCGTCCGATTCGGCCGAAGCGGCGCGCAAGCGCAAGGCTGAGGCGGAGCGGTGGTTTCAAATCGGGGTGGAGATGGAACAAAGCGGCGCATCCGTCGACAAGGCGATGGAAGCGTATGAACTCGCCGTGACCCTGGATGCGGGGCTGGCGCCGGCTCATCTGAACATCGGGACACTGTACTTCACGATGAAGAGGTTCGACCGCGCCGAATCCGCCTACCGCCGCGCGCTGGAGGCCAATCCGGCCTACGCCCTGGCCCACTTCAATCTCGGCAATTTGCACGACGAGCGCGGCGACCGCGCGCGGGCGCTGGCCCATTACCGGGAGGCGCTGCGCATACAACCCGACTACGCCGATGCACACTACAACCTCGCGCTGCTCTACCAGGCCGAGGGGCAAGTGTTGAAGGCCGTCAGCCACTGGCGCACGTATCTGAAGCTGGATCCCGGCAGCCAGTGGGCGGAGATTGCGCGCCGCGAACTCCGCAAGCTGTACGCCTCCACGGTGGTCGAGGGCGCGGGCAGTCCGGCCGGTGGCGCGCGCTCGTCGTGAGGATCTACCGCGGGCTGGCGGACCGGTTGGCGAGCAATCCCGTCAACCACGCCGCCAACGTCAGGTAGAACGGGTGGTGCGCTTCCCGGCGGACTCCTTCCAGCAGCGGCGGGAGCCAGTCGAGGTGACGGCGGCGGAACTCGCTGCACTCTTCGGACGCGGCGTTCCCGGCCAACATCCGGGCGAAAAACAGCAGGAGCAACCCTGCGTGATCGGCCGGTTCATTCTCCGCGTGCGGTTCGAGACCGAGCCGCCGGTACCACGCCAGCGCCGAGTGGTGCGCTTCCGACATCATTCGCGGATCCGGCTCATGCACGGATTGCCACAACGGAAAGGGCGCTCCGAGCGGGTCGAGGAAAAGCCGCACGTACTCCCGCTCGAGCGCGAATGGGCTGGTTTCCGCCGCGAGGATCCGCTCCAGTTCCAGCGAAAGAGGATCTGCGGCCGCAAAACTGGAACCGGAGCGTACCTCGCGCAACTGCGCCAGGAGGGTCTGAGGCGCAGAAGTCAACAGCGCCGCGCCCGCAAAAGTATACTCGGGCGCCCGCGTCTGGGTATCGGAGATTGCGGATGTCATGATGTTCGGCAGGGACCTCAGACCTCCTGTTCAAAATCATAACAGATATTCGAATCTGAAAATATACAAAATCTTACCGTCGGCGCATCTATCGCCTCAAAGACAAGGGTCTACCTTGCTGAACACGGCGGCAATCCTTGAACACTCGTGCAAGGTCCGGTCCGAGCAGCACGGCGTTGGTCCCTTGCCGGTACCGTTCGTAGTATTTTCCACGGACGCCACCCCGGAGGTCGTACTCCGATCACATTTCGTCAGGGTCGA
>CAYPUQ010000425.1:0-5270 GCA_964413655.1 uncultured Solibacteraceae bacterium | reverse complement strand
TCGCGGCTACCCCTGTCGCATGCGGTCCGTCCAGGTAAGGAAGCGCCAGAGATCCCGCCGCTGCCGCCAGACGAACCGCCAGAAAGCGGCGAAACCGATCTGATCGGCGGGAGTGCCCCAGTAGGTTTCAATACGCCACAAGAGATACGGACTCCGCCACGGCGCGAACCGGTAGCCGCGCGTGGATTCCCAGAGAAAGCCGATCATCGCGGCTGGAATGAACTGCTGGGTGGTGCGGGAGAGGTGGTAGACGCCTCCACTTTCCGGGCATAGTAGCCGGAGCGGGTGCGCACCGTCGCCCGGCCGGCCCCTTTCACGGTGACCCGGATCTGGCGGAACGATCCATCGTCCGGTCCGGTCGGGGTGTAGGCCAGCGTGTACTGATTGCGGATCTCTTCGGCGACCTGCTTGCCGATTTCCTGCACTTCGTCGAACGTCTCCGGGAAATACGCGTTCCCACCCGACGCTGACGCGAGCGCTCGCAGCGCCCGCTGAGCGCGCCGCGCCTTCCCGCGTTCCTCCTCGCCCAGGATGCCAATGCAGTAGATGAGCACCTCGCTCTGCTGAGCCTTGACCACTAGCTTTTCCATGGTGTGCACCGCATGCGAAGTGTTGTCGTCGCCGTCGGTGATGACAAGAATCACCTTTTTGTCGCGCTTCGCCTTTTCCAGCATGTAGTCGATGGACATCCAAATGGCGTCCCGCATCGCCGTGCCGCCGCGCGAGTCGATTTGTGAGATGCCCTGCTCCATCCGGCTGACGTCGGAAGTCATGGGAACGTCCAGAAACGCATCGTCGTTGAAATTCACGATGTAGGCTTCATCCAGCCGCTTGGAGCCCTTCACCAATTCCAGCGCTGCCGTTTCCACTTGTTTTCGCCGCCCCCGCATACTCCCGCTGTTGTCGATGACCAGACCAAACGAAACCGGAATGTCCTCCCGGCGGAATATCTTCAACTCTTGCGGCTGGCCATTCTCAAAGACGGTGAAGGCTTCCTGCTTCAGGTCGGGAATCAGCTTGCCGCCGCGGTCGACGACGGTTGCGTGCAAGACGACGAGCCGCGTGTCGGTGCGGAATGTCGCCGTCCCTTCGGTAGACGATTCCTGACTGGCGCCAGGCAATGCAAGGAGAAACGCGGCGATCGCCGCGCTACTGAGTAGGCGCATAATATCCAGTCCGGAAGTAAGCGCGTAGCGGAGGCAAACCGCGTGGTTGCACCAGCTTTACCTCTACCCGGCGATACTTCCCGTCCTTCTGCAAATTGCTGGGCATATAACCAAGGACGTACTGGCTGCGCAGCTCGATACCGATTTTCGCCGCAATGTCGGGCAGGTCATTGACATTCTCGACCGGAAAGTGCCGCCCGCCGGTTTGCTCGGCGAGTTCGGTCAATAGGCTTGGTCCGGAAAGCTCCTCCGCCGTCCGGCCGCGTGCGTGGACTGGTTCGAATATCCCGATGGCATAGACCTGTACATCGGCTTCCCGGACCATGTTCTTTATCTCACTCTCCGTATAGCGGCTCGAATTGTCGCCGCCGTCGGACAGAATCAGCAGAGCCTTTCGCGGGTTGGTGGCGGTTTTCATGTGATTCATGGCCAGGTACACGCCATCCAGCAATGCCGTCCGTCCCTTTGCCTGCGTGAAGGCCAATCTGTTTTGAATGTCTTCGCTGTTCGTGGTCAAGGCGACGGATAGATCCGGTTGCTCATTGAACTGCACGAGGAAAAACTGATCGTCCGGATTCGCCGTCTTGAAGAACTGCGCTGCCGCTTGGCGGGCCTTGTGTAGTTTACTGCCCATGCTGCCGCTCATGTCGAAGACGAGCCCAATGCTCAACGGCGCTTCCTCGGAGGAAAAGCTGACGATGTTCTGCTCCACCTTGTCCTCGAACAGGCGGAACATCTCCTGTTCCATCCCCGTCACCACTTGGTTGAGCGGAGTGGTCACCGTCACGTTGATCTGAACAAGGGTGGTGTCGACGCGAATATTCGGCGTACGGCGTTCGGTTTCCGCTTCCCGCGCCGTCGGCTTCGGCGGCCGGGTCTCAATCGCAACCCGCGGGTTCGTCGCGGTGGGCTGAACCCCGTTGTCCTGCTTTTCGCCGGCGGACGCAACAAGAGCGGGTAACACCAGCAATGCCAGCGTGATAGCAGCCCCACTGCTCAGTTTCAAGTCAGCCGTTCTTCCCGCCATAGTCGAATCCAGCTCCCAGGCGGACGCCCGACCTCAGTATAACACCGCTTGTCGAGAGTCTCGCCTTAAGAATCATCGTACTCGTGTGCTAAAATCGAGTGTGCCCGCCAAGGTGTTGGGCGTTATTCCCGCCCGGTTCGCTTCCAGCCGGTTCCCCGGTAAAGCCCTCGCCTCCCTCGCCGGCAGACCCATCGTCCAACACGTCTTCGAACGAGCCGCGCAGGCCCGCTACTTGCATCGGGTTCTTATTGCTACAGACGACGAGCGGATCGCCGGAGTCGCGAAATCTTTCGGCGCCTCTGTTGTAATAACCCGCGCGGATCACCCTTCTGGCACGGATCGTGTCGCCGAAGCCGCCTCCACCACGGATGCGTCCGTCGTCGTCAATATCCAGGGCGACGAGCCGTTAATCGATCCCGCCGCCATCGATGCCGCCGCGCTGTCTCTGCTCGAAAATCCCTCGCTGCCGATGGCGACCCTGAAGAAGCGCATCGAGGACGAAGAGGAGATTTCCAACCCGAACGTGGTCAAAGTGGTCACCGATCATCGCGGAAACGCCATCTATTTTTCGCGCTGTCCGATTCCCTATGCCCGCGACCGCTACGCCCCCTACTTCAAACACATCGGCCTTTACGTCTATCGCCGCGACTTCCTGCTAGGCTATTCGGCCCTCCCGGTCGGACCGCTGGAGCGCACCGAACGGCTCGAACAGTTGCGGGCACTGGAGAACGGATACCTGATTCGCGTCGTGGAAACCGAGTACGAATCGCTGGGAGTGGATACACCGGAGGACCTCGAACGGGTTGCCCGGCTCTTCGAAATCGCGGCGCCGAGCCGCTAGAGGAAAATTGAACCTGGAAACATGGCCAAATACATCTTCGTGACCGGCGGCGTGGTGAGTTCCCTGGGGAAAGGCATCGCGGCGGCTTCCATTGGTTGCCTGCTGGAAAGCCGCGGACTTCGCGTCACGCTTCAGAAATTCGATCCATACCTGAACGTCGACCCGGGCACAATGAGCCCCTTTCAGCATGGCGAAGTTTTCGTGACTGACGACGGCGCGGAGACGGACCTTGACCTCGGCCATTACGAGCGGTTCACGCACGCCCGCCTCACCCAGGCCAATAACCTTACCTCCGGCCGCCTCTACGAGCAGATCATCGCCAAGGAACGCCGCGGCGATTACCTGGGCAAGACCGTCCAGGTGATTCCTCACGTCACGAACGAAATCAAGGCCACGGTGAAGAAGGTCTCCGATGGCGTCGACGTCGTGATCGTCGAAATCGGCGGTACGGTTGGCGACATCGAGTCCCTCCCGTTCCTCGAAGCCATTCGCCAACTTCGCCACGAGTTCGGACGCGACAACACGCTGTTCGTCCACGTCACGCTGGTGCCGTTCATCGCCGCCGCACAGGAGTTGAAGACGAAACCCACCCAGCACAGCGTGAAGGAACTGCGCGCCATCGGTATTCAGCCCGACGTGCTGGTCTGCCGTTCCGAGCGTCCGCTGTCGCGCGACCTGCAGGAAAAGATCGCTCTCTTTTGCGACGTGAACGTGGACGCCGTGGTGACCGCCCGCGACGTCAGCACCGTCTACGAAGTACCGCTCGAGTTCGCCGCCCAGTCGGTGGACGAAGTGATCCTCGACCATCTTCGTCTGAAGGCCGACAAGCGCCAGTTGGAGCGCTGGACCGAGATGGTGCGCCGCATCAAGAATCCCGGCGAGCCCGTCGAAATCGGTCTGGTCGGCAAGTATGTCGAGTACGAGGACTCGTACAAGAGCCTGAAGGAAGCCCTGCTCCACGGCGGCCTGGCGCATGATCGCAAGGTCGAAATCAGTTGGATCGAGGCGGAACATCTCACTTGGCCCGACTGCTCCCAGCGCCTCAACCGCTACGACGGCATCCTGGTACCCGGCGGCTTCGGTAGGCGGGGTATCGAGGGCATGCTGCACGCGATCCGCTTTGCCCGCGAGAGCGGCGTTCCTTACTTCGGCATCTGCCTGGGCATGCAGACGATGGTGATCGAGTTCGCCCGCAACGTCTGCGGACTGACGGGCGCCGACTCCACCGAGTTCGACGCCAACCCGGAACACCGCGTGATCTACAAGCTCCGCGAACTCAAAGGCGTCGATGAACTGGGCGGCACTATGCGGCTGGGCGCCTATCCTTGCCTCTTGTCCGAAGGCAGCCTGGCCCGCGCGGTCTATGGTGCGGACCAGATCAGCGAACGCCATCGCCATCGCTACGAGTTCAACCGCGATTACGAGCCCATCCTTACCGCCAACGGCCTTCGCCTCTCCGGCCAAACGCCCGACGGCGTTTACGTCGAAATCTGCGAATTGCCCGGCCATCCGTGGTATCTGGGCTGCCAGTTCCACCCTGAGTTTAAGTCCAAGCCGCTGGAGCCCCATCCGCTGTTCTCATCCTTCGTCGGCGCCGCGGCGGAATACCGGAACCGGCGGGTCGAGACTCAGACCTTGCCCGCCGCCCGCGCCCGTTATTCGCATGCCGATTGAGCTGGCGGCGCCGCGCGGCGAAACCATCGTGTTTGGCGGCGGCGCGCCGTTCGCGCTCATCGCCGGCCCGTGCGTGATCGAGAGTGAGGATCACGTCCATCGGATGGCGGAAGCGATCGGCCGCCTTGCGGGCACTTTTATCTTCAAGGCGTCCTTCGACAAAGCCAACCGGAGCAGCGTCGCCAGCTACCGCGGCCCCGGCTTGCGGGAGGGTCTTCGCATCCTCGCCTCGGTTCGCGCCGCGGGCTTCCCGGTGCTGACCGACATCCATGAACCTGGGCAGGCCGAACCGGCCGCCGAGGCCGCCGACATCCTTCAGATCCCCGCGTTTCTGTGCCGGCAGACCGATCTTCTGCTCGCCGCCGGGCGTACGGGACGGATCGTCAACATCAAGAAGGGCCAGTTCGTTGCGCCGCAAGACATTCATCTGGCCGCTGAAAAGGTTGCCTCTACCGGCAATCGGCGCGTCCTGCTCACCGAGCGCGGGTCCAGTTTCGGCTATCACAACCTGGTGGTCGATATGCGCGGGCTCGCGACCATGCGGGAGGCAGGTTGGCCGGTG
>CAYPUQ010000424.1:0-5274 GCA_964413655.1 uncultured Solibacteraceae bacterium | reverse complement strand
CTAGCTAGCTTAGCTAGGCCAAAATCGCCTCACGATCTGGCCAGCCATCGATGTATCAACTTTCCGCAGGGATCCGCGGGCGTCTACAGATGGAAGTTCGAAAAGGGCAAGAGATCCCTGTCGGTCGCGGTAGACGGACCAGTAATCGTGGATGACCTGGAGATCGTCATTCGCGCCGCAATCGATGGGGTAGGTCTCGCTTTCACGTCAGCGGAGCGTGCGGCTCCGCATCTGGCGAGTGGGGCGATGGTGCAGGTCCAACAAGATTGGTGCCAACCGTTCCCTGGCTTCTTCATCTACTACCCCAGCCGGCGGCAGCAACCAGCCGCTCTTTCGGCTTTGACCAATGCCCTTCGGTTGTAGATCATATGCTCGCTTCATGCGCGCCTACGGCGATACCGAAACGTGCGCGCGTTGCAGCGGCCAAAGATATCCGCATTCTGGCCGGCCGGCGGCCCTCCGAAACCTGGCGCAAATCGATCTGCTACGGGTGGCCAAACTCGTGCGCCCGCGGGATCAGATCGGAGTACACACTGTTCGGCACGTTGGCGTGCCAGTGACCGGTGAGTTGCGCGTAACTCACGACACCCAGGAAGATCACCGCCACGCCCGCCGCGAACGCCCACGCCGGCACGCGCCGCCGCCCGGCCTTCATGTCGAGCGCCCCTTCGGCCGGGCACGAAGTTACACACTCGTAGCAGCCCAGGCACTCGGGCGACCGGATCTGAATCAGCCTGTCCACCGGAAGTTGCGAAGGGCATGCCGTGGCGCACTTTGCGCAATCGATGCACAACTCCGCGTCCCGCCGGATCCGCACCGGACTGAGCGGTGCCACCAGGCCCATCAGCGCGCCGTAGGGACACAAGTAGCGGCACCAGAAGTTCTGGACAAACACCGACAGCAACACGAGCACACCGGTAACCACCGCCGCCGCTGTGCTCATGTACAAGAAGAAGTACAGCATCTTCACGTCGGCCACCTTGCCGTACGGGCCGTCCAGGAACAGCCGGATCGCCATCGCCGACATGCCGCCAACGGCGTACAGGAACAGGCCGAGCAGGATGTACTTCAGGCTGCGCAGCGGAATGTCGGCCCAGCGCGGCAGGCTCCAGTTGCGCCGGAACGTCGATCGCCCGAGCTTCCACAGCCACTCCGAGATGGTCCCGATCGGGCACAGCCACCCGCAGAACGCCTTGCGAAATAGCAGCGAAACGGCCAGGAACGCGATCAGCAGGAACATCCCCGCCGTGTGCGTCCGCGGAATGCTGCCGGTCTCCACCCAGAACTTCAGGTTCATCAGCGACGCGATCGGCAGCCAGCCCTCCACCCCCGGCGGCCGCTGTACCCACATCGTCTCGCCGCCGCTCGTATAGTGCCGCACGAACAGGTAGAACTCGATACCGATCCAGACATTCAGCGCCAGGAACGCAAGCTGCACCGCCCGCCGGACCGTCTGCGACCGGTCCCCGATCCGCCGGACCAGGATCGTCTTTTTCGCCTTCGCCGGCGCCGCCGTCTCTTCGCGATCCAGTAACGTCTGCGTCATTCGCCAAGCCTACCTGCCTCCACTCTATGGGTTGCCGCGCAAATGGGCAGTGACCCCAGTCACAGCGCGGCCCGAGTCGCCCGGGATGGTGTGATAAGATGAGGTCCAAACTAGAACTCCAGAGGGAGGGTGCATGAACCCACGACGGTTCCGCCTCGCCGTGTATGCGGCGATGGTGGTTGGCGCCATCAGCCTGTTCGCCGAGTCCAAGTCCAAGGACTTCACTCCGATGCAGAAGCGCTGGTGGGCGTTCCAGCCGATCCAGCAGCAGGAAGTTCCAGCGGTTCAGACTCCCGCCTGGATCCGGAACGACATCGACGCGTTCGTCCTGGCCAAGCTCGACGAAAAGGAGATCGCCCCCAACCCGCCCGCGAATAAAGTGACCCTGATCCGGCGCGCCGCCCTCGACCTCACCGGCCTGCCGCCCACCCTCGAAGAAGTTCAGGCCTTCCTCGCCGACTCCTCCCCGAACGCCTTCGAGAAGGTCGTCGATCGCCTGGTCGCCTCGCCCCACTACGGCGAGCGCTGGGCACGTCATTGGCTCGACGTCGCGCGCTACGCCGATAGCGAAGGCTTCAAGGCCGACGAGACCCGCCCCAACGTCTGGCGCTACCGCGATTACGTCATCCAGTCCTTCAATCAGGACAAGCCGTACGACCGCTTCGTCCGCGAGCAGATCGCCGGCGACGAACTCTACCCCGGCGATCCCGCTGCCCTCATCGCCGTTGGCTTCAACCGCCACTTCCCCGACGAGAGTAACGCCGCCAACATCATGCAGCGCCGCCAGGAACTTCTCAACGACGTCACCGACACCGTCGGCCTCGCCTTCATGGCAATGACTGTCGGCTGCGCTCGCTGCCACGACCACAAGTTCGATCCCATCCTCCAGAAGGACTACTACCGCCTCCAGGCCTTCTTCGCCAATACCCGCATCGAGGACGATGTCGTGCTGGCCCCCGCCGAGAAGCGCGCCGAATGGGAGCGCAAGAACGCCGAGTGGCTCGCCGCCACGGCAGCGATCCGCGCCGAAGTCGAGACCCTCCTCGATCCCCACTACGAGGCCAAGTACCGGGATCGCATGAGCCGCTTCCCCGAGGAGATCCAGACCGTTATCGCGATGGCGCCCGCCGAGCGTAATCCTTACCAGTGGCAGATGTTTCATAAGGCGAAACCGCAAGTGACATTCACCGAGCGGGAAGTGGCCGCCGCGCTCAAGGGCGAGGCCAAGGAAGCCTACACGACGCTCCAACGCCGCCTTGCGGCCTTCGACCACTTGAAGCCCGAACCGCTCCCCGTCGCCCAGACCATGGCGGACAACGGCGCCGAATCGCCCACGACGTACATGCTCGCCGGCGGCGCGTGGGACAACCCGCAAGAACCGGTGAATCCCGGCTTCCTCACCATCCTGGATCCCTCCGACGCGAAGATTGCGCCGCCGCCCGGTGTCAACTCCACCGGCCGCCGCGCCGCGCTGGCGAACTGGCTCGCTTCGCTAGAGAACCCGCTCACCGCCCGCGTCATGGTGAACCGCGTCTGGCACTATCACTTCGGCCGCGGTCTCGCCGGCACGCCCAACGATTTCGGCGTCATGGGCGAGCGCCCCACGCACCGCGAACTGCTCGACCATCTCGCATGGCGATTCATGCATCGGGACGGATGGAGCTTGAAGAAACTCCATAAAGCGATCCTGATGTCGAATACCTGGCAGCAGTCCTCGCAATACCGCGAGGAGGCCGCCGCGGCAGACCCCGACAACAAACTGCTTTGGCGATTCAACCGCCGCCGCCTCGAAGGCGAGGCGATTCGCGATTCCATGCTCCACGTATCCGGCCTGTTGAACACCAGGATGGGCGGCCCCGGGGTGTTTCCGCCGCTCCCGCCCGGCGTGGAAACGCGCGGTGGCTGGAAGAAGGACGAAGATCCGGACGAAGCGCTGCGCCGCGGTGTGTACGTCTTCGTGCGCCGCAACACCCGCTACCCCATGTTCGAGGCGTTCGACATGCCCGACACGCACGAAAGCTGCGCTCGCCGCATGAGTACGGTCTCCTCCACACAGGCGCTTGAGTTGCTGAACAACGAGCTGGTGCTCGATTGGGCCGCCGGCTTGGCGCGTCGCGTCGCCAACGACAGCGGACTGACACCCGATGCCCAGGTCGATCGCGCGTACCGCCTGGTCTATTCCCGCCCGGCGACGGACGAGGAACGCCGCGGCGCGCTCCGCTTCCTCGACAAACAGGCGAAACTGGCCGGCGGCCGCGACGGTGCCCTCCAGGACCTCTGCCACGCGCTGCTGAACTCCAACGAGTTCCTGTATCTGAACTGAGATGTTGAAGAGACGTGAATTTCTGACTCGGTCCGGCTCCGGCCTCGCCGGCATTGCGCTCGCCAGCCTGCTCGCCGAAGACCGCGCGATCGCCGCGCCGAAGCAGCTCGTCGATCCGCTCGCGCCCAAGCCGCCCCACCACGAGCCGAAAGCGAAATCCGTCATCTGGCTGTTCATGGAGGGTGGGCCGAGCCACATCGATCTCTTCGATCCCAAGCCAAAGCTCAACGAGATGCACGGCCAGCCGATGCCCGCCTCGTTCGGCAAAGTCATCACCGCCATGGGGACGGCGGGCAATACGCTGCTCGGCTGCAATCGCGCCTTCAAGCAGCACGGGCAGAGCGGACTCTGGGTGTCTGATTGGTACCCGCATATTGCCAACCATGTCGACGATCTCGCCGTCATCCGCTCCTGTAAGGCCGACGGGCTGAATCACGTCGGCTCCGTGTGCCAGATGAACACGGGCGACATTCTCGCCGGTCGTCCGTCGATGGGCGCTTGGGTGACCTATGGGCTTGGCTCGGTCAATCGTAGCCTGCCCTCGTTCGTCATACTCGTCGACGACCGCGAACCGCTCGGCGGCGCGAAGAACTGGAGTGCCGGTTTCCTGCCCGCCACGTACCAGGGCACGCAGTTCCGTCAGGGCGACAATCCGATCCTGCACTTGAAATCTCCCGATGGCGTGTCAGTGGAACGTCAGCGCGGCAAGATCGACTTCCTCCGCGAAATCAACCAGCGCTGGAACGCCGGCAAGAGCGAAGACACCGAGCTGGATGCCCGGATCCGGAGCTACGAACTCGCCTTTCAGATGCAGGCTGAGGCTCCCGAAGCGGTAGACCTCGCCCAGGAGACCGAGGCAACCCGAAATCTCTACGGCCTCGACGATCCCGCCACGGAGCCGTTCGGACGGAACTGCTTAATGGCCCGGCGGCTGGTGGAGCGCGGCGTGCGGTTTGTGGAACTGTACTGCGGTTCCGGGAGCGGCTGGGACGCTCACGCCAACATCGAAGCGAATCACACGAAGTGGTGCCGGGCTTCGGACAAGCCCATTGCGGGCCTGCTCACCGATCTGAAATCGCGCGGGCTGCTGGATGAAACGCTGGTCGTCTGGGGCGGGGAATTCGGCCGCACGCCGTTTAACGAAAAAGGCAACGGCCGTGACCACAACCCCTGGGGCTTCACAATGTGGATGGCCGGCGGCGGAGTGAAAGGCGGCCAGACCATCGGCTCAACTGATGAAATCGGCCTCCGCGCGGTCGAACGCCCAGCCCACGTCCACGACATCCACGCCTCGATTCTCCACGTGCTCGGCCTCGACCACCTCCGCCTCACCTGGATGCACAACGGCCGCGCCGAACGCCCCACCATCGTCGGCGGGGAATTGATTCACGAATTCTGGAGCTAA
>CAYPUQ010000423.1:0-5320 GCA_964413655.1 uncultured Solibacteraceae bacterium | reverse complement strand
GCCAGGCGCTGGCGGCCGACGAGCAGAGCTTCGCGCCGGGCCACCCGTCGATTGCGCGGAGTCAATCCAACCTGGCGCTGGTGCTGCAGGATCTGGGGGAGTTGGCGGAGGCGCGGGACCTGCTGCGCCAGGCGCTGGCGGCCGACGAGCAGAGCTTCGCGCCGGGCCACCCGTCGATTGCTCGGAGTCAATCCAACCTGGCGGCGGTGCTGCAGGATCTGGGGGAGTTGGCGGAGGCGCGGGACTTGCTGCGCCAGGCGCACAGTTCTTTGCTCCTGAAATTCGGCCCTGATCATCCCAAGACCCGCATTGTTGCTTCCAACCTTCGAGGGCTAGGCGAGGCGGATGCGGCCCAGTCTGGAGCGTGAGTCCAGTTTCTGGTTACACTCGATGCACCCAAGTCGTTAGACAGACCCGGCGCGCCCGCCTGGCCGGAGTAGAATGTGGTGGTGAGCGTCGCGAAGGCCCTTGGCCGGCTCGTCAGCGGAACTTCCGGCGCGGCGATCCGTTTTGACGATTTGTGCTCCTTGCGGGAGAGCCTGGGCTTCGAGAAGCGGGTGAAGGGCAGCTATCCTCTTTTTCGGAAGGCCGGAGTGGAGGAGAGAATTAACTTGCAGCGGGAAGGCAACAACGCGAAGCCGTACCAAGTGAAGCAGGTGCAAGCTGTGGTCGTGAAGTACAAGCTTGGTGATGTCGAATGAACAAGTACGAGGTCATCATTTATTGGAGCGAGGAGGACGAGGCTTTTGTAGCCGAGGTACCCGAACTCCCCGGGTGCGCAGGACACGGTCCCACGCAGGAGGCGGCGCTGGCAAGCGCGCAGGAGGCCATTCGCCTCTGGATCGACACGGCGAATGAGTTCGGCGACCCGTTTCCAGAGCCCAAAGGCCGCCGCCCGATCTACGCGTGACGCAAGCAACCGTCACGGCGAGCATCTTTGCGCGCGGGCGTTGGAGTGGAAAGGTCAAGCCGGGCGACGGGTAGGCTGAGGGCAGCCCGCGTTGAGGTCTCAGGGTTTGGATTCCGGTGTGAAGCAACTCTCGACGTAGTTGGCGGGCGTAACGATGGGGATCGAGTGAAACACGCCGAGCGAAAGAAGGTCCCGATCGCCGGTGACGACGAGGTGCGCCGTTTGCCGCCACTTCGCGGCGGCGCGCGTGCACGGTGCAACTGATTGGAATCCGTTCGGCAGCGCGACTCAGAAGAGGTCGCAGAATTGCTGCAACCACGGCGACATTCAGCGCACGCAGCCTGTTCGACTCCGACGGCGGTTTCGCGTTGGGCGTCATCCAGCCAGGCGGCGAGGCGCATCCCCAGGTATCCCGCCAAGCCGTGCGGCCGGTGAGGCCGCCGCAGACGAAGGGTCGGCCCGACTTTGCCTTTCCAGCAGTCACAGCAAGTGGAGATTTTTTATTTGATTGATAGGAAAAGGACGTTAGAGTTAGAGAAATTCACTTTTCGACCGGGCGGGACGAGGATGGTGGAATGGGCGCGTATGGGGGAGCTACGTTCAAAACCCTGGCGGAGGGTGGACTTAAAGGGTTCGGCGAAGCAGAAGCGGGCCGCGGGCGCAGTGTGGGCGCCCGGCGGCGGGGTTGGACGCGGTGGAGTTCGCGGAGCGGCGGTTGGGGTTCACACCGGACGAGACGCAGGCGCGGGTACTGCGGAGCGAGGCGAAGCAGTTGATTTTGTGCTGTACGCGGCAGTGGGGAAAGTCGACGGTGGCGGCGTTGAAGGCGCTGCACCGGGCGGCGGCGGAGGCGGGACGGCTGATTCTGATCGCGAGCCGGACGAGGCGGCAGCGCGGAGCTGCTGCGGAAGATGAAAGAGTTCACGCGGCGGCTGTGGGTGCGCCCGCGCGGGGACGGCGAGAACGAGGCGAGCCTGGTGCTGCCGAACGAGAGCCGGGTAGGGGCGCGGCCGGGGACCGACGATACGGCGCGCGGGTTTTCGGGCGTGTCGATGCTGCTGGTGGACGAGGCGGGCTGGGTGAGCGACGAACTGTATTGCGGACTGCGTCCGGTGCTGGCGGCGTCGGGCGGCGTTGTTGGAAGCGCCACGATGGATGATACTATCCACATCGACGTCTAACGCCCGACGATGAGAAGCGGCCTGCCCAGGATAGCCCATTGCTACATTCACTTACAGACCGTTCTGGACCGTGAGTCCCTCGCCGAAAATACGTTCACGCCTACTCGAAAATTTTTTCTTGTCCCCCAACACCCTTCCCTACAATTACTTACAATACATTCTATAATACTGCATATATGGAATTATGTCTCCCGCTATGCTATCCTCGGGTTCGTGAGTGGACTTATGCAAACAGTCGCCAACTCGGCTCCTGGCAAAACCACCCCCGCTCTATGTGCGCCTTTTCTTCTCGTTCCTCCCAGTGCATTCATCCGGCATCGGCGCGCGAAAATAAAAAAAAACAACGAACGAACCAATAAAATCATTTTAATACAACAACTTAAGTGCAAAAACGAACCAAAAACGAACCGAAAACGAACCAAGAACGAACCAAGATCGAACCGAGAACGAACCAAAAACGAACCGACCGAAATGCCCGCTCTAAGAACCCAGAATCGTTCGCCGGTCCTCCTCCGTCATCTTCTCCGCCGCATAGCGAAGTACCAGCCTCGGCCAGGCATCGCGCCGCAACAGTCGCACCACCTCCCTGGGATGCGACCGGTAGCTCTCCTTCAGCAGCCACCCCACAGCCTTCTGCACCATAGGGTCGGAGTCCTCGCGCAGCAAGGCCGCCACCCGGCCAATCAACTCCCGGTGGCGTCCGTACCGCCCGGACCGCACAAGCGCCACCGCAGCCGCGCGGCGCTTCCAACGGTTGGGCGACCGCGTCCACTCCGGCAGCTCCTCCGCGAGATCTGCCTCGTTGCCGATCGCCGCATCCAGCAAATGCATCGCCAGCCCGTCGCAGTGCGCCCAGTTCGTCACGTACCGGTCCAGCCACCGCTCGAACAGCTTGAACTCGCACCGCCCGCACGATCGCCGGAACCGCCGGTAGACAACCAGGGCAATCTGCCCTTCCTCGAACCGGCCCGACTTCAGCAGTTCCGTGCACAGGCGGTTCCGCTCCGCCACGGGCCAACCGGCGATCCGCTGCCCGGTCGAGCGGATGAGTGCGTTCAAGTCGGCGGCGCGCAGGCCGTACGGGTCTACGGTCTCCTTGAAGAACCGGCGAATCGCCGCCACGTTCGCGGGATCGGCCAGCCGCGCAAGCTCCGCGCGAATCGCCGCGAGTTCGGAATGATAAACTCGGTGATGCATGAGTAGTAGCGGGATCTCGCTCCCCATTGTCGGCCAGGGCGTTGGCGGCTCGCTCACAGCCCATCTCGGCCCTGTGCCGCGCATCACTTCGCTCCTGATCAAGCCGGCGTCGGCGGTCTGCAACCTCGACTGCTCCTACTGCTTCTACCTCGACCGCGAGGCCGACCCGTACAAGGCGCTGCCTGCGCGACGCATGGCCATCGAAACGCTCGAACGCCTGGTGGACACCTACCTCTTCTACTCCTACCCGAACGCGACGTTCGCGTTCCAGGGCGGCGAGCCGACGCTGGCCGGGCTCGACTTCTTCGAGAAACTGGTGGAGTTCCAGAAACGCTACGGCCGGGACGGTCACAACATCAGTAACGCGCTCCAGACCAACGCGATTCTGCTCGACGACGATTGGGCGCAATTGTTTCGCGAATATAACTGGCTGTTGGGCGTCTCGCTTGACGGCCCGGAGGAAATCAACGACACGTACCGGTTCAACAAGGCCGGCCGCGGCACCTGGAAACAGGTCATGCGCGGCGTGGAATGCCTCCAGAAGAACAAGGTAGACTTCAACATCCTCTGCGTTCTTAGCCAGGCCAACGTCGAGAAGCCGCGCGAGTTGTACAAGTTCTACAAGAGCATCGGCGTGGACAATATTCAGTTCATTCCGCTGGCCGAGTTCGACGGCGAGGGCAACCGGCTGCCGTTCACCATCACAGCCGAACAGTACGGCCACTTCCTCGTCGAGATGTTCGACCTGTGGTGGCCGGACCGCCGCAAGATGCGGATCAGGTTCTTCGACAACATCGCCGAAGCCGTGGCCGGCATGAAGCCGGGCAGTTGCACCATGCACGAGACCTGCGACAGCTACGTAGTGGTGGAGTACAACGGCGACATCTATCCGTGCGACTTCTTCGTCGAGTCCGGCTGGAAGATCGGCAATATCGGGTTGGACTCCTGGTCCGAAGTCGCGCGGCGCACGCGCCGGTACAGCTTCGCGCAAAAGAAGACCCTGGCGCACCCGGAGTGCCAGATCTGCGAATGGCAGTCGATCTGCCACGGCGGGTGCCCGAAGTTTAGACACGGCCCGCATCGGCAGTTCGAGGATCTCGACTACTTCTGCCAGGCCTACAAGATGATTTACGCGAAAAGCGTCGGCCCGCTGCGGAAGGAAGTCGAGAAGCTGTTGGGCCATGCAACACCGGAACTGGTGAAGCACTCCATCAGTCCGTATTAAGATATCGGAGTTGGGCGACCGGCCGGAGAGCCGGAGCGATCAGGCCGGAATCGGGAGGAAACAAAATGCGAATGGCTCGGATATGGAAGAGGCGGGACGGATATCGTCTTCTCGCCCTGGTGCTGGCTTACTCGGTAGTGGGCTGGTCGAGTGGTCTGCCGATCCCACGTTTCTCGGCCGAGGCGCAACAACCGCCGCCGGCTGGCGAAGCCGGTCAGAAGTTCCGGATCGTGGTGGTGCGCGGTGAAGGCGTCCAGCACAACGTGAAGAAGGGCCGCGCCACGATGGCGGTGGTGGAAGTGCGCGACGAAAACGATCGGCCACAGGCCGGCGTCGCCCTCACTTTCCTGCTTCCGTCCGACGGAGCGAGCGCCACCTTTGTGGATGGTTCGCGCATGGCGACGGTGACAACGGATTCGGCCGGCCGCGCCCAAGTGAGCTATAGCCCGAACTCGACGCCCGGCCAATGGAACATGACCGTGAGCGGAAACGTGGCGGGCCAGTCGATCGCCACGACGATCGTGCAAACCAACCTGATTGGCGCCGCCGCAATTTCAGGAACGGCAATCGGCATCATCATCGGTGTCGCCGCGGCCGCCGCAGTCGGTACCGCTGTCGCGCTCACCGGCGGAGACAATGGTTCGCCCGCACCCGGCCCCACCCCAACCCCTGGAGTGCGCATCGGCGTTGGCGCCGGCGGCGCAACCATCAGCCCGCCCCAGTAAGCGAACGCGGAGGAGGAAATAACAATGGCCTATATTCGATTGCTTCTCATTGCCGCCAGTCTGCCGGCTTTGTTCGCCGATA
>CAYPUQ010000422.1:0-5367 GCA_964413655.1 uncultured Solibacteraceae bacterium | reverse complement strand
ATTCGGGAACCTCGTTCGCCGGGCCGACAAGCCCAAGCTCGAGGCAGCGGTTGGCGGGTTGCGCCAAAGAGTGAACGAGTTCAAAGAGAAGCTCGAAGAGCAGCTCGAGACATCGATCGAACGCAGCCGCGCGGAGCTGCTGAAGGCATTGTTGCCGGCTGTAGCCAGAAAGCACCCGAAAGAGTGGCGGTTTTCGGACGGCCAGAAACCGGACAAGGAAACGTGTCGGCGCTTTGTTGAACGTGACCTTGGAAGAGCGTTCGGAACGGCCAATCAACTCATTTCTGGGATGGAAGTCACGCTTCGCTTCAAGGGCCTCACGTACGAGACGCTCAAAGACGAAGAGTTCCTGAAGGCTGTTGAAAAGGCACAGCCTCCCCTCGATGTGAAGCGCCTGCACGAAGAGTATGACGCGGCGAAGGCGAAGCCGAAAGCGGTGGGCCAACGAACGAACAACCTGTTTCCGGATTCAGACAATTATGAGTAAGCGTCCTCCGGGTGCCATGGAGCAGGGCAAGAACTGACCGACTGCGATGGCAAAGCGCCGAATCGTTCGCCTTGCGGAGAGCTGGACACCGGATCCAGATGATCCGTTCGGCGAGGACAAGCAGCGGTTCATTCGCTACCTCCTCGAAAACGGGATCACGGCGAGCAACCCGCGGCCCATTCTGTCGATCCTGAGTCTCGGCCTGTTCACACGCGAGTACAGAAAGGAGGCATTCCAGCACCAGATCCTTGGCCCGTTGAGACGAGACCCCAGGGTGTTTATCGGAACGTCCAACGCTGGAGTGTTCATCGTCACGACGGCAGAGGACGTCGATACAACGCTCGGCTTCTACACGTGGCGCGTGCGAGCCGAATTACGGCATGCAAGGAATCTCCGCCGGCTTGCGAAGCGCACGAAGTTGATGGAGGGATACACCTCCGCAATTCCAGAGAACAAGGACCGCGCCACCATCTATCTGGACGAGTCCGGGTCGCCGAACGTCAACGATCACAATCCGCCGGTCTTCGTCGTAGCCGCCGTGCTCATCGATTCCCGCGAGGACCTGGCGACATTGGATCAGCGGTTCAAGAACGCGTTCGCGGCAATTCGCAGGCCGGAAGATCACGAGCTCAAGACAGCCGGCTTGTCGGTCAATAAGCACACGCGTGTCCTGCGCGAATTGTCCCTGCTGGATTATCAGTGGGCCGCTGCGTGCTTCGACAAGCGGCGGTTAACCGCGCCCGGCTTTGCCGACGCGATGACGTTCTATCGCTACGCGTTCCAGTTCTTGGTCGGTGACCTCCTGACGATGGCCTGGCAGGCAGACCTGGTTCTCGATCAGAACTCTACAGAGGCCGTGCAGGCGGAACTGGAAACATACCTTCGCCGCGAGAACTCCGGCCTCCCCATTTCACGGCTCGGAACGATCAACTTCACCGACAGCAGCAAGACGCGCCTCGTTCAGTTGGCCGATTTGGTCGCGGGCGCCGTGAGGCGCTCGGTCGACGGGGATCCGCAGCCGCTTCGGGAGATCGAGGACAAGATGATCAACCTACAGTTCTGGCCACCGAGGTAGCACGGGCGAGGATGCATGCAGGCGTACACACACTTCCGTTCGGTCTTTGATGTGTCCCCGGCCCGTCCGATGGAGAATGCCTGGGCGGCCGCGGTCGGCGAGATCCGGGCGTGGATCGCTCGTAAGGAGAAGAACCCACTGAAAGGGTTCTTCTTCAAGGGGGGCAATTGGACTGCGCCGGCGCCGGCGTGGGCGCGGGTCGAAACCCGGGCCCTTTCCGACGGCGGGGCCACACCGGAGATGTGGGCAGTCCGGTATGAGCACGTTGATAGCGACGTCAAGTCGCGTCGTTGGTCGACAAACATCGGCGTGATGCAGGTTGGTCCGCAGGAGTGGCGTATAGCGGTAGAGCTGACGCACAGACTTCGACCCGGCTTCGTCGGCCGTGAACCCGCAGCACCCCAGCCCTCGAGTCCACGCCTTGTGACCGACTTACTCGACTCGCGCAACTGGGTCGCCCGGATTGGATCGATGCGACTTACCGCGCATCCCCTCTCGATGAAGGTCGGCAAGGCACCGGATTTCGCGAAGGTGCTCACGGATGTCCAGCGACTCGTTCCGATCGTTCTTGTGAGCTGCGATCGAAAGACGGGCGTCCCGAAGCTCGACTCTGCCACTCTGAGCCGCGCCCTTGCCGGAACGGCATCGGTCTATGTGTGCGAGTCGCCAGACTGCGACTTCGAACTCGAGCACTTTGTCCCGTTGCGATTTCGGAGTCCAAACGGAACCGTCAGGATTTACGCGCCTGGCGTCGACTTCTCCCAGGACTGGACGTCGGCCCGCCACCGTTTCTTTACGGCAAAGGAAATCGAAGAGCAGGGCGACGACGAAATCATAGGACACATCGTCCGGGCACTCACGCGCAGCGACGCGTGGCGCGGTCTGCAGTCATCGATCACTTCCATCGATGACATCGATGCGCGGATTCGCGAACGGCGCCTCAGCGAGCTGCGCAGCACCGGCGCCGAGTCGCTCAAGGAGAAGCAGGAGATGCTCGCCTTGTTCGAGGCCGCGAACGAGGCGCTGGAGGCTGAGACGAAGCGACTTCGCGAGGAACTCGAAACCGAGAAACAGAGGCGTTCACAGGCCGAAGATGCTCTGGCCCGTCAGGAATACGCGCTGGAGCAAGCCCGAACCACGGCTGTCGAGGCTCGCGCGAAGCTGCGGACCGAGAAGGACGCTCTTCAGGCGATCCTAAGCCTATCCGCCTGGCCCGAGAACGCGCGTGATGTCGCTGCGCTTGCCATCAAGGTGAGTGGCGAGCGTTTGGTGTTCACGGACGGGGCTGTGCGTTCGCTTCAGAAGTCCGAGTTTGCCACTTGCGCTGACGCGGCGTCGGTTATCTGGCGATGCCTTCGAGCCATGGCGACTGACCTCCACGAGCTGCTGATGGAGGATCTCCCGGCGCAGCAGGTGGCCGACACTTTCAAGAACCGCACAAAGTTTGACCTGACGTGGACGGTGAGCAAGGAGACCAAACGCGACAACCGGCTCATGGCCAAGCGAAGGCTCATGCACGAGGGAGTGGAGCTGGACATCACGCGCACGTCAAATGGGGCAATACAGCGCCGCGCCTGCTGCGCGTGCATTTTTGCGTGGACCGTGACCGGAAACGCCTCATCATTGGCCACTGTGGGGATCATCTCGATACATATGGCACGAGGCGGCGATGATGGGCGCGAGTTTTCTGGGATCAGTGGCGGGACAAGGAGGCGTAGATGGCGTCGTCTAAGTACCTCGGAACGTTGGACGCTGAAGCTCGGTCGAAGTTGGAGCAACGTCTCTTGTCTCGCCAATCTGGGCGGTGCTTCATCTGCGATGATCCCATCGATCTGGTGCTGCATAAGGGTCAGCTCGATGTCGATCACATCGATCCGCTGGCGGCCGAGGGCCTGGATGCTGAGAACAATTTCGCGCTGACTCACCAGTCATGCAATCGCAGCAAGGGCGCCGCCAATCTCCAGGTTGCCCGCCGCATCAAAGAATTCGAGCGTCTGCAGGAGCAGGCCAAGGACGAGGGCAAGCGAGGGGCGAATCTGGGCGACGTGTTGGCCCAGCACGGGGGCGCGAAGGCGCCGCTCCGCCTACGAACAAAGGACGATGTCGTCGAGTTCAGTCTGCCGGAGGCCGGTGACAACGCGATTCGCGCTGTACCCATGCTCGAAGACAAACTGAGCGGCATGCGCTCGTTCTTCGCGGCGTTCCCGCTCGAGTACCTGCACCACGACGACCGCATCAACCCACGCAGCATCGGTTCGAACATCAGGGGACTCATTGAGGAGTTTCTGCAGAAGCGGCCGCAACTGCACGTCGCCCTGGCGTGGTGGGCGCCGGAGAGCGACGGGGCGGGAATGCTGAAGGTCTTCGATGGTCAGCACAAGGCCGCCGCCCAGATTCTGCTCGGCACGCGTGAGCTGCCCTTGCGGGTGTTCGTCGAACCGGACACGAACATCCTTCTTCAGGCCAACACGAACGCGGGCGGGAAACTCCGGCAGGTCGCTTTTGACGCGGCCGTCATGCGCCACCTTGGCAGTTCGCTGTACGTGGAACGCGTCCGGAAGTACCAGTCAATGCGCGGCATGTCGGAGGACGACTACAACTTTTCAGAGCAGGACCTGGTTCGCTTTTTCAGGGGCGAGCGCAAGGAGATGGAGCGCTACGTCATCGACGCTCAGCGAGACGCCATCACGCACGCGCAGGAGAACCGGCTGCTGGAGTTTGTGGAGTGGGCGGGCAAATCGCTCGAGAAGCCGATGTCGTACAGCACGATCGAGCGTAGCTTTTTCCGCGAGTTTCTCTACAAGAAGGCCCTGGATACTCCGATCGACCTTGGCATGGAGGAGGGCACGAATCCTCGGCTTCTGGAACGAGAACAGTTGATTCGCTTGATGAGTCTGTTCGCCGACGTGTTCTTCGTCGGCCATTGGGACCCGGAACTCGGCGGTCGGCGCTTGGAGAACCGCCTGCAAGCGGGTGAGAAGATTCCCGAGAATCACTTACGCGCATGGCGGATCGCACGTGAGGAGGTGATGACGAACGTTGTGCGCTGGATCCGCCTTGTGATCGCGAACTACAACGCGTACACCGGACGCGTGATCAAGGAGGATCGGTTGCTCCACGTGCAGCTGCCAGACGAGCTGTGGGACCGGGTTAAGAACTTTCTTGTCAGCCTGTCGAGACTCCCTTGCTGGATAGACAGGAACCTCGGGACCACGGTGTTCGGGCCGAAGCAGAACGCTGACTACTGGGAAGCGGTGTTCCAGACGGGCCAGTCGCCGTCGAATATTCAGATCCTGGCAAAGCCTCTCGACTTGAATGAGATGATCCAGCCGAAGTCTGGAATCGCGGGGAGGAAAGCGTGAAGATCCCTCACTCGCAGGGAGTGGCCCGAGCCCTTCGCTCCGTTCGCACGGCCACCAAGAAGACGCTCAAGGGCTTGAACGAAGTGGCGGGGCAGCGGATGGCCAAGGGTGACTACGTTGCGGCGGAGGCACTGGCCGCAAAGGGACGCGAAATCAGGCAGTTTGTGCAGCAAGCAGACGAACTGCTGCGCACATGGCGTGGGCTTTCAGGCCGCAGCGCGAAGACCGCTGGAGCGTCGAAGGGTGAGACGACGCCTTTGTGGGCGTACTACCAGCCCATCCTGAAGGCCATTGTGGCCCAGGGTGGTGAGTGTTCCCGGGATGACATCGAAGCAGCCTTTCAGAGGTCTTCTGACGGCTTCCTCCGACCGGGCGATCGCCTACTCATGTCCGGAGGCCGCGAACGATGGAAGGTAATGATTCGTCGGGCGCGGAAGCCGCTC
>CAYPUQ010000421.1:2452-5373 GCA_964413655.1 uncultured Solibacteraceae bacterium | reverse complement strand
AAGAAGTGAGAAGCACGGGAATTCGGCCTACGTTCGTTATTTAGCAGATGCGAGTTCAGTAGCGAACCGAGTAGCGAACCCCTTTAATTGATTCAGGTGGGTATCCCCTTGACTCAGGTAACCCCAGCAGATTGGGGGTTAACCTTCGCGCGCGCTGGGTGGATCCGGCTATAGGGGACCGGGTCAACTGCTACGGCTTGCTGGGCGAGCCGGACGAAGAGCTTGCCTCGGCTTTTTGATCGCCGCCGGTTGAAGCGGAACGTGAATTCATCAAGGTAGTAGTCGAGGTGCTTGCGGCTGACGGCTCCTTGGTGGGTGCCCAGGAGCGACCTCTTGAGGAGGGAGATCACGCGGTGGACCCGCGGTAACAACTCCGATGGAGTAATTTTCTTCAGAAACGTGACCTCAGGTGGGTAGCCGTTACGTTCCATTCCAAGGGCAGATATCTGGGCAGGTACCCCAGCCAGCCATCAGTGTGGACGACGCTACCCGGCTCTACGGAGTCCCGGACGAAAGGCATCCAGCTTCCCGCCGAAGCGTTCATAATCTGGCGCATCCGAATCCGGCCAATGCCCGGCCCATCCTCTTGAGCGGCGACAGCGATCAGTGCTCTCTTCAAGTTGAGCCGACCCGGTCGTCCTTCCTCCTCGCCGCCGACGTAGCTTTCATCCACCTCGACCCGACCGCTGAGAAGATCGCGTCCGGGCCTGACCATCGCACGGCGCAATTCATGCCGCATCGTCCAGGCGGTCTCCTACTTCTTCAGCCCCAGCACTCGTTGTAGTCCCAGCGCGCGGGCGCCGTTCTTCTGCGTGGTCACCCACCACATCGCCCGAAACCACACCGGCAAGGTGGTCCGGGTGTCCTGGAGATCGTTCCCGCTGTCACCGAAGTTTGGCAGCCGCAACTCGCACACTCCAGCAGCACTCCGCGGACAGGCCAGGACCGGTCACCACCGCAGCGCGGGCAACGAAAACCCTCCGGCCATCGCAGGCGCGCCAAGTATGCTCGGCGCGACCGATCAAGTGTTCGTCAGTTTCTTCGGGACAGGCTTTCGCAATCAGAGATCGACCCATGTCGCGATCGGCGGAGTGGACGTGCCGGTATACGGCGCGGTTGCGCAAGGACAATTTGATGGACTCGATCAACTGGTCGTAGGTCCGTTACCGCAGTCGCTCGCGGGCAGAGGGGAAGTTGGCGTTCAGGCGACATTCGACGGAGGGGCCGCGAATCCAGTCACAATTGCGGTTCGCTAACTGTAGGAGGCGGGACCAACTGTACAGCCTGAGTGTTGCCTGCCCGGCCTTCGTTGCAGGTATGCAATACAATACCCTTGCTTATTGCACATTCCTGATGCGGCAGCAGAATCATCCGTTCGGACAGTTCCCCACCGGCTGCCCTCCCTTCGACAAACTCGTGTACGGCCCGGTCATGAAGGATGCGCGCGCCGCGTACCGAGAGGCGCAGGCGGCGAAGACCTCTTGACGGCCGGTATGATAACCCTGAATTGATGGCTGTCTGGTCCCCGTCGCGGCTGTTTGCGGCCGCCGTGGTTCTCGCATTGTCCGCCGGCGCCGCCGGCCAGAGCCGGCAGGCGCAGGAGCACTATCAGCGCGGCCAGCGCCTCCAGCAAAACGGGATGCTGGGTCAGGCGATCGCTGCTTACACCCACAGGCTCTCGATGAGACGCCCGCCTACCAGGACGCGTTACGCCAGCGGGCGCTCGCGTTCCGGGAGATGGGCAACGCCGAGCGGGCGCTGCAGGACCTGAACGCGTCGCTGAAGCTGTATCCCGACGACCTCGACTCGCTCCGTAACCGCGCCGAGATCCACCTCGAAGCCGGGCGCACGCGCGAGGCGATCGAAGACTATACGCGCTGCGAGGATCTCAACCTGCGCCTGCCATCGCTCTACACGGACCGGGCCGCCGCCTATGCCGCGGCGGGCGAAACTGAAAAGGCGATCGACGATTACACCACAGCCATCCGGTTGAAGTTCGATTCTCCCGATCCCTACTTGGGCCGCGGACGCCTTCACGCCCAGCTCGCCCAATATGCCGAGGCCGAGGAAGACCTCTCCAAGGCGCTCCAACTCAAGCCGAATTTGCTTGAGGGCTACATCGAGCGAGCCGCCGTCTACGCCCGGCAAGGCGAACATGCGAAGGCGGCCGAGGATTACGGCGCGGCCCGCCGTCTCCAGCCCGGCGACGCAGGGTTGCTGCGTTCGCGCGCCAACGAATTGGCGCGGGCGGGCGACTTCTGGAACGCCATTTCGGAAGCCAACGAAGCCGTCCGGCTGGCGCCGAAGGACCCCGAGGCCTACATCGCGCGCGGCGGTGTTCACCATCTGCAGGGCCGTCACGAGGAAGGCGTACGGGACCGCACGAAGGCCATCGAACTGGCGCCGCGATCGGCGCGCGCCTGGGCGGCCCGGGGCAACGGTTACATGCTGATGGAGAAGTGGGCCGAAGCCGCTCAGGACCTCGCCGAGGCCGTGCAACTGGAGCCGGCCGATCGCGCTACCGCGGCCCTGCTTGAAAAGGCCCAGGCGGAGTTGGGGCCACCGGTGCCCGCACTCGAACCGGCCACGGCACCCGAGAAGGCTGAGCCCGCCGTCGAGCAGACCGCCGCGCCCGAAGCGGCTGTCTCGATCGCGCCTGCCGGTCCGCCCACCGTCGCGGCACCGGCGCCGCCGGTGATGGGCGGGGGCGTCGTCGGGAATGCGGACGACTTGCATCGCGACGGGCGGAGACTTCTCGGGCAGGGCAAATACCAGGAAGCGATTATCGCCCTCACGCGCACGATTCAGATCAACCCGCGCATGGCTCTCGCGTTTAACGCACGCGGCTACGCCTATCTGCGGCTCAAGAAACCGAACGAAGCCATTCAGGATTTCAACCGCGCGCTCGAAATCGACCCGAA
>CAYPUQ010000421.1:0-2352 GCA_964413655.1 uncultured Solibacteraceae bacterium | reverse complement strand
GGGTGAAATGGTCGTTGCTCCGCCTCAATCGACAACAGGGACTACACTGGAGGAAAATCATCTCCCAAAACTGAAGCGCATCACTCGCAAGCCGGACATCGTGGCGAGCAAGCCCTGCATCCGGGGCATGGGGGTGACCGTCGGAACCTTAGTGGTCGGAACTCGGAGCGTGCCAACGTAGCGGGAGGCGTTTTGGGTCAGAAAGTCAATTTCAACGCGAACTGCACCACGCGGCCGGACTCGCCGGTCTGGATGATGTTCTGGGTCGTACCCGGCGCGACCGCCTGGCAGCAGGTTTCGCCGAATCGCGTGCTCGTGATCTGGTTCGACCCCGTCGACGCCGACACCGGCGTATCGAAGTTGGGGTGGTTCAAGGTGTTGAAGGTCTCCGCCCGGAATTGGAGTTTGACGCTCTCGGCCAGCGCGAACACCTTCTGCGCCGCGAGGTCGAGGTTCCAGTAGCCCGGTCCGCGGAAGATGTTCCGGCCGAGGCCGTTGTCGCCCGGCTCGGGAAATCCGAAGACGCCCGGGTCGGTGATCAGCACCGGCCCGATCACACCGGCCTTCTCCTTCAGCTTCGTGCTCTCCGGCCGGGGGCCGGTGAGCACGGCGCGGGAGACGTGGGAGAAGTTCGAGGTCCGCACGCCGGAGAGAACCGTGAACGGTTCGCCGGTGAATGCGGTGAAGATGCCGTTCAAGCTCCAGCCGCAAATCAAGTGGCGCAACTTGCCGCGCGCGTTCGACCCAAACCGCTTGTCCGCGCCGAGGGGTAGCTCGTAGAGCCAGACGCCGCTGAAGGTGTGGCGCCGGTCGAAGTCCGAAAGCCCACGTTCGTTGCGCCAGTCACGGGTATCGGCGGGGGTGCGCGAGTTGGTGGTGCTCAGACCGCCGCCCGCCACCGACCCGACCGGATCGAGCGACTGGTTGTCGATGGACTTCGACAGCGTGTACGCGGCGGCCAACTGGAAACCGGCGGTGAAACGCTTCCGCAGCGTCGCCTGGAAACTGTGGTAGTAAGAGTCGCCGCCCGAGTCGATGTACGTGATGGTTCCGAACTGCTGGTTCGGCCGGAGACCGGCGGCGAGCGTCGTCTGTTCGATGCGGCCGGCGAACTGGCCGGCAGCGTTTTGCTGAAGCTCGGTAATTGTGGCGGTGCTGTTGACGAACGCCGGCGAGACCACGCCGCGCTGGACGAGCGGAATGGGCGCTCCCGAGACTCCAGCCGGGCAGTTCGAACCGTCGGGCCGGCAACCGGCGCGGAGGTTGCCCTGCATTCCACGGAAGTCGTCGAGGACGGGGTCGGCGTTGATCTGATTGACATCGTAGGCGCGCAGGAGGCGCGTGCCGCGGCGGCCGATGTAGCCGGTCTGAGCCGTGAAGCCGCCGCCCAGGTCGCGCTGGAGGTTCAGGTTCCACTGATGGACCGTCGGCATCTTGAGGTTCTGATCGAACACGGTGATGGCCGGAGCGTTGTTCAGCAGGGCGCGCGGCGGCGTGAGGAACTCGGAGGGGCGTGTTGTGGGGGCGGCCAACTCATCCGGAAAGCCCTCGCCGATCCGTAGGTCGGGCACAGACGCGCAGCCGGGCGTGGTCGAACCGCCGGGATTGGCGAGGCAAGTGGTCGTGAGGCCGGGCACGCGGCCCGCCACGGCGGTTACCTGGAAGGACGAGATCGGGTCGAACGCCATTCCATAGCCCGAGCGGATGACGGTGCGGCCGCTGGGACTCCACGTCAGTCCGAGGCGCGGCCCAGCGGCGCCCACGTTGTTCCGCTCATACCAGCGGCGGGCGGGAACGAAGGAGACCGGATCGCCACCGGTGAGCGAGCCTCGCGGCACGTACACGCGGCCGGCGGCTTCTGTCGGCGCCGTATTGATCTCCCAACGGGCGCCGTAGTTCACGACCACGTTGCGGCGCATCCGCCACTCATCCTGAAAGTAGAAGTTGTACTGCTTCATTCGCTGGCCCTGCGCCCACAGTGTGACGGAGTTGCCGGCGCGGAAGGGAAGAAACTGGTCGCTATTCAGGTCGCCTAGAAACACCTGCTGCAGCCGCGCGGGAATCCCCAGCAGTTCGTTGATGGTCTGGAGCAGCACGCCGTTGTCGATGGTATTGATTCCAGGCACGTCGGAGGGCGTCAGGTGCGCGGGCGGGCGCAGCAAGCGGTTGAAGGTAACGAGCGGTGTCACGTTGACTCCGCCGGGCTGGCCGCGCTGGTCGTTGTGCTGGTAAAGGCGCAAATTGACGCCCATCTTCAGGACGTGCGAGCCCGTCACGATGCTCAGGTTGTTCAGGACCTGCGGCGTTGTGATGGCGCGGTTGGTGCGCGGCCGGTTTAAGTACGGTTCGCTG
>CAYPUQ010000420.1:0-5379 GCA_964413655.1 uncultured Solibacteraceae bacterium | reverse complement strand
GGGCTAACCTACCACTCCGCCTGTAGGAACTGCTCGACCGTCATCACCCTCAACGGCGGCGGCGCTAAAGCTCGCGCCGCGGCGATCGGCATAGTTTTCCAATCACCGTTCAGCGGTTCGATCAGGGTCGTAGTCGTCCTGGCCGCCGCGAGCAACTCGGGCAGGTCGCCGGACCGCAGTCCATCGAACACAAAGTACTCGTGCGGGATCTCCCGATCGAAGGCCGTCCTCCGTTCGTCCCGGACATCGTCGTCCAGGAGCCGAAAGGAAGCCTGTTCCGAGCCGGGCCGATCGAGAAACTGCTTCCAACTCAGGAATCCCCCCCGGAGCACGGCCCACTCGGGTGCCTTGCCCTTGCTCATAGCCGCGGCGTACGTAGCCGCGAGCGCGGCGTTGTGACCGCGGGCGTAGAGGCCGATACGATTGGCCGGAATGCTTTCCAGCACGCGGCGGATATCCCAGCCCTGCCGCCAAACGAAATTCTCCCCGAGCAGCAGACTCACCGCAAAGACCCATCCCGGTTTGTCGATTGCGGACTCGCCGATGCCCCTGGGATCGATCGCCCAAACGTCCCAGCCGCGCCGCCAGGCATCCCGCACGATCGGGTCCGAGACCAACTCTTCCTTTCCGCCGTCGTCCACCGCCACGAGCACGCCCGCCGGTGTCTTCCCGGCGGCCCGCAGCACCAGTGCGGGCACGTCGATTCCCGGTTGAGTCGTGAAGACGCGGCGCTGTACGCGCTTCTCGTTCAACACAACGGTCAGCGGGACAGCGCGAGGCTCACCGCCCATCACCTGCTCGATCGCGGCGCCGGACGGCGTGGCTTCGCGCGCCATCCGCTTCACGATTTCGAGAATGCCCGGACCCGCCGGAGCCCGCCGCTCGTCGGGAAAACTCTTCAGTTCCATGGCGTCGAAGGGAATTGTCCGCGTTTCCGGCTCGGCGATCGGACGGCCGTCCCCCTTCCCCATCAGCCACCGAGCGAACCACCCATAGGCGGCCTCACGTTTAGCCTTCTGATACCCGTGCCCTTCCTTCTCGTCAACGAACAGGGCGGCGTTCCCGGCGGCTCCAAACGACTCATAGAGCCTCTCGCCATAGTTGTGGACGCCTCGCACACCCGTCACCGGAAACGACTGATCCACCGCCGCGGCGACAATCAATAGCGGCCGCGGTGCCACCATCGCGAGCAACTCGTGATTGTTCGCAAACCGGATCAGGCCGGGTACGAAGTGACAGTGCTCGGCCGCGCGATACCAGTCCAGGTCGCGAGTCACTTCGATCTGTTCGAGAAAATCGCTGGTGCCGACTACGGGAACCGCCACCTTGATCCGGTCGTCAAGCGCCGCGGTGATCCAGGTGTTGTAGCCGCCGCCGGAAGCACCGGTCATCCCGATGCGATCGCGGTCGACTTCCTTTCGGGAAAGCAGATAATCGAGTGCGCACTGCGTTTCGTATTCGGCGATGCCTTGTTGAGACACGCCAACCAGCAGCGCCTCCGTGCGCCGGTGATCGCGGGACGAAACGCCACGTTCGCCCTGACCGAACGGATCGAAGTTGAAGACGGCGAATCCCATCCGAGCCATGTTGATGCAGAAGGCCTGAAAATCCGGCCGCGACTTGCTGTCCGGCCACCAATGCCCGTTGTAGAACAGCACGCCGGGCGCCGGAAGTCTGGCCTTGTCGGGCAGGTACAGATGAGCCGCGGCCCACACGCCGGGCAGCGTTTGGAACACAATCTTCTCGATCCGGTATCCGTCGCGTTGCAGAACCCCCGTTGTCCGGCTCTGCAAATCCGGGGGCCACGGCAAGCGGCGGTGCCCGAGCGACGCCTGCAACTTTTCGCGCAATCCCGTCCGCGCGCTCTCGACCTCCGCTTTGGTGGCCGACCTGGTGATCCCAGCCAGCGCCGCGCGTGCCCGCCCCTCCAACTCGTCGAGGACCGCCCGGCTTTGCGCGGACGTATCCGCCGGACGAAGCGCCGCCGCCTCGCTCCAATCCTGGCCTAACGCGATGCCCCCAATTACCGGAAGCAGCAGGATCGCCCGCATGCCTCTAAACGTTGACGCCGAGATCGTTCCAGGTCACGACCTTTTCCTTGACCATCGCCTCATGGCCAAGAATCGACGTGAGCGCGGCCGTTGCGCCCACGATGACGTCGGCCGGATTCTTCGCGCCCTTGGTTATGCAGTCGTAGAACGCGGTGATATGCCCATGCTGTTCTTCCTGCTGCTTCTCGACGAGCACTGAAGGAGTTCCTTCGCGATCCAAGGGATACAGGGTCGCGGTCTGCATCAGGTCCACCGCGCCTTTCGTGCCGTACACGTAGACATACTGATTGCCGTTGGGCATCGTGCGCGGATGAAAGACGTTTTGGGTAAACGACATCTTCACGCCCTTCGGGTAATCGAACGCCAGAATTCCACAGTCGAAGATTGTCCGGCCCGGCGGATCGTTCTTGTAAAGGAGAGTCGCTCCGAAGCCCGCGGCGCGCACCGGATGCGCGCCAATGACCCAGTTACAAAGGTCCAGGTTATGCACGGACTGCTCGATGAGATAACCGCCGGACTTAGTGACATCGAAATACCAATCGGCCGAAGATCCGTCATGCGCCAAATCGGAGGAGGCGTGCCGCTGCGCTTTCACCATGATTACGTCGCCGATCGCGCCCTCGTGGATCTTGCGCACCGTTTCGCCGACCCGCTTCATCGACCGCAACTGCTGGCCGGAAACGAATACCCGGTTCGAATTCCGCGCAACATCGACCACGGCGCGGACCTGCGCCGCCGTGACTCCGATCGGCTTTTCGCAGTAGACGTGCTTGCCTGCCTTGAGCGCGGCAATCGCCATTTCCGCATGCAAGTGGGGAGGAGTGGCGACATAGACGGCCTCGATATCCCTGCGGTCGATGATGGTGCGCCATTCTTTCGTCGCCGCCGGGTTGTCGCGGGCGGCTACGCTCGCGGCCTGGTCCAGGCGATCCGCTTTGATGTCGCACACCGCGGCTACCTTCGCGTTGGGCTGCTGGAGCACACCCCGAACCAGGTGCAACCCGCGGTTGCCGACCCCGATCACGGCGGTTGGAATGCGGGGTTCCGTTTGGGCAAAGACCGAACGCGCGGCGGCTGCCGAGCCGACGAGAAAGGACCTACGATTTGTGTTCATGATCAGCCTCGATGGCTGAATGATACCGCAGGGCGGCTTGCCCGTCGCCCGGACGGCGCGGCCTCCGCACCTTGATCCGCCTTGGCGTACTGGATACCATGACCTTAATACTTTCACTGGAGGCTCCAATATGAATCGCCGCCTATTCTTGGCTTCAACCCCCGCGATGCTCGGCGCGGGCATGCTTTCCGCGGCCGAAACGCGCCCACAGGCGCCCTCTGTCACGCGTCCGCGCGCCACGTCCGGCGATGCGATCGAACCCGAATGGGAACAGCGCGTCACGATTTCGGTGGGTCCCAATAAGGCCGGCATTGTGGGCTCCGACCACCGGGCAATCCAAGCCGCCGTCGACTACGTGGCCGGCCTCGGAGGCGGTACCGTTCAGATCCTGCCGGGCACGTACCGGTTTCGAAATGCGGTGCGATTGCGCACCGGCGTGCGCATCGCCGGCAGCGGGCTGGATTCGGTCTGCATCAAGGAACCGTCCGTGAAAACTCTACTGGCGGAGAATTCCGACTGGTACGACCGCGAAGTAACGCTGACCGACGCATCGGGTTTCGAAGTTGGAGACGGCATTGTTCTGCGCACGCGGAATCCCCACAACGGGAGCTTCGACACTTACAAGCGAACGCTGATCGCCCGCAGCGGCAAGCGTTTCAAGCTCGACGAGATGCTCGTCGAGAATTTCTGGACGAAAGAAAAGGCCAGCGCGACAACCTTATTCGCGCTGTTCGACGGATTTCGCGTTGCCGACGTTGCGATCGAGAACATCTGCCTCGATGGCAACCGCGCCAACAACGAGTTTCTGAACGGCAATTATGTGGGCTGCATCTTTCTCCGCGAAAGCAACCGCGTTCACATGCGGCGCGTGACCGCCCGCAATTTCAACGGCGACGGGATCAGTTGGCAGGTCTGCCATGACGTTCGCGTGGAGGACTGCCAGAGTCACGAACATGCCGGCTACGCCCTCCATCCCGGCTCGGGCTCCCAGCGCTCGGTGGTCGTTGGCAGCAAGCTTGAGCGCAGCGATATCGGTTTCTTCTTCTGCTGGGGCGTGAAATGGTCGTTGGTGGAAAACAACGCCATGCTCGACAACAAGCGCTTCGGCGTGTCGATCGGTCACAACGACACCGACAACGTGGTGCGCAACAACGAAGTCCTGCGGAGCGGAAAGACGGGAATCTTCTTGCGGCAGGAGCACGGCCCCACTTTTTCGCCAAGCCGCAATCGCATTGAGGCAAACCGCGTGGCGGACAGCGGCGGGGAAGACGGCGTTGCGGTCGACATCGAAGGGACGACCGAGTCGGTAACGCTGAAGGGCAATACGCTGATCGAGTCCCGCCAACCCGCCGCCCGGATCGGCGTCAGGATCGGCAAGGAGACGCGGCAAATCGAACTGGCGGAAAACCGCATCGACGGCTTCTCCACCGCCGTGCTCGATTTGAGCAAATAGGGCATGGAAGTTGGTGCGTTTCGCCTCGGGATGGGGCAGATGCTGGTGGAGCACGGCGACCTGTCGGGGAACCTCGATCGCGCCCGGGCCATGATTCGCCACGCCGCCGATGCCGGTTGCCGAATTGTCGTGTTGCCCGAGTGCCTCGACCTCGGCTGGACTTTTCCGGATGCGCGCCACCTGGCCGAACCGATTCCCGGCCGGACGAGTGACGCGATCTGCCGGGCAGCGATCGAGACCGGTGTGTATGTCGCCGCCGGAATGACCGAGCGAGCCGGCGAGCGGCTCTACAACGCCGCGGTGCTTGTGTCGCCACAAGGAAAGATCCTGCTGAAGCATCGCAAAATCAACGAACTCGACATCGCTCACGATCTCTACGCGACCGGCGATTCTCTGGGGGTGGCCGATACCGAGTTCGGCATTGCCGGCGTCAACATCTGCGCCGACAATTTTCCGGATTCGCTTGAACTGGCGCACTCGCAGGCGCGCATGGGATGCAAGCTGCTGCTGTCGCCGTCGGCCTGGGCCGTCGACGCCGATCACGACAACCTCCGCGAGCCCTATGGCGATCTGTGGATGGGCTCCTACACGACGCTCGCCAAGCGCCACAACATCACGGTGGTCGGCGTGAGTAATGTGGGCTGGTTGACAGCCGGCCCGTGGCGCGGACGTAAGTGCATCGGCTGTTCGCTGGCGGTCGGCCCCGGTGGCCAAGTGTTGGCGCAGGGACCCTACGGGGATACCGCCGAGGCGATGATTCC
>CAYPUQ010000419.1:0-5381 GCA_964413655.1 uncultured Solibacteraceae bacterium | reverse complement strand
TATGGTAGTTACCGGTCTTTATTACGCGGCGGTGCTGTGTGCCGGCGGCCTGCTAATCGGCTATCTGACCCGTCCCGCGTATGGCGTTCCGTTGTTTCTTCTGGCGCTGTTCTGCCTTTGGTTCTTTCGCGACCCGGAGCGCACCGTCCCGCCAGGCCCACACGCAGTGTCCCCGGCCGACGGCAAGGTGATCGCCGTCGTCCCCGAGGATGGGGGCACTCGAATCAGCATCTTCCTCAACGTCTTCGACGTTCACGTCAACCGGACGCCCATCTCCGGAACCATCGCCAAGGTGGAGTACAAGCCCGGCAAGTTTCTTGTCGCCAGCAAGGACGCGGCGTCGCTCGACAACGAGCAGAATGCGGTCACCGTGGAGGGCGAGGGAACGACGGTCACCTTCAAGCAGATCGCCGGACTGGTCGCCCGCCGGATTATCTTCAACAAGAAGCCGGGCGACATGGTGCAGATGGGGGAGCGAGTGGGATTGATTCAGTTCGGCTCGCGTGTCGACGTTCATTTCGGTCCCGAGTGGGAGATGGCGGTGCGGCCCGGCGAGCGGGTGCGCGCCGCTTCCAGCATCCTGGCCAAACGGAGACAATAGGACAACGTGGTCAGAAATCTCCGTTTGCGCGAACGGCTCATCGATCCCAACTCGCCCGATCGGCGGCCGCGGAAAGCGGCTTACGCCCTGCCGGCGCTATTCACCGCGGGGAACCTCTTTCTCGGCTTCCTCGCCATCACGAAGGCGTTCGAGGGCGCGCTCATGGCGGCCTCCGGCCACTACGGATTTAATGAGCACTTCCAGGTGGCCGCTGTCTCCATCGGCGTCGCGGTATTTCTGGATGGGCTGGACGGACGGATCGCGCGGCTCACCAACACCGTCAGCGAGTTCGGCCGTGAACTGGATTCGCTGGCCGACGTGATCGCGTTCGGCGTGGCGCCAGCGATTCTGGCGTGGGCGTGGGGGGTCAGTTTTCTCAATGGCAGCCTGGACCCGCAGGTTCACGACCACATTCGCCGAGCCGGCTACTTCGTGGTGTTCATGTACCTGCTTTGCGGCGCGTCCCGCTTGGCCCGATTCAACATTCAGGTCGATCCGGTGCCGAAGAATCCCGGCCGTCCGGGACTGAAGTACTTCGTGGGGCTTCCCATTCCCGCTGGCGCCGCCCTCGTGGCCGCCGTCGTCTATGCGTCCGGATCGGAACCGTTGCGGACCTGGCAGTTGACCGTCGCCTGGCTCGCGCTGCTCGGCCTGTTGGCCTTTCTGATGGTCGGCACGTGGCGCTACCGGAGCTTCAAGGACCTGAGCATGGTCAGCCCCCGGTCGCCGATTACGGTGGTGCTGATCGGCAGCTTGATCTACCTGATTTGGAATTACTCCCAGGTGGTTCTGCTGCTCATGGCCATTACCTACGTCGGCAGCGGAATCGTCATCCGCTTTGGCGGGATCGCTAAGCGCCGCTTCCGTCGGGCGCGCCACCGGGAGCAGCACGGATGAGCCGGCCGGCGAAGTTCGCCAAGGCGCCTCAGGTCGCCGTCGTCGGTGGCGAGTCGCTTGCAGGGAACGATCTCCGCGAAGTGCTGGCGGACAGTATCCTAGGTGGCAACGTCAAGCTGATCGGCAGCGAGGACCCCGGCACCGCGATTCTCACCGAGGAAGGGGGCGAACCGGTGGTCATCACCGGTCTGGACGCCGACAACCTGAACGGTTCGCAGGTGATCTTCTTCGCCGGCACGCCGGTAGCGACGTGGAAGGCGTACGACTTGATCGTGGGCGAGCGCCGGCCGGTGCTGGTGGACCTCAGTGGGGGGTTAGAAGAACGCCCGGAGGCACGGCTCCGCGCGCCGGCGGCGGAACCGGAAGGATATGAGTGGCCGGACTCGCCGCTGTACATCGTGGCGCATCCGGCGGCCAGTATCCTTGCTTCCTTCCTGGGACGGCTCCAGCGTTTCGCGCTGGTGCAGCGTTCGGTCGCGCAGATTTTCGAACCTGCCAGCGAGCGCGGCCGCCGCGGCGTGGAAGAACTCCAGCGCCAGACGGTCAGCCTGTTGTCGTTTCAGCCGGTGGCGAAGGAAGTCTTCGACGCTCAACTGAGCTTCAACATGCTGGCTGCGTACGGAACTGAAGCGGCCGAAGCCCTGGAGGGCATCGAGCAGCGCATCGACCGCCATCTGGCGAGCCTGCTGCACCTGCACGGGGCGATTCCAATGCCATCGCTTCGGCTGGTGCAGGCCCCCGTGATGCACGGCTACAGCATCTCGCTGTGGGTGGAACTTGACCGGCTGGTTGGCCAGGACGAGGTTGAGGCGGCGTTGAGCGGTCCGGCCGTGGACGTTCGTTCTCGCGATCTCGAGGCGCCGAACGTGGTTGACTTCGCCGGCCAAAGTGGGATTGCCGCGGGGCAGATCCGGCCTGACCGGAACAATCCGCGCGGGTGGTGGTTTTGGCTGGTGGCCGACAATTTCCGGATCTTCGCGGAAGACGCGGTGGCCATCGCGCGCGACGCGCTGCTTCGGAGCAGGCAGGCGTGATCCGGCGGGCGGTTATGGCGGCGGTGGCGGCGTTTGTTCTCGGCGGTTGCGGGTACCACGCCGGAGGCCGGGCCGATCTGTTGCCGAAGAACGTCCGCACCATCGCGATCCCCGCCTTTGGCAACCTGACCACACGCTACAAACTCGCCGATCGCCTGCCGGCAGCCTTGACACGCGAATTTCTCAGCCGGAGCCGGTATGACGTGGTGGCCGATCCGCGTGACGCCGATGCGACCCTGACCGGCGCGATCATCGCGTACTACGCGGCCCCAACGGTATTCGATCAGGCGACTGGCCGCGCCGCCGGCATGCAGTTGACCGTCGTAATGCAAATGAAGCTGACGGACCGCGGTGGCGCGGTTTTGTTCGACCGGCCGTCGTTGGAAGCGCGACAGCGCTACGAGATCAGTACCGATCAGATCGCCTATTTCGAAGAGAATTCCGCCGCGCTCGACCGGCTGTCGCGGGACGTCGCCCGGACAGTGGTGAGCGCGATCCTGGAGGGCTTCTGATCCGATGACCCCGGACCGTCTTCTGAGCGACCTGAAGAAAAGGGACCCTGCGCCGGTGTACCTGTTCCTCGGTCCGGAACCTTTCGCGCGCGATCAGTGCCGCGAGGCCATCATCGACAAGTTGCTCGCCCCGGAGGAACGGGAATCGGGGGTGATCCGGCACGACCTGTCGGAAGTCTCGCTGGCTTCGGTGATCGACGATGCCCGCTCGTTCTCCCTATTCTCGCCGCGCCGCGTGATCTGGGCATCGAGCGCCGAGGCCGCGCTGCCACGCGGACGGGCCGCGGCGGATGACGGCGAGGACGGCCGGACCGCTGGCGACGCGAGCCTGATCGCCGGTTACGTCAAAGACCCATCGCCCGACGTGGTTCTCGTGTTCGATAGCTCGCGGTTCGAGATGGACGGGGAGGACAAGGCGAAGTCGGAGCGGGTGCGGAAGTTCTACTCGGGTGTTCCGAATGTCGTCGAGTTCGCCCGATTCAACCAGGCGCAGGCATTGGCGCTGGCCGATGGGCTCGCCAAGGAGTACGGTCTTCGGGCGGGTCCGAAGGAAATCCGGCTGCTGGTGGAGGCGGTCGGCGCGAATGCCCAGTCGATCTCGGTGGAGATCGAGAAACTGCGCTTGTTCGCCGGCGACCGCGCGATAACAGCAGAAGACATCGCGGCGCTGGTGCCTCAAGCGCAGGCGACCACTATCTTCGCGCTGGTCGGCGCGCTCGGCCGCAATGACCGCGGCGCGGCGCTCAACCATCTCGACACGCTGGTCCGCGAGGGCGAGTATCTGCCTTTGGCGCTCGCGTTTCTGGCCACGCAGTTCCGCCAAGCGCTGGTCGCGCGGGAGGCTGGCCTCCGCGACTCCCGCCAGATTCAAGGCCACTTCTCCAAGCTCGGCGTCCCGATGTGGCCCTCGCGCGCCGAACAAGTCGCGCAGACGTTGAACGCCTTCACAGCACAGCAGATGGCGAACGCGCTACGCCGCATCGCCGCCGCGGACAAGGCACTGCGGGATATTCGGCCGGACGACCGGGTGGTGATGGAGGAGTTTGTTCTGTCGCTCACCGCATGAGGGGCGGAAGCTAGACTAGAGGGAGCCATGGCGTACGGTCAGTATCGCCTTCAGTTTCTTCATATCTCCGATTTCCACGACAGAGGCTCTCAAGAACGGGAGCCCTGGCGGCGCCGCCGGGTCCTAGGCGATGCCTGGCTGCGAAATCTGGAGACCTTGATTGAGGAAGAGGGACCAGTCCATTTCGTTTTCTTCACTGGCGATGCGGCGCAGTCCGGTAAACCGGAGGAATTCGCCGAAGTCACCGGCTTCCTAAGATCGCTGTACGACGAATTTCAGATTGGGCTCGACCGTGTGTTTGTAGTTCCTGGCAACCATGACGTAGACCGTGGTGTAGAGCCGGAAGCGTGGGAATCGATGCGAATGTGCCTGTCCGCCACGCACGACCTCCTAGGCGTGTCCCGCTGGATGAATGGCATCGGACCGGCGCCGCTTGGCTTTGAGGAGCCGTGGAAAACCGCCATCCTCCGGCGGCAGCATGGCTACCGTTCGTGGGTTCGCGGCGGTCTCAAGAGGCCGGAACTGGCGACCGATGGGCTCGGCTATCGCGTCTCCGTGGAACTTCCCGGATGGGAGTTCCGCGTTCACATCATTGGGCTGGACACCGCCTGGCTCTGCGGCGACGAGGCGGACGCCGGCCGCCTCTTGATGACCGAGAACCAGGTGGGTCGGCATGCGACGGATGGTCAGGGCAGGGCGCTGTCTGGCGTGCGCATTGCGCTCATGCATCACCCGCTGCATGAACTGGCCGACCGGATGCAGGTTAGGCGCCTCTTGGCCGATCGCGTGGACCTCGTGCTGCGGGGCCACCTCCACGAGACCGAGGCCGCGGACTGGATCGATCCGGATCGGCGGCTCCGCGAACTCGCCGCCGGTTCGCTCTACGAGGGAGGGCTGGCCGATACCTACGGCAACTCGTGCCACTTCGTTCGCCTGGAACTCGATTCCACCGGGCGCCCCATCGAGTCGATGGTGCGCTTCCGCTCCTTTTCACCGGAGGGCGGCCATTGGTACGACAACGATGGGCTCTATCGGGAGAGCAGACAGGGACGGGTGACATGGACCTTTGGAACTCCGCCAATCTCAAGGAAACCAAATCCTTTCAGCCCGTGGACCCCGAGGCCCGAGCATTGCTTCGGGCGCACCGCCATCTTCCGGCGTCTCGAAGCGGCCTTCGACGAGCGGCGGAGCATGTGGCTGGTGGGCGATTGGCGTATTGGCAAGACGATGATCCTCCTCGCCTGGGAGAAGCGGCTGCGTGAGCGCGGCGT
>CAYPUQ010000418.1:0-5395 GCA_964413655.1 uncultured Solibacteraceae bacterium | reverse complement strand
AGGTCGTGGATAGTCCGCAGGGCCTCACGCATCTCCTCGCGCGGGATGGGGACTGCCGGTCCCACCCGCACAGCCCGGTCGGCGAGTCCCTCGCGGTTGCCCTCCAGGATCAGTTGGCAGCAAACGTCACAAGCCGCCCATCCGGCATCGCTCGCCGCGACGACGGGTCCGAAGTCGACAGCAAAAGTGGCGGCCTCGAACCGCCATGCCGGCGTTGCGCCGGAACAGAAGTCACACGTCACGGGAATACCTCCGAAACTGATGCTGAAAACGCGAAAGGGCCGGAACTACCGGGATGATTCGGCGTTCCGGCCCTTCGATGATGATGTCTGACGAACCGGCGTGCCGGTTCCGCGCTGAACTCTACGAAGCCTTGCGCTTGACCCTGGAATGCTTGATCTTCGCGCGCTTCATGGGACTCGCCTTCTCCTGCTCCTTGAGCGCGGCGAAGATGAGATTCAGGTCGTAGCCGTGTTCCCGCGCGAGCTCGTCGCGCACGCGGTACACCTCTTCGAGAATCTCGTCACCCTGCCAGGGCTTCCACTCAGAAGAGGGTTTCGGGCGTGCAGATTGTCGGGACCGGGTACCCATAAGCCTTCAGGATCCTTTTCAGCGTTCTCCGGATCTGGGCGTTCGCGATATGGCGAAGGTTCCACGTGAGTAGGTACTCGCACCGACAGATCGATGCCGCCGCGACATGAACGGCGTCCACCTCCGCCTCCTTCGGGATGCGGAGCCAAGAGCTTGCTCGCCAATACCAGTATCTCGTCATCGAGGGGCAGCAGCAGGGCAAGTTCCGCACAGCGTCGCATGTAGCACTGCAAGCCCTCAAGCCACAGCGCAGCGTCGCCCGGGGCGCTTAGCGTCAAAACGAGCGCCATCTTCTATCCCTCGTCCTCGCCGCGAAGCAGCGTGTGCGCCTGTTTCAGCAGATACCCTGCTGCGTTATCAAGCAAGCGCCAGGCGGGCGACGCCGAGATGCCAAGGTCCTCGTCGCGGTGAACCTGCTGCTTGCTTCTGTTGATCAGCCGGACCGCGTCGATGATGCCCCTATACCGCAGCGCATTCCCGGTCTCCTCCGACTTCACGTGTGCTGTGCTCGCCTCTGAACTCATCTGTTTTCCTTTCTTTACGCCTGGAGAGACGCCTCCTGGCCGATACACGGCGGCGGCGGCTTCGGCGCGATCACAAAATGTTGGTGCCGGCATAAAAGGCAGTTCGAACCGGCCACGGCGGCCTTGATCGCCTCCACGTAGTTCGGTGGGACCTCCCGCCGCTCACCGGCGCGCGTGAAGAATTCCGGCGCGATCTTTCCCGACAGGCCTTTATCGCTTCCCGTCAGGTTCAGTGGCAGATGTCCGTCGTGCCCGCGAAACACAAGTTCCGCATGGATGCGCGGGCGTGTTCGTCCCTCCGGCACCTTCAGCGAGTACCGAACCACCAGAACCTCATAGGTGGTCTTGACCCTGAGAACTTCGACGGCTACCAGGCTCTCCCGGACCACGGCGGCATGCCGCGCGTTCGGCGCAACCGAATCGAGCGGCATCAGCCAGGAGAGCCGCTCGCCCTCTTCGTCACAGAACGTCACAAACCGCCCCAGGTCGCCGGCGGCGCCGCCGGACTCGACGCCTCGCAGCACGTACCGCTTCGCCAGCGACTGATAATGCAGCGAGACTTCCGGGCGGCAGTAGATGCCCGCCGCGGCCAGGCGCTTTTCGATCCGGCGCAACTGAGGAGGCGGCGCCAGGCGAATCGCGGCAACGTCCCGATGCGCGGACGCCGCACCGTTCGCGCTCACGCCGACCTCCGGATCGGGATCGGGCATCCGAGCGCGGCGCGGATCATCTCCCGCGTGCATCCTGCCCAGCAGATGTACTTCCAAGGCTCCTCGACACTGATGGCGAGGTTGTCTCCGCTCCGGTCGTGACCGGCGGCGGCGCACGAAGGGCAGCGCGTCACCCAGTTGCGCCCTGCCTGCCGCCGTACCTCAAGGTGATTCAGGATGCGGAATTCGCCCGGCTTGGATTCGTAGTAGCGGACGCGAACCTCGGTCCGTCGCGCCTGCTGTGCGAGTTCGGGCGGGACCTCCTTGCCCTCGATCATCCGCTGAAGGTGCTGGTCGCTGACCCGTTTCAGGCGGCTCAGGTAGTCCAGTTGCTTCCGGAGATCGTAGTCTGCGCCGTAGTACCAATAGCGCCAACCGCGGCTGTCGCGCGCTCCCCGGTGGACCCCGAGCGGCGCCCGGATCGCGTTGCCGAACTCGCCCGGTCCGATCTCGTCCTGGCGCGGAAAGATCTCGATGCCTTCCGGTAAGCCGGCTCCCTTGATCGGCAGGCCGAGCCGGAGCGCCACATGGTAGATGTAGATGCGCGCGTGCCGGGCGAGCACCGGTTCCTCGAAGAAGATCCAAAGATGCCCGCCGCGCTTCGATTTCTCCAGCGCCGGTTCCACGCCGTCCTGGACGAGCTGATACTGGAGCTTGATCAGGTCCTCCAGGGCGGTTGTGTAATCGGCGTCGATCGCCACCCACTTGCACCGCTGCGTCTGCGGGTTGACCGAGTACAAACCGATCGTGACCTCGCCGCCGAGGTGCCGCCGGATCGTCTCCACCGTGAGGCCGGGCGGACGGTTTCCATCCTTCGGCTTCAGCCGGTAATAGTAGTGCCGTCCGCTCTCCGGATGGGGCCGGTCGGACTGAACCGTATACGCCCGGCGGTTCACGAACAGGTCCCAGTATTCGCGGGCCATGTCCCTGGTGGCAGGAAGCCGGTGATTGTAGGCTGAGTTCATTGATCCTCGCCCCTTCATACACCGAATCCTCGATTTCGCCAAAAAAGCCTCAGCACCGGCCGCGCAGCGGTCGCGGATCCGCCGCAAGCGCCTTGAGGCCGAAGACTTGCGCCATCTGGTCGAACTCGTCTTCGCGGTAGCCGCCCCAGCGCGGCAGGTCGGCGATGTCCACCATGTAGAAGGCTTGCCGCCGGCGGTCGTAGATATAGAACATGCCCGACTCGGGATCGCCGGGCACCATCAGGAACAGCAGGCAGCCTTTCGCGAAGTCCAGCCATTTGCGCAGCTTCGCCTCGGCGAATCGCGCAAAAGCGAGAATTCGCTTGTCCTCGTCCAGCCGGTCCAGGCCGAGGGACCTACCCTCCGGAGCCTGTACCTGCATCACTTCCCTTATCAGCAGATTGTTCATGGAACTTCTCCTCGTGGCTCGAAGCCTGTTTGGTTGGCCTTGGGATTACCGAAGCCGGAAAGAGTGGTGGCGTCGGCGAATGATCGGGCGGGGTATATATAAGGATGCGGTCGGAGCGCTAAACTGCGGCTTCCGCCGCCTCGCGCTCCAGGGTGTCGACCAGCGTACGGAGTACGTGGCAATCCGGAATGTCGTCGATGGAGTCGCTGGGCAGGTTCAGCTCCTGACAGAGCTGCTGGTGCCGCTCCAAGCCGACCTTGTCGATGGCCGCGTGCAACCGAGCCACGCCACGCGCCAGGTTCTCCAGTTTCTCCATGACGGTCGACAGCTTGGCCATGTCGCGCACCTTCGTGACGGCGTCAACGTTCGCCACGGACTTCAGCACGGAACGCGAGAGGCCGAAGCCGACCTCCTTACTCAGCTTTTCTACGGCGCTGCGGAGTTCCACGCCGTAAAGCCCGTTCCCGCGGCGGCCGTTTCCGTTAGCAGGTGCCGGTGTCGTCTTCCCATTGGCGGCTTCACCGCCGGCGCATCGGTTCCCCGGCATCGCCCAGGACGGGAGTCCCGGAGTGTTCAGCGGCCGCTTGTACTCGTCGAGGTCCACCCACTCTTTCGGCAGATCGTAGAGGTACCGGCCGAGACCGAAGCACGTGCAGGCGCGCTTGAACGCCTGTGCTTCCGCCGCGGTGCCAGCGTTCTCGTCGTCGGCCCACTCCTCGCCGAGTCCGGTGTGGCTCCCGAGGCCGTGAATCGTCACGGTACAGGTCACCAGGATCTTCGCGGTGATGGACCGCTGATCCTTGCCACGGTGGGCGCGCTCGAAATGCTGGGCGACCTGGACGGAGTAATCCCGAGTCCACCCCCACGGGGTGAAAACGTGGTTGAGCCGGTCTGTGTACGCGCGGGGATCGGCATATGCCACGACCTGCCCCCGGAGTCGCCGCCCGCGCCGGTCGTTGATCACCATCGTGTTCATCGCCCGCCACTTGATCTCGCTGGGGTCGAACGGTTCGGCGAGCCGTTCGAGGATTTCTTCCGGCGTGAACGGCAGCGCCGCTGCTGGCGTTGTGCCCTGATTAGGCGTAACCGCGTCGGACTGAGCCACGGTTCCCTTTCTGGTGTGAGCCATCTGCTCTACCTCCTTTCTCCGCCCCGTTGCCCGGACGGCTGGCATGAAAAACCCTGATAAGTGCCTTGCGATAATCGCAAGAGGACGCACCCGAATCCCACGCCGAAGGAGGCTCTGAATGGACGTCAAGCCAGCCATCACTGCGCCGGTCATGCGGATGATTGGAGTCGCCGATGCCGCCCGCAGCGCCGCCTTCTACAGGGACGTGCTCGGATTCGAGGTCCGCGAGCAGGCGGGCGGCACGGAAGCCGTTTATGGTCCCGCTCGAATCCGGTTCGGTGCGCACGATTACGCGCCGCTCGAGTGGGACGAGCCGCGACCGCCAGGTTCCGCGATCCTCTTCTTCGAGACCGACGACGTGAGCGCGATGCACGCGGCCATCTGCGCGCGCGGCGGCAAGCCGACCGGCTTGGAGAAGGTCAACGGGATCAAGATGAGGATGTTCGAGATTCGCGATCCCGATGGGCACACGCTATGGTTCGGCCAGTCGTATCATCAGCCGGACATCCCACGGCCGCGGCCGCTCCTGGAGAAGGCACTGCCGGAGATGCCGTTCGACGATGTCGCCGCGGCTGTGGCCCATTACCGCGATGTGCTCGGTTTCCGGATCGACTATCAGCAGCATGACCTTGGCGTGATGTACCGCGACGAGGTCACCGTGCTGCTGATCGCCCGGACCGAGCTGCACAAAGGGATCGGATCGTTCGAAGTCTACGTGGCAGACGCGGACAAGCTCTGCGCTGAGCTGCGCGCGAAGGGCGCCAACGTACAGGGCGAGCCGGTCAGCCGTCCGTGGGGGCTCCGCGACTTCGCCGTCCTGGACATCGAAGGCAACAGGATCACGTTCGCACAGCCGTTCGAGTGATGGCGAAGGCTCTGCGGATTTTTCCATCAGCCCTCGCCGGCACCCAGCAGCAGCAACTCCGCTTCGAGGTGCCAGTGTCGGCAGACTGGCAGGTCTCAACAACGGGCGTTTTTCGACCAAGTGGACTGTGGAACTCGCAGTACGCCACTTTCCGGTAATCAGACTCTTCGGGATCTGGCCGGACGGCCGAATGAAAGACCAC
>CAYPUQ010000417.1:0-5411 GCA_964413655.1 uncultured Solibacteraceae bacterium | reverse complement strand
CCGCACGGGCGTACGCACTAAGAAGGTATCCGAATCCGGAGCGCAAGGGTTGCCCCCGGGCGGACGAAATCGGAGCCATCGCGCGACGCCAGGTTCCCCTTTCGAGGATCAAGGGGCACATTGAGCACATCGCCACGTGCTCTCCATGTCTGTCTGACTATCTCGCCGCGCGAGAGGGGTGGGAAAAGCAAAGGAGATATCGCATTGCCATTCTCGCTGCGGTCGCCGGAGTGGTCGTCGCTGTCGTCGGCGTAACCATGCTCAGGTCACCGTCACCGCCTCCGAGCGAGCCGCCGCCCGTTGCGGAGGAGCGCCAGCCCGACATCCAACTGCAGGCCGCCACCCTTGACCTGCGTCCGCTGGAGCCGACCCGGGGTGAAGCGAAGACTGGTCCTCCGGTTCCCGTGCTCGCCAGAGCCAATCTCAGGCTGACGCTCCTTCTGCCGGTTGGTTCCGGCGAAGGCGACTACGAATTCGAGATCCGCGATGAGAGAGGTGAGCTGCTGCTCCGCGGATCTGGCAGTGCGATCATTCGCGACTACATCACGACGATCGAGACAGATCTGGATCTGCGCTCGATCCGCCCCGGCCGGCTTGTGCTCGCAATCCGTCGGGGCGGGGATTCGGCTTGGCGAACTTATTCGTTCGAGGTTCAGTGAAATATGTCTTCGAGAACTGCCGTAATGCTTGTCTTTTCCGTACCGCTCTGGCCTTCGGCCGCTCAAGCGTTGCAGGTTGGCATTCCGAGCCCGGTGATGGAAAGGGCGGAACACCTCGTCGATCTCTACAACTGGTATGACGCGCATCCGCTGTTTGCTAAGGCAGAAAAGATGTTCCTCGCTCAGGGCGATGAGCGGAATGCACTCTTTGCACGAGCGAGCCGTCTGCGGGGCGAGATGCAGGTTCGTCCGTTCCACGAGGTCATTGAGGCGATGGATGAGATTCTTGCCACAGATCTGGCGCGGGACGATGCACGTCTGCGTCTTCGCTGCCTGATCGTCCGCGGCGACGTGAATCTGGAGATCGATGCAGTCGCCGCCAAGGACGATTGGGAAGCGGCTCTCGCAGCCGCCCGGCAGGCCGGGGACCGGAAATGGGAGTCTCGCGCCATCGGTGAACTCGGGATGGCCGCGTTCCTACTCGGCGACGCTTCCGCCGCGCGGTCTCAGGTCGGTCAAGCGATGATGACCGCGCTGGCGCGCGGGGATGCCGGAGCGCAAATCCGCTATTACGCCGCGATTGCTACCGGGCTGCACCTGTCCGAAGAGTACGACCAGGCAATCCGCTACTTCGATCTCGCGCTAGACACGGCCAGCAAGCATCCCGAATCTGGCTTTCAGTACATCTCCTACTGGGGCAAGGCCAAGGCATTGATGGCGCTGAAACGGTTTCAAGAAGCGGAGCAATTAGTGCGCGAGTCGCTTCGACAGGCCGAAGCCGACGACCGACACGTGAAAAAGGTTCAGATGCTGCTGGCGGCATCGGATCTCGCCCGTATGCTTGGCAAGAACGAGGAGGCACTCGGGTACCTCTACGACGCGCAGCCGATTGCCGAGCAGGGTGGATTCCGGCGGCTTCTCGCTGAGCTGTACTCCGATCTGGCGGCGATACTCCAGCAAGCCGGCAAAATCCGCGACGCGGAAGCGCATGCCGCACGAGCCGTCACACTCAGCGAGGGGGCTGGCGACACCTACCTCCTACCGTCCCAACTCCTGGCACTTGCCAACATCAGGGAGGCTGAGGGGCGGCTCGATGACGCGCTGCAGCTCCTGGAGCGCGCAACGGATGTCGTGGAAGCGCTTCTTGTGAACGTCCCCACTTCAACCCATGCGTCTTCACTGATCAGGACGATGTCCCGCGTTTACGTAAAGCACTTCGAGTTGGCTTCGGGTCACGGCAGATCCGTCGACTATGCTTTCGCGGTTCTTGAGAGAGCGCGAGGGCGGGTGCTTCGGGACGTGATTGCACAGGTCACCGCCGCGGAACTGACACATCGGCGCTCCGCCGAGTACATGCGACTCCAGCGTGAGTTGAGCCGCCTTCAGCGGTCGCTTCTCCTGCTCAGAAAGCCCGCAGAGCGGCAAGCCGCTTTGCGGCAAATCTGGGAGGTGGAACAGAAGCTGCTTGGCACGGAGACCGACATGCCGACGTGGAGGGGCGGACGGTCGGACCCCATCTCACTGAGTGCTTTAAGAGCGAGCCTCAAACCGGACGAACTCGTCGTGAAGTATGTCTGGGGCGAACGCCGCGTATATGCTCTGACCATCTCTCGGGACGCTGCGCGCATCACCTCCCTCGCTCAACCGGCGCACGTGGAGCGTCTGCTGACGCAATACTTTGAGGGCTTGCAGCGGGAGGCAGATAGCGCCGACGCGGCACAGGCGGCCAACTCGCTCTATCGCGCGATTGTGGCCCCGCTGCGCTGGCCGGCATCCAAGACCAAGATAGCTATCGTTCCCGATGGGCCATTGCATGCCCTGCCGTTTGATATGCTGGCGCCGCCAGATCGTCCCAGCCTGGCGCAGACGGCTTCCATCAGCATGGCTCCCTCGGCGAGCGTCTTCGTCGCGCTTCGCAAGAGACAGCCCCCCGCCAATCAACTTCCCCTCCTCGCGATTGGCGATGTTCCCTACGGGGACCTTGCGAAGCGTGGGAATCCTTCGCGGGCAACGGGCATTTTCGATGCGCGAGTCATGCCAAGGTTGGATTCGCTGCCTGCCTCCAGAACGGAAGTCGAAATGGCCTTGAACATGGCCGGACCGTCCGCAGTTGGACTCCTGGGAGCCGACGCGACGGAAGGGCGATTCAAGCGCCAGCCGCTGGAGACGTTCCGCGTAATCCATCTTGCCGTACACGCGTTCGCGGACCCGCGGCAGCCGCAGCGGGCAGCCTTGCTCTTCGCACCGGAGAATTCCTCAGCAGAGGATGGTTTCCTTCAGCCCCGTGAGATCCTGGGGCTACCCATCCGATCCGACCTCGTGGTGTTGTCCGCGTGCAACACCACCGTGGGCCGCGCTCTTGGACAGGAAGGCGTATCGAACCTGGCGAGAGCGTTTCTGGCGGCGGGCGCGGGCGCTGTCCTCGCCACGTCGTGGTCCGTGACGGACACTGCATCCAGCGCGTTGTTGACGGAGTTCTACGGCAACCTCGATCGGGGCAAGGCCGTCGCGGTCGCTTTGCGTGACGCCAAGCTGACACTTCTGCGGCGCTTCGGTCCCAGCGTTCTACAGACGGTCGCGGCCTTCCAGTTGATCGGGAACGGCAGCGTCGGCATATCGTTTCGTGAAAACCGCTCTCCCTCGCGAGGAACGCAGCCATGACAATCACCCAACAGCAGATGGTTGGAGTACTGGACCGTATCCAGCACCACGTGGAAACCAGGTTCTTCAACCCTCTGGCGGACCTCGCCGGGTGGTCGAAGGCCTGGGCGGAAAAGCGCGACTGGCTGATTGAAAGCAGTGCTGCCACCGAGTTCGAGAGGCGGGTGAATACCGTCATGGGGACGCTGAAGTCAAGTCACGTTGCGTTTTTCCATGGCAAGGGTCTTGGAGTTGTCGCGCCCTACGCGTTGAACACGACCTTTCTGAGTGCGGAGCCTCCCGAGCTTGGTTGGCTCTTGCTCGATGTTCTCGAAGGGGGCGTGGCTCACAAGGCCGGGATCGAGCCAGGCGAGACGTTGTTGGCGGTGAACGGCATCCCGTTCGTGCCGCCGGAAATGCCGCGGTTCGACCTCGGCACCAGCGCAGATCTGCAGATTGCTTCCCGCGACGGCACCGAGCGAACTGTGACGGTCACCCTGCCGGCACCCAGCGCAAAGGGCAGGCCGCCAATGGTGGAAGTGAAGGCGGTTCACTCACGAAAGCTCACCGCCGACGTTGGGTACGTTCGAGTCGCTTATTTCCCTGGAAACGCCGGCGATGTCTTTGCCCGCGCGTTCGAGCGGGCGCTGACTGCTCTGGGACCGTGCACAGGACTCATTCTCGATCTTCGGGGAAACATCGGCGGTGGCCTCGGTTCGCTGCGGATGATGAGTATACTGTGCGCCGACAAGCGACCGATTGGGTTCAACGTTAGCCGCAAGGTTGCCGAACAGGGTTACCGGAAGGACCGTCTTATGCGCATCGATCGCATCCCAACGACGAAACTGGGACTTATCGGAATGTTTCTCCGATTCAAGGTCCTTCAACGCGACCGCTCTATCGCGCTGTTCACCGAGGGGCTCGGCAAGCGTCCCTTCCACGGCCGGATTGCAGTTCTTGTCAATCAGCACACCAAGAGTGCGGCCGAAATGGTCGCGGACTTTGCGGCGACACATCGCCTCGCGACCCTCGTCGGCACTCGCACGGCGGGAGAGGTTCTCGGCGCTGTGAACTTCCTGGTGGGCGAAGATTACCGCCTCAGGATCCCGATCGGAGGCTGGATGACCTGGGATGACCGCCTCCTCGAGGGACGCGGCGTCCAGCCGGATGTGGAAGTCGCTCCTACGGTGGCCGACCTGCGGGCCGGGAAGGACCCCGTCCTCAGCGAGGCGCTGCGGCTGATCGCGTAGTCCTGGCGCTGAAGGAAGGCCCAGCGGGGCGTGTCTATGGGTTCGAAGACCGCCCGGAGCGCAATCCACAGCCCAGCCTGTAGCAAAGAGGAAAGAAAAGCAATGTTAGACACGAGCCAGTGGTATATGCCGAAAGCAGGTAATCCTTCCCAGACTCCGTCCTCCCCCCGGTCGTCGGGAGACACGTCTTCCGCCGCGGCCCGCGTGGCACCTGACCGGCCGTCGCCGCGAGTCACTCGCGCTGCACCCGCCGCACTCAGGAACTCCCTCACCGAACCGAAATCGCCGAGCCGTCGGCCGCACAACAACGGGCCGGCATCCTCGGAAGCGTTCGAGTCATGGCCAGCCGATCTCGACCAACGCCTGGTTGAAATCATGGCCGAACGTCCGGGCTGCGGGCACGAAGCGATTGCGGCCATCAAAGGTTCGCACCCCGAGTTGCGGGAAGACCTGATCTGGGCTCGCATCAAGTACCTGCGTCTGACGACCAGAAGGCGTCCGCCGTATCAGAGACACGAGTGGACCGCCGAGGAGGACGAGATGCTGCGAAGGGAGTATGGCAAGGGTCGGGCTTCATCGCACGAAGTCATCGAGAACATCCTGGCGATGCACCCAGATTGGTCGCGGGCCGCAGTCATTCGGCGCGCCCGGGCGCTGGGAGTGACGCAGTGTCGGCCCGATCCTTACCGGACCTGGACACCGGCGCTGGACCGCCAACTGCTCTCGTTACGGGGCTGCCAGGCGGAAACCATTGCCAAACGGCTGAACTGCACCAGGAAGGCTGTGCTGGGCCGCTTGCGGAGGCTTGGCATGGGCGCCGACTTCTTCGGTGGGTTCAAGACGAAGGACCTCACGCGGGACC
>CAYPUQ010000416.1:0-5412 GCA_964413655.1 uncultured Solibacteraceae bacterium | reverse complement strand
CTCCGGAAGGTTGCATGAGTGGGTCATTTTTCATTTCCTTGTCGTGCACCCGTCGCCACTGAATGCGGCGCTGCATAGTTTGCGAGAACCACAGTTCGGCGCGCGCGAGCGAAAATGCGGAAGTGTCGGGCAGGTCGAGGTTGAGCCGGTATTCGAGGTAAGGATCCTGCCCATCGGCTTGCGAAATGCGGCGCGCGATCGCTTCCTCGCGCACGGGCTGGCCGCCCAGCACCACGCGCCGGAATTCGAGCGAACCACCCTTCCACTCGTGAAACATCGCCCCCGCCTGTTGCGCCACGGCGGCGTCCATCGTTGCGTCGATGCCGTGCCAGAGACTTCCTGCATGCAGCAGGCGAGCAGGAGGCCTTTCTCCGAATTTTCGCCGAAATGCTGGGGCGAGACGACTTGGCGAAGGGCCGATTTCCTCCTGGTCGCCTCCTGGTTCCGCAGCCGAACCGCCGGCAGCGGCGCGGCTAGCGACGAACTCGGCGAACGCTCGGCCGGCACTCGGCGGCGCGGGCTGTCGTTCCGGCGAGCAGACTGCGCGGCGGTCCGCTGGACGGCTCCCTCGCCGCCGTCTACCGTGACGGAGTCTGAGTTAGGCGGGCGATTCAGAAGTGAATGCGGCCCGTGTACTGGAACTCGCGGCCGCGGTTCACCTGATTGATGGAGCGGCCGAAGTTGGGCGACGTCACGCCCATGTCGGGGTTCGTCGGAATGAAGCTGTTGGTCAGGTTGTAGGCTTCCAAGCGCAGTTCAAAACGTACGCGCTCAGTAAGCGAGAACATCTTCACCAGCGTCGTATCAAGATTCCAGTTCCGCGGTCCGCGCACGCCGTTGAACTGGTACGGATTGCTGCGCGGCGTGTAGGCCGGAAGCTGCGAGAAGACTGACGTGTCGAACCAGCGCTCGCGGTTCGCATTCGAGATGCGCGGATCGGCGCCAGGAACCATGTCCATGGCGCCGAAGCGCAGGAAGCTGCCCGAGTCGTAGAAGACCAGCAAACTCGTCGACCAACCCCCAAGGAGGCCATTGACGATCTTGTTGGCGTTCGCCATCCAGTTGCGTCCCCGGCCGAACGGCAGGTCGTACGTCGACGCAGCGGCGATCCGGTGGCGCGGATTATTACTGTCGAGCCAGGTCCAGCGATCAGCGAATTGGTCGATGTCGTTGAAGAAGTTGCTATTGCGCTCCTGGTTGTAGTTGTAGGCGACGTGCACCATGAGGCCACTGGAGACGGCCCGCTGCACCTTGAGTTGCAGGGCGTTATAGCGGTTCTCCCAGCCGCTGGTGTTAGTCTGGGTCAGGTCGCCGCCATAGTGGGGATAGTCGCGCAGTAAGTGACGCCGAGTTACTCGCGGCTGGTTTCGTAGCTGGCCTGGGAACAGTTCGGGAGTCAAGTAATTGAAGAACGGGTTGTCCACCTGCTGGTCGACGAATCCTTTCTCCGCGTAAATGACGTTCGGATCGGCCATGTTGACCTGGAGGTTGTACGGCAGGCTCGTGCCGATGTTGAAGAAGTAAGTGGCGTCGATGTGGAACTGCCAGGGCAACTGCCGCTGAAGGGACAGATTGAAGCGGTCGTTGATGCCGGGCCGGAAGTCCTGCTGGTGCCAGCTCGTGCCTTGGCCGAGATTGGTATACCGGCCGAGCGTCTTGTCGACGGGCGGGATGAGCGGGTTGACGCCGACGGGAAACGGATCGCTCAGCACGGCGCTGGGGACGCCTTGGAGCACGGGTTGGACTTGAGTAAGTGCGCTGAAGCCGGGGTACTGGTAGCTCCCGATCGCGTCCACGGCGTACAGCGGCGGCACGACGTAACGGGCGTAGCCGGCACGCACGGCGGACCGGTCGTCGATGCGGACCGCGATTCCGACGCGCGGCATGAATGTGTTTCGCGGGCTGTTCCATGCGCGGCGGTTGTTACCGTCCGTGAAGGCCCAAGCACCGTTGAAGGTGTGGGGCCGACCGCGCAGCGCTGCCACTTCAGCCGGGATCGCCGGAGGCGCCGCCTGCATCTCGGGGATCGGATCGGTCAGATCGAGGAAGCGAGACAGACGGTCCTGCGGGTCCCAAGGTCCGGTCTGGAACTCCCAGCGCATGCCGAGGTTGAGGGTGACGCGGCGAGAGATCTTCCAGTCGTCCTGGACGAAGCCGGCGTAGAAATCCGTCCAGACCTTTTGCAGCGGGATGTACTGCGCCTGGGAGTTGTCGGCTAGCGCGCCAAGCAGGAACGTCGCGTACATGTCGCCGCTGAGGCCGACATTCGGCGCCAGAAACGTGTTCGCCGTCATTGCCGGGGCAAACGGGAAGTTCATCAGGTTCGGACGGATGCTACTGCCACGGAACAGTCGGCTCTCACCGCCCCATTTCACGTAATGCGCGCCGATGTTCTTCGACACGCGCCCAGAGTAATTGAAGCTCTCCGGATGCTGCCACCACCAGCCGCCTTTGCCGAAGGCCGCGTTGCCGCGGCCGCTGAAGGAAAGATTGGGGTAATAGATAGCTGGGATATCGCGAAGATAGGGTTGAAACCAACCGTTGGACCAGAATCGCGCCAGCCCTTCTTCGCCCACCTTCGCCGAGGGTGCATCGTAGTCGTCGTTTAGGTTGGCATAACTGAACCGGAAGTTGATGACGGTGGTCGGATTCATGGTGAACACCGCGTCGCCCGCGATGTTGCGCGAGTTCATGACGCCACCGTTGTCGTTCGGCATGGCCGGCGAGTTATTCGGCGTGTAGTTATTCTGGTCGATGTCGGTGCGGAAGCGCGCAAAGCGGGCGAAGAGCTTCCACTTGTCGTTGACGTTCCAGTCCGTACGGTTCGAGAAGTTCCAGTATTTCAACTGCCACGAGTAGGCCTGCTGGTAGTTATTCGCTCCGGCGGGGCCGATGCCCGGACTGTTGGGCAGCCAGATGTCGCCCATGAAGCGGCTGGCCACCGGGTCGATGCGGCTGGCTGGAATGATATTTCCGGCGAACGGCATGCGGGAGGCGGTGTTCGCCGCGGCGTTGAACTGGGTCGTCCACGGATCGTAAATTGCGCGCAGACCGCCGACATTGTTGAGCGACTGCGAGAAGTTCCCCAGGCGCTCCAGCTCGGAGGGCAGCGTCATGATCTGGTTTCTGGGATCGTTCTGGCGCCAACCCTCGTACGAGGTAAACGTGAACAGGCGGTTCTTGAGGATGGGGTTGCCGACCGTGCCGCCCCAGATGTGGTTGCGGACCAGGTTCGGCGCGCGGACGACCGAGTTGCTCACGGCGTTCAACGCCGGGTTGCGTCCCATATAGTACGCGGTGCCGTGATACTCGTTTGTGCCAGACTTCATCGATAGGCTCATCACGCCGCCGGCCGAGTGGCCGAACTCCGCGTCGACCGCGTTTTGCTGGACGGTAAACTCCTGAACTGCGTCCATCGACGGTGCGTAGGAGCCTTTCTGGTTCAGTTGTAGCGGCGCGCCGTCGAGCAGCAGGTCGTTCTTTCGCGTGGTGTTTCCGCCAACGTCCATCGAACTCGACGACCACATGAAGAACGGATTGCGCGTGGCGAGATTGCTTGTGTAGCGGTTCACGACGGCCGGATCGAGCAGGGCGAGCGTGAAGGGGTTGCGGGCGAGCACCGGAAGGTCGGTCAGCATCTTTCGGTCGACGGTGAGCGACATGGTGCTGGTATTGAATTGAATTTCGACAGCCGAACCCGATACATTAATCGTTTCCGTGACCCCGCCCACGCGGAGTACTGGATTGACGGTCACGTCGCCGCGAACCTGAACTTGAATGTTCTGCTGAATGTAGGTGCTGAAACCGGGCGCTTCGGCCGCCAACTCGTACGTGCCGGGCTCGACGAAGTCGAACAGGTACTGGCCGTTGGCGTTCGCTCGGCGCGCCGCTTCCACACCGGTGTTCGTGTTCCGGAGTTTGAGGACCGCTCCGGGTATCACCGCCGTGGTGGCGTCGGTGACCACTCCCTGTACGCGCGCCCGGTAATCTTGCGCAAACGTTTGCGTTGCCAGTAAGACCAGCAGAAAGAGCGCAGCTACGCCATCCCAGCGCAGCCGTGTTGCCATTGTCATGATTACCTCCTAGTGGTAAACCATCCGACCCTGTAACCCGCTGGAGAGCCCGACTGCCTGGAAGCAATGGCTTCCCCGGCTCCTTCGGAGTTTCCGGAACATCACGGCCACGTGGTTCCGAATCGCCCAAAAACTTTGGATTGGTAATGTTTAACATGGGTTTTCGCGGGCTGTCAAGGAAAAAGCGCAAGACCTCCTGGGAGCAGGAGATCTTTCTCCTAATCTGCGCCGATCGCCGGCGGAGACGACATGACGAACTTTCTCCTGATCTTCGCCAGTTGCCGAGACGTCAAGCTCGCGAAGGTTCAGTAGCCGAACGGGCCCGCCGTGACCGTCGGGGCCGACCCGGGCGCGGCTGGCGGCGGGAGCGAACGGCGCAGCGATGGGGGCGAGGGGTCCGCAGCAGACCATAAACAGAGGCCGCCGCTCCCCGTGGCCGGACAGGCCGTGGGATAAAGCGACAAGTGCACGTGTTGCTGGTGTTGATGTCCGAGTCGCGAGAGTGGACAGCGTCCTCCGCTACAATAAGAGCTGACTCGTCGATGCCGCGAGGAGGCACAAAAAGCGGAATGCTCCAAGCCTGGAAGGACTGGGAGGGCCAACTCGTAGATCGGACCTTCCACCTCCGCCAGCACCTGGGTGGTCAGTCTGACAGCGGTGTCTTCCTGACGGAGTCGGGCGAGACCGAGAAAGCCGCGATTAAACTCATCCCCGCAGATGCGGAACACGCGGAGCTCCGGTTGGCCCGGTGGGAGGCGAGTGCAAATTTGTCGCACCCCCACTTGATCCGGCTGTTGCGTACGGGGCGCTGCCGGGTCGGCGACGCGGCGTTACTATATGTCGTGATGGAGTACGCCGAGGAGAGCCTATCGCAGGTGCTTCCGCAGAGAGCGCTCACGCCGGTCGAATCGGGCGAGATGCTTGCCCCCGTGGTCAACGTACTTGCGTACCTGCACGACAAGGGCCTGGCCCACGGTCATCTGAAGCCCGCGAACATCATGGCCACGGGCGATCGACTGAAGATCGCGAGCGACGGCATCGGCCGGATCGGTGAATCGCCTGACCGTGAGGGGACATCGAGTCCGTACGATCCTCCAGAGATCGCGGTAGCGGGAATCACGCCCCTGGGTGATGTCTGGTCCCTTGGTGTGACACTGGTCGAAGCTCTGACGCAGCGTCTGCCCGCCTGGGAGACAGCGCATCAGGAAGAACCGGTCCTGCCGCCAAACCTGTCCGAACCGTTTTCCGATATTGCGCGCAATTGTCTGCGACGTGATCCCCTACGCCGGTGGACCGTCGCGGACATCGCGGCGCGGCTTCGCAGCGAGACACCCGCACT
>CAYPUQ010000415.1:0-5413 GCA_964413655.1 uncultured Solibacteraceae bacterium | reverse complement strand
GCGATTCCTTGACGAACCAGACCTCGCACCAGACCTTGCCGTCGCCGGCCACGACCTTGTGGCCTTCCGAATTCAGCATGGCCGCGATGGGCTGGGCGACGCCGGATGGTGGAGCGCCGGCCTTCTCCAGTTTGTACTCGGCGAACAGGCTTGTGGCTACCAACAGCAAGCCGGCAAACAAACGTGTCATCAATCTCTTCTTGCTCCTTCGCGCTTTCTTTTACTCTAACTGAATAGGATGCATCCGGAGGCGTTCCGGATACCGCCAATTCAGTAGAATTGGTCCTCAGGGAGCATGCAGACCATTCTGGTGATCGACGACGACGCTGAGTTGCAGGACACCGTCGCGGTAATGCTTGAGCAGGAGAGCTTTCGCGTGGAACAGGCGCTCGATGGCCGCGTGGGCTACGAACGGGCCTTGGTCCTGAAGCCGGATCTCTTGATCGTGGACCTGCGGCTGCCCGGGATGACCGGGATGGACATCTGCAAGCAACTGCGCGCGGGCCAGATCCAGACGCCGATCATCGTGCTGAGCGCGGTGGGCGAGGAACTCGACAAGGTCCTGCTGCTCGAGATGGGCGCCGACGACTACGTTGTCAAGCCGTTCGGTCGGCGCGAACTGCTGGCGAGAATTCGCGCGGTGCTGCGCCGGGCCGCGCCGGAGGCGCACACGGTGCTCCGCTTCGGCGATGTCGAAATCGATCTGGAACGGCGCGTGGTGCAGCGGTACCGGGAAGACGTCCGCATGACTCCGGCCGAGTATAACCTGCTGGTCTACTTCCTTCAGAACCCGGATCGCCCGCTGACCCGCGACATGATCTTGAATTCGGTGTGGGGCTACGACTCCTTTCCCAACACCCGCACCGTGGACGCCCACGTGGTGAAGCTCCGGCAGAAGCTGGAGCCCGACCCGAACAATCCGCGCCATTTCGTGACTGTTCACGGCGTGGGCTACCGGTTTTTGCCTTGAGAGCCGCTCACCGCTTGACGCCTGCCGCCTTTCAGGAGGTTCGTGGCGCACGTTCTCAACGTGCCGTGTCCGCACTCTTACGGACACGTTGGACGCTGGCGCCCGAGCGCCGCCACCAATGGCGACGCGGCAGGTTGAGAACGTGCGCCACGCCAACCCATTGTCGTTCAGTTAACAGGAAGTTAACACTCAGCCAAGTGGTGGCCGCGCGATGCTGGTGGATGCATTGAGGAGCCGGACCCGATGGCGCGACTGATCCTGATTGTCGACGACTGTCCGAACGCCGCAGGCAACCTCGAGATCGCGTTGCAGGGGCTGCCCGGTGTGGAGACGCTGACCGCGTCGACCGGAGCCGAGGCGCTACAACTAATCGAAGCCGATTCGCGCCCGCTGGCGGCGGTGGTGACCGATCTCGAAATGCCGCGGATGGACGGTTTCGAGTTGATTGAGCGGCTGCGGGCCGACCGGCGGTTCAAGCGCCTGCCCATCATCGTGTCGAGCGCCAGCACAGATCCCGGGACACCGGATCGCGTGCGCCGTCTCGGGGCCGACGCCTTCTTCCTGAAGCCGTATTCGCTGGCGGAACTGAGGAATCAACTGGAGCAACTTCTCAATGCACAGCAGAGACAGGACCATGCATAGGCCAGCCAGGGTGCCGGCCGGGGGCGATCGCCCCGCCTTCTTCGGACCGGCGTTTCGGGGGGGATTCTTTCTCCTAGCGCTCGCGGCGGGCGCGGGCGCGCAGCCGGCGCCGACGCTGGACGGCATTCTGGCTCGCCTGGAGAAGGTCGAAGCCGATAAGCGGGCGCTGGAAAACGAGATCGCCTCGCTGCGCGAGGAGGTGCAGCGGCTGCGGGACGCCGGGCGCCCGCTCCGGATCGAAGAGCGGCTCGATATCCACGACCGGCGCATCGAGGAGCACGCTCAGACCAAGGTTGAGACGCTCCATAAGTACCCGGTGCGGTTGAGTGGCATGGCATTGGCCAACGTCTTCCGCAACACGTCCCACGCCAACAACCTGGATACACCGCTGTCGGCGGCGGCGGAGCCGGGGCGTTCGACCGGCGGACTCAGTTTCCGCCAGTCGGTCATTGGGCTGGAGTACCACGGGGGCGCGACGCTCCTCGGCGGCCAAGTGCACGGGTCGGTCTTCATGGACTTCTTCGACGGGCTGGCGCAAACCAGTTTCGGACCGATGCGGATGCGCACGGCGACGGTGGAATTGGAGTGGAAAACCCGGACGTTGAGCTTCGCACAGGAGAAGCCGCTGATTGCGCCACGCGACCCCACGACGTTGTCCTACGGCGGCGTATCGCCGCTGACGGCTTCCGGCAACCTCTGGCGGTGGCAGCCGCAGATTCGCCTCGAGCAGCGCGTCGCGCTCGGCGACGCAACAATGTTCCGTGCCCAAGGAGCGCTGTATCAGACGTCCGAAGATGCCGGCTATGAAGGCCCAACTACGGCGGCGTATTTGGAACGGAGGCGGCCAGGGCTCCAAGGACGCTTCGAACTGTCGCACCGCTGGAACATCGAGCGCCGCGCCGAAGTGGCGGGCAGTTTCCACACGAGTCAATCGCACGTGGCGGGCTTCTCGCTGCCGTCGCGGCTTGCTTCGGTGGACTGGATGCTGAGCCCGGCGCGCTTTTTCGAGTTCAGCGGGACGTTCTTCAGCGGCAAGAACATCCATCACTTCGGCGCGCTCCGCCAGGGCCTGACCCTGCTGCCGGACGGTACGATCCGCGTCGTGGAGTCGAAGGGCGGATGGGGCCAGTTGGCGTTCCCGGTGACGGACCGGCTGTCGTTCCATATTTTTGGGGGCATTCACGACGACCGCAACCGCGACCTCGCGCCGGGTGGGATCGGCGACAATCGCACCGGCGCGGTCAACCTGATGTACCGCCTGGCGCCGAATGTCATGCTGGGATTGGAGGCGATGCAGATCCGCACGGACCGCCTCAACCACGGAGTAACCCGGATTAACCGCTATGACCTTTCCGTGGCGTATCTGTTTTAGCATTCTGGCGGCGTGGCCGCTGGCGGGCGCCGATGTGAGCGGCTCGATCGCGCTGGCGGACTCGCGCGAGGGGAGCGTGAGCAAGCGCCGCGATTATTCGGGCGTGGTCGTCTGGCTGACGCCGCTTCAGGGCGAGGTGCCGCTGCCGCCGTCGCGCACGTACACCATCGTACAGAAGGGGAAGAAATTCCTGCCGCACGTGCTGGCCATCCCGGTGGGCGGCATCGTCGATCTGCCGAACAGCGATCCCATCTTCCACAACGCCTTCTCGAATTTCGCCGGGCAGCCGTTCGACACCGGGCTGTATCCGCCGGGCACGACCTACAAGGTACACTTTCGGCGGCCCGGCATCGTCCGGGTGTTCTGCAACATCCACTCGACGATGAGCGCGGTGATCGCGGTGCTGGAAACGCCCTGGTTCGCAACCACCGGGCGCGATGGCGCCTTCCGGATCGGCGGAGTGCCGCCCGGTGAGTACCGGCTTCATGTCTGGCACGAGCGCGCCACGGAGGAGAACATGAACAAGCTGCGCAGGCATGTGATAGTGAACCAGGAGAACGTTTCGCTGGGCTCCATGACGCTCTCCGAGTCGGGATTCGTGCAGGCGCCGCACAACAACAAGTACGGCAAGGATTACCCACCCGCGCCGGACGAACGGGGTCTGTATCCGGGAGGCCGACGATGAGACTGCCGCGCCTGTCGCTGCTGCACAAAATCTGGTTGTCCGCTTCGTTGTCCATCACGGTTCTGTTTGGGATAACGGGCCTGTTGATGCACAAGTACACCCTCGATGTAACCAGCCGCAGCCTCCAGGAGGAGGTGACGGCAAGCTTCCAGGCCTACGAGTCGCTGTGGCAGGCGCGGTCGGAATCGCTCGCCAGCGTCGCCAGTGTGATCAGTAGTCTGCCGCAGGTTCGCGCCGCCTTTCAAACCCAGCACCGCCCGACAATGCAGGATGCCGCCGGCGAAATCTGGTATCGAGTGTCGAACCGCCTGCGCGAGACCGCTTTCTTCGTAGTCGCCAGCCCGCAAGGGGTAACGCTGGCGTCGTTGAATCCGGCCGATCAAGGCCGGCTGCCGCGCACGTGGCCGATCGGCGCCGCGGTGCGGCAGCGGTTTCCCGCGCAAGTTTCCGGCTTCGCAACGCTCGACGACGATCTATATCAATTGATCCTCACGCCCGTCTATATCGACTCCAGCAGCGGGCCGTCGCTTTTGTGCGTGCTGGTGACCGGATACGGCGTGAATCACTTGGTGGCGCAGCGGCTGAAGGAGTCGACCGGCGGCAGCGAATTCGTCTTCGAATCCGGCGACCGCGTCTTCGCCTCGACACTGAATCGGCGGGCGGCCGAGGTCCTGCTAACCTCCGGGACGGACGACGATGGCCTTCCGCTGGTGAGCGACGGAGTCAGCGAGTACGTGACGCTCAAGCGCGAACTCGTCGACCTGGAGGGCAACGCCGTTGGGCGGCTCGGCATCTATCGTTCCTTCGACGCCGCGAGCGAAAGCATCACCGAGTTGCGCCGAAACCTGGTGCTGATCTGGCTGAGCGCGCTGTTGCTGGGACTGCTGCTCAGCTACGCGCTGGCGCGACGGATCGTGCAGCCGGTGAGAATGCTCGACGCCGCGGCTGTCGAGGTGGGACGGCAGAACTATAACCATCGGGTACACCTCGACCGCAGCGATGAGTTGGGGCGGCTCGGCAGGACGTTCAACGCGATGTGCGAATCGATCCAGTCGGCCCGCCGGGAGTTGATCCGCCAGGAGCGAATCTCGACGATCGGCCGGATGGCGAGTTCGATCGTCCACGATCTGCGCAATCCGCTGGCGGCTATTTATGGCGGCGCGGAGATGCTGGTGGACACGGACCTCACGCAGGGGCAGGTGAAGCGCGTGGCGACGAACATCTACCGTTCGAGCCGGCGGATTCAGGAGATGCTCGAGGATCTGCTACAGGTGACGCGGGGCCGTTCGGGCCCGCGCGAGGTGTGTGCCCTGGACGAGATCGTACAGTCGTGCCTGGAGTCCTACCAGGCGGGCGCGGCGGCGCAGAACGTCGCGATTCGCGCCGAGGTTCCGCCGGGTATCGACATTTCCGTCGAGCGCGGCCGGATCGAACGGGTGTTTCTGAACCTCGTAGGCAACGCCCTCGAGGTGTTGCCGCAAGGCGGCGAGATCGCGATTCGCGCCCGGACGGACGGCGGTCACGTCCAGATCGAAGTGAGCGACACGGGGCCGGGTATCGCCCCCGGTATTCGCGAACAACTCTTCCAGCCATTCGTCAGCCACGGCAAGAAGAACGGGTTGGGGCTCGGGTTGGCGCTTTCGCGGCAGAGCATCCTCGATCACGGGGGTGACATGTGGGTAGCCGACACGAACGGCGGCGCCACGTTCGCCATCCGCCTGCCGCTGGCGCTGCGCGAAGCGGC
>CAYPUQ010000414.1:0-5478 GCA_964413655.1 uncultured Solibacteraceae bacterium | reverse complement strand
GTTCGAGTGAGGACTGGACGCGGGCCGGGAGACTTGGTCCCCCGGCTCGCTACTCCTGCATCGTCTTTTCTTGCGGCTCCGGCAAGTGGAAACTCGCCACGAACCCGGCCGCGTACACCAGAAACGCCACCGTTGCCGCCGCGTAACTAAGCTGCGCGAACGCTGTCGCTCCCGGCATGATGTTCGCCAACTGCGTCGTCACCACCGCCGCGAAGGTGCCGATCATCCGCCCGCCGATATTAGCCGCGAAGCTCTCACCCGTCCCTCGCAGGTGGACGGGGTATACGCGCGGCAGGTAGTTCCCCCAGAAGCTGAACTGCGCCACCGTCATCAGTCCCGCCAGGAAGATTCCCACTTTCAGCATCGTCAGGTCCGTCAGCGCCGGGTACAGGAACACCAGCGGCACGATCACCAAGCCCGGCACCTGGAACACCCGCAGCAGCTTTCGCCGCGACAGTATCCGTACCGCCAGGAAGGCAAGCAGAAACCGCCCCGTCAACCCGCCGATCTCCTGAGCGAACTGCACTATCGACACGGCCTGCTCCTGTGCGTTCCGGGCCAGTTCGCGAACTTCGGGCAACCCCGGCACGATCCGCGGAATGTGCTGGATCGCTCCGAAGGCCGCTCCATACGAGCAGGCGAACATGAACGCCGTCACCAGCGTGGTCTTCCGGTATGCCGGCTGGAAGAGTTCGCCAATGCTCGGCCGTCTCAGCGTTCCGGCCCGCTTCTTCTCCGCCCACGCCGGCGACTCCGGCAGGAACGGCCGGATGATGATCAGCGGCAACGCCGGAATCACGCCCGAGATGAGTGTGTATCGCCACGCGTCGTGGCTGCCATAAATAGCGGGCAGCGATTCCGCGTAGGTCACCGACAGGTAGTAAGCGACCGTTACGAGCAGGCCCCCGACCGAGGAAAACGCTTGCGTGTAGCCGAGCACCGCTTCGCGCGTCTTCGGGTGCGGGAACAACTCCGCCAGCCACGCGATCGCCGCCACGAACTCCACGCACACCCCGATGAAAGTCGTGCACCGCAGAATCAGCAGCATTTCGATTGACGTGGAGAACCCCGCTCCCAGCGCCGAGAACGCATACAGCAGGATGCTCCATACCAGCACCCGGCGCCGCCCTAAGCGGTCCGTCAAGTACCCGCCCAGCAGACCGAAGATGCCGCCCGCCACCGCCGGCACGTAGAACAACAGCCCCACCCAGTTGTTGAATTCGGGCGTCCCCGGCGCAATCTGTGCGAGGTCCATCAGCGCCGGCCGGATGATCAGCGGCAACATCAGCAGTTCGTAGATGTCGAAGGCGAAGCCGATCGCCGCGACGAAGCAGACCAGCCACTGCGTTATCGTCAGCCGCGGACGGGGAGGAGGAACCTGGAGATCGCTCATAGGTTTGGAGACGGCAATAAGTCTCAAAGTGTAACGCGGTTGGCCGTTCCATCGCACCCGCGCGATGCTATTCTGAAGAGAAGGGCAAGCGGGAGGAGACTTCTTGTCTAGGAAACTGATCGCCGGCGCCGTAGCAGCCCTCGGTGTATCCCTGTGGGCCGCCGAGCCGGTGCCGCTCGACCGCGACGTGGCAGAAGCCGCCGCCGAGTTCGTCAAACAGCTTCGCGCCGGTGGCTTGGATGCCGCGAAAGCCGGGTGGATCGCCGGCATCGAGCACCACCGCCGCATCGTCGAAGCCGGCGGTTGGCAGCCCATCGGCGAAGGGCCGAAGATCGACCCGGACGCTGAGGACGAACGCGTTCCCGCGTTGCGCGCTCGACTGGCCTGGACCGAAGAGTTCGTCCCGCCCGCGGCCGACGGCAGGCCGCTGCACTACGACGCCGACTTGGTGGAAGCCGTCTGTGCCTTTCAGCGCGCGCACGGCTTGAAGCCCGACGGCATCGTTGGCGTGCGAACCCTCGCCGCGCTGAATGAATCCGCCGCCAGCCGCCTGGGCCGCCTGCTCGTTAATGCCGAGCGGGCCCTCCGGGAGGGCGCCGCGCCGGCCGACGGCATCCGCGTCAACGTTCCGGATTTCCGCTTGACCGTCCGCGAGGGAGGGGAAGAGGTTCTCGTCATGCGCGTTCAGGTCGGCTCCCGCTTTCGGCCGACACCGCTGTTCACGTCGCGGGTCAACCAGATCACGCTCAACCCCATGTGGACCGTGCCGCGCTCGCTCGCCAAGTACGACATCCTGCCGAAACTCCAGCGCGGTCCGGACCAGATGCTGGAGAAGGGCTTCATCGCCTTCCGGGGGCCTTGGAACGATCCGGAAGAGGTGGATCTCCTCTCGGTCGATTGGACAACCGTCCGCCGTGAGAACCTCCGCTACTGGTTCCGCCAGAAACCCGGACCGCAAAACGCGCTTGGCCGGATGCGCTTCAACGTGCCCAACCGCGACGACATCTACCTGCACGACACCCCGGAACAGCAACTCTTCCGCGTCGACCGCCGCGACCGCAGTTCCGGCTGCATCCGGCTGGAGAAGCCCTTTGAACTGGCTCTTCACCTCTTGAGCGGCAACCGCGGCTGGGACGGCGAGAAATTGCGGGAGTCCGTCGATTCGGGTGAAACCGCCGTACTGTACCTCGCCCAACCAAGATCCATTACCTTCGACTACACCACGGCATGGTTCGATGACGGCCGTCTTCAGATTCGTGAGGACATCTACAATCACGACGCCCGCGAGGCCCAGGTCCTGATCCACCGCCTGCTGGAGTAAACCCGCCCCCCAAACGAGCCAGAAGTTCGGTAAGCTATAAGACTTGTTTGCCCGGAACCCCGAGCAAGGAAGCCATACATCATGCTGAACGATTGGACCCGTAGAGGACTTCTTGGTCTGGCCTTTGGAGCCACCCTTTCCGGCGCCCGCCCGCCGGAGGATGTCGACGAGGACTGTGAGCATTGCGCCGCAGCCGCCGGAGTGATCGACGATCCGGCGGAGGAAGTATCAACAGTCCAGTACGAACCTTACTGTTCCGAGGAGATAGGCGAACGCGTCCTCTCCATTAAGAACATCAATACAAGGGACGAGTTTGAGGGCGTCTACTGGCGCGACGGCGGCTACGAGCCCGAAGCGCTCCAACGCCTCAACGAGGTGCTGCGCGACCACAAGGCCGAAAAGATCGCCGATTTCGATCCGCGGCTGTTCGATCTGCTCCACGAACTCGGACAGGACTTGAAGAGCACCGAGCAGTTGCAGGTCATCTCGGCCTACCGCTCGCCCCGGACCAACGCGCTGGCCCGCCGGCGGTCGCGGCGCGTCGCCCGCAACAGCTACCACATGAAGGGGATGGCCGTGGATCTCCGCGTTCCAGGCATTTCGGCGCTCAAGGTCCGCAATGCCGCCCGCGCCTTGAAAACCGGCGGAGTCGGCTACTACCGGCGCAGTAGTTTCGTTCACGTCGACGTCGGGCCCGTCCGTTACTGGTACGGATAAATCGCGAATTTTGGCGCATGCTCGCTGTGCGGGTCTGGGGCAAAACACAGCGTGTTGGGGGAGAACCGGCGAAATCTGCTGAAATCTCCAGCAGTTTGTCGCGGCATGCCGATTGCTTGTAGAATGGCATGGCATACGTAATCACTGACGACTGCACCAAGGACGAACTCTGCGTAGAAGTCTGCCCGGTTGACTGCATTCATCCGACGAAGGACGAGGCTGGCTTCGAGGAAGTGCCGATGCTTTACGTCCATCCGGACGACTGCGTGGACTGCGGGGCGTGCATCCCCGTCTGCCCCACTTCGGCGATCATGGCGCTCGATGATGTTCCGCCGGAGAAATCCGCGGCGATCGCGGCCAACGCCGCTTGGTACAGCAAGAACTGATGCGCGGCTGAGTGCGGTGGAAGCACCGTGCTACAGTCAGCCGTATGGATTCTCCGTCCGTGGCGGAACGCTTGGTTTTCGCCGCTCTCCTGTTGCTGTCCATTTTCGGCTTCTGGTGGCGTTTCGGTCCGGTTGTGCGCACGATTCGTGGGGCGAAACCGGATGCGGGATTCTCTGTCCGCCCGCTCGGTCCGCGCTTCCGGCGATTTTTCGCCGAGGTACTGCTGCAAACCAAGGTGATCCGCCAGCGGCCATTGCCGGGGTGGGCGCACGCGTTCGTTTTCTGGGGCTTTTGCGCATTCGCGCTCGTGACCGTGGACCACGCCGGCCGGGGCTTCGGCTGGCCGCTGCTCGACCACAGCGGGTTCTTCGGCCGTTTCTATTTCGGCCTCGCTGCCCTGTTCGCGGCGGCGGTAGCCGTTTCGATCATGGGCCTGGCCATCCGGCGGTTCCTGGTGCGGCCGAAATGGTTGGGCGCGGTCTCGTGGGAGTCGGGGCTGATCGCGCTCCTGATCAACGTTCTGATGCTCACGTATCTGGCGGACTTTCTGCTGCAGGCGCAGGGCTCGCCGTCGAACAGGATTGTCTGGTGGGCTCATTCGCTGGCTCTGGTGGTCTTCCTTCCCCTGATTCCGCACACCAAGCATCTCCACCTGGTCTTGAGCCCGTTCGCGGTGTTCTTCGGCCGCGACGGATTCAGTAGAATCCCGCCGCTGGCCGATGACGACGACTTCGGTCTCGACACGGGGAAAGATGTCACGAAACTCACGGCGCTTCAGGTCTATTCGTGCGTCGAATGCGGCCGCTGTACGGAGCACTGCCCGGCGCACAACACTGGGAAGGTTCTTAATCCGAAGGAAATCGCGCTGGGGTTCCGCGACTTCCTGAACGAGTTCGGGCCGGACGGGGAGTTCCCGTTGCTCGGCAAGCACCTGTCGCAAGAAGCGGCGTTCCAATGTACGACCTGCGGCGCCTGCGAGTACCAGTGCCCGGTGGGGATTCAGCACCTGCCGATGATCGTCGGTCTGCGGCGTGGCGCCGTCAATACCGGTAAGTGGCAAGACGAGTACGGAACGAAATTGTTCCTGAATCTGGAGCGGTATGGAAACCCGCTGGGGATGGCTTCCCCGGAGCGGGACAAGTTCATCGAGAAGGCCGGTCTGCCGGTCTACAACGGGACGCAATTGTATTGCGTCTGGTTGGGATGTATGGGCGCCTACGATCCCCAGGGGCACGAGATTGTGCAGTCGTTGACGCGAGTGATGGATTTCCTGGGACTCTCCTACGGTGTCCTTCGCAAAGAAAAATGCACGGGCGACGCCGCGCGCCGGTTGGGAAACGACCTCGCGTTCGGCCAACTCGCCGGGGAGAATCTGGCGGCGATCCGGGCCGCCAAGGTGAAGCGGATGATTTCGATCTGTCCGCATTGCGTGCGCACGATCTCGGAAGACTGGAAAGAATACGGGGAATCACCGCCGATTGAACACCACAGCGAATTTCTTGGGCGTCACGCGTCGAGCCTGCCCGCGAGCCAGCATGGCCGGGTGGTTTTCCATGACCCCTGCTACCTGGGCCGGTATCGCGGTGTGTACGATGAACCGCGCCGGGTTGCGGCGCGGGCGGGTGCGCTGACGGAGGCGCCGCGGGCGCGGGAGCGGTCG